>JBJKRB010000136.1:0-5173 GCA_046704885.1 Thermoanaerobaculia bacterium | reverse complement strand
AAGGCCAGCGAGCGGCCGTCCGGCGACCAGGTCGGGTAGGCCGCTCCTTTCGTCCCGCCTAGGGCCCGCGGCGTTGGGCCATCGAGTGCCCGGAGGTAGATCGGTGACGTCCCCTTGCCATTGTCCGCGCCGATGGCCAGAGTTTTGCCGTCGGGTGAGAGGGCCAGCGAATCATTGAGTCCATCGAGGTTGAGGCCGTCTGGAAGGACGATCGAGCTCCGCAGGACCCGCGGGGTCTTGGGCGCGCGTACAACGAGGCCGAACCAGAGGAAGCCGATGGCAGCCAGGAGAGCGATCGTGGCGAGCGCCGCCCAAGCCAAGAAGAGCCTTTCGCGGCTCTTGCGGTGGGCGGAGACGATAGCGGGGGCCCCGACCTGGGAGCCGCCCTCGGCGATCCATTGGAGCTGGAGCTTGACGTCGTGCGCGGTCTGGAAGCGGTCGTCCGGGTCCTTGGCAATGCAGGTCGAAACCAGACGGTCCAGAGCCGGCGGGGTCATCGCCTCGATCGACGAGATCGGCGGCGGTTGGTGCTCGAGAACGGCCGCGATCAGACTCGCCCGGCTCTTGCCGGTAAACGCCTTCTTCCCCGTCGCCATCTCGTAGAGAACGCACCCCAGGGCGAAGATGTCACCGCGCTCGTCGGTCTCGGTTCCCTCGAGCTGCTCGGGCGCCATGTACTGGAAGGTGCCCATGATGGTCCCTTGGGCGGTCAGGGGCTGGGACGGCGACATCTCGGTGGCGAGCGAGGTCAAAGCCTCGATCTCGCCCTGAGCCGCGGCCGCCCGGTGCTTAGCGAGGCCGAAGTCGAGGAGCTTGACTCCCGCCTTCGTCAGCATGACGTTTCCTGGTTTCAGGTCCCGATGGACGATGCCGTGCTTGTGCGCCGCTTCCAACGCATCGGCGATCTCGATCCCGTAGCGAATGACCTGGTTGACCGGGAGCGCTCCCTCGGTCAGACGCTCGGCGAGCGACTGGCCCTCCACGAGCTCCATGACCAGGTACTCAACACCGCCGTCGTTGCCCACGTCGTGGAGGGTGCAGATGTGGGGGTGGGTGAGCTGCGAGATCGCCTTGGCCTCGCGCTCGAAGCGTTGGCGAAGCTCCGGGCTCTCGGCCAGATGCGCCGGCAGGACCTTGACCGCAACCTCGCGGTTGAGCCTGGTATCTCTCGCGCGGTAGACCTCACCCATCCCGCCCGCGCCGAGCGGTGCGACGATCTCGTAAGGCCCCAGCTTCTTCCCGGCTTCAAGCGTCACGGTGCGGCCAAGGATACACCGAACAGCTCAGCTCGACCGCCCCCTTGGTCGTCCCCTAGCCCAAGAGGTCCGCTTGTTCGGTCAATGTGGTTGGCTTGTCGGCGCCGGGTGGTGCAGGGTGGAGGGCTCCCAGGTCCCGCAGCCTAAGCGAGGACCCTGGGATACCACCCTGTGACAGGACCCGGCGGCGAACGGATGGCCTGGCGCGCGTCTCACGAAAAGTGCCCTCGTAGGTGTCTAGTTCTTCTCGCCCTTCTCCATCTTCGCCTGCCAGCCGACCAAGACCTGGAGCTGGCTTGGGGCGACGTTGTCGGTACGGCGGCGAATGAGGGCGAACCGGCCGTCGGGGCCGACGTCGTAGTTGCGGAACGGCGCCGTCCGCAGGACATAGGGGCCGGTCAATAGCTTGCGCGGCGCCGAGGAATGGAAACCGTCCTTGGTGTTGACGTCCACGTCCCAGATGGAGTCGTCCTTGACGTAGTAGATGTGTCGTCCGTCGCGTGACCAGACCGGTTGCTCGCCGCTTTCGACCGACACCTGCCACTTGCCTTGACCCTCGGGGAGGGTGGAGACGAAGATCTCCTCGATTCCGGTCTCGGTCGTCGTATAGGCGAAGTAGTGGCCATCGGGGGAGAAGGTGACGCCCCACTGGGTGCCGGGCGCGTCGGCGAGTGGCTTGGCGGTGCCGCCGGGAAGCAAGACGAGGAACGACTTGATCTGGTTGCCGGCCCCGACGTCGCCGACCGCGAATGCGTCGCTGCCTGGCCGCCACGCGGAGGGAGTGGTGACGTCGTGTCCCATCCACAGCTCCTGCTCGGAGCCTCGTCCGTCGGCCCGTTTGCGCTGGATCGTCCAAGCTCCTGACTTACGAGAGGCGCCATAGAGGACCCAACGCCCATCGGACGACCAGATGGGGAGGGCGGACGGAGGCTGGAAGGTGAGTCGCGCAAGGTTGCCAGAAGCGATGCCATAGAGCCAGATGTCGTCGTCGCTTCCCTGCCCGGAGCCGATGTCGAGGGCCAGCCGTTTCCCGTCAGGAGAGAAACGCGGATACCAGTAGTTCTTGGAGGGGAGGTCGAGCGCGGTCTCCTTGCCTCCCGGCTTCACCAGGGTCACCTGTTTCTCGTTGGAAACCGCCTCCGAGGGGACGTAGGCGAGTATCCCGCCGGCGCCCACGGCGAAGTAGCCGGCGCCGCTCGATGGCTCTCCGCCCACGTCCTCGAGCACCGGCCGCTCCGGTCCATGAACCGTCGCGGTCTTTGGATCGAAGTCGAGCGCGAAGAGAGAGCCGCGGCGTTGCAGCAGAAGCGTGTGAGGAGGCGCGAAGCGAGCCATCCAGGCTCCCTTGTAGATCGTCTTGCGTTTCCCCGTGTCGAGGTTGACGACGTCGATGAGCGAGTCGTCGTAGAAGTTGGGGCTCTGCGACACGCCGACCGAAAAGAGAACCCACGGGGTTCCCGCCACGGCGCTCGGCCAGCGGTGGGTGCGCTCGTGGTTGGCGGGATCGAGCTTGGTGAGCTCTTCGGGCGTCCCGCCCCCGTCCCGCACCTTGAAGAGGGGGCTCGAGTAGGTGGGGGTGTAGACGACCCACCCACTGTCGGTCCAGGTGGCGCCGCGATAGGCGTTGACGCTCGCCAACTCGGTCGTTGGTCCGCCCGAGAGCAGGACCTTGCGGATGTGGCTGCCGGCGTAGAAGCCGACCCAGCGTCCGTCGGGAGAGAGGAACGGCTGCGCCGCGCCGTCGGTGCCGTCGATCGGTCGGGCGCCGACGAGGCCGATCCGGCGCTCGAAGAGGCGGCGGCCGGAAGGGCCGTCGGCTTCGAAGACGATCGTTCGCCCATCGCGCGACACGTCGACCATGGGCGTGTCCTCGCCGGCCACGAGGTCGCCGCGAGGAAGGGCGACGCCGAATGCCGTGAGCGCGGTGCTCGGCTTCGCCGTCTGCTTGCCGATGCCGGGCCACCCGATCAAACCCATCGCGATCAT
Organism: Thermoanaerobaculia bacterium; assembly: GCA_046704885.1. Classification (GTDB taxonomy): domain Bacteria; phylum Acidobacteriota; class Thermoanaerobaculia; order Multivoradales; family JBJKRB01; genus JBJKRB01. The sequence goes on along the minus strand of JBJKRB010000136.1, from coordinate 1,931 downwards.
CGCGATCACCGCGAGCAGGGCGATAGCGCCAAGCACCCAGGGTAGCGCTCGTCGTAGAGGCGAGCGGCGTTCTCCCTTGCCTCCTTCGCCGCCTCTCCCATCCCTCTGCAAGGGATCGATCCCGTTGCCCGCCCCTACACCGGCGATCGTCCGCTCGATCGTGATCCGCGCCTCCCCGATATCGCGTAGGCGGTTCTTGGGATTGCGCTCGAGACAGCGGGCGAGGAGACGCCGGATCGCTGAGGGCGTCCCCTCCGGGACCTTGTCGAGATCGATCTGCCCCTCGAGCACGCGGGCGAGGGTCTCGGGCACCGTGTCGCCGGCGAAGAGCCGGGCGCCGGAGAGCATCTCGTAGAGGACGACGCCGAAAGCCCAGATGTCGGCGCGCTTGTCGACCGTCTTGCCCGCCGCCTGCTCGGGTGCCATGTAGCCGGCGGTGCCGAGGATCATCCCCTGGATCGTCCCGCCCAAGGTCATCGTCGGCGAGTGCGAGAGGTCGACGGAAGCGCCGGAGCCCTGCGACCCCTCGGTGTCCATCGCCTTGGCGAGACCGAAGTCGAGGACCTTCACCTGGTCGTCAGCCGTCAGCTTGATATTGGCCGGTTTTAGATCGCGGTGGATGACCCCATGCTCGTGCGCGTACTCGAGGGCCTCCGCGATCTGCCGCGCGATGGGCAGGACTTCCTTCAGGGGAAGCGGGTGAGCCTCTTTAGGGGCGGGTTTCAAACCCGCCCGCTCTGACGCCTCGGCGCCGGATAATCTCTCCGCTAGGGTCGGCCCTTCTACGAGCTCCATGACCAGCGCCCGTGTGGCGCCGGACTCCTCGATCCCGTAGATCGCCGCGATGTGGGGATGGTTGAGGGCCGCTAAGACCTGCGCCTCGCGCTCGAAGCGGGCCATGCGCTCCGGATCGGAGGCGAAGGCCTCGGGCAGCACCTTCAGGGCGACGTCGCGCTTGAGCTTCGAGTCGTGCGCCCGGTAGACCTCGCCCATCCCACCCGCGCCGATCTCTCCCGTGACTTCGTAGGCTCCGAGGCGGGTACCGGGTTCGATCATCGGCTCTTCTTGTTCTCCTCGAGGAACGAGTTTGGGAACGCGAGCCGGCACAGGCCGAAGCCACACAGGAGCAGCGCCAACAAAGCAATTCCCCAGGTGTTGAGGGTCGGTACCTCGAGGAGCGGCGGGGTGAGCGAGACGCCATAGGTCACCGTCACCGGAGGCCCGGACTGGGACTGGAGCTCGCACGTCAAACTGCGGCTCCCCGAGGGGCCGCCCTCCGTGGCGGCGCGGAAGGCGAGGTTGTAGGTGCCGGGGGAGCCGGCGGTCGCCAGGCGCACGGTTACCGTCCCTTGGTCAAACTGGTTGATCGTGGCGAAGGGGCCGGCGGAGAAGAAGATTCTCTTGTAACCCTGAGCCGGAGTGTCGGTGAAACAGCCGTCGGGGTCCGCGGCCGTTGGCGAGGCGGTGGCGGGCGTTCCGCTCACGGGGTTGCCACCGACCGATCCGGCGTAGCTGGAGCCGGCGACGCTCCATGCCGATGGGATATCCACCATGAGCCAGACCGCGGTGTCGGAGAGCATCGAATTGACGGGGTGCTGGATGACGACCTTGTAGGTCAGGACATGGCCCACCGCGCCCTGAGTCGGCCCTGTGACCGAGGTGATGTGGCAGCCGGCGAGGACGAGCAGCGGCAAGGTGGCGAGAACCCCGGCGATGCGGCGAAGACGGATTGCGGCAGGCCTCCAAATCAAATGAATATCTCTCCAGAGATGTTTCTAGTGAGCTTGCGGAGGCTATCACGCCCTATCGGGTGCAGCCGCCCAGCACGAACCGGGTCTAGCGAGCCGTTCACGACCTAAACCGCAAGGCGAGGCGCGGCGCCGCTACTTCGCTTGCAAGCGCTTGTGCAGGTCCTGGAACCAGTTGAGGAC
>JBJKRB010000135.1:0-4005 GCA_046704885.1 Thermoanaerobaculia bacterium | reverse complement strand
CACATCACTCCCGCCGTACGGCCGACCGGGTCTTCGAAGAGGCTGCATGCGAACTGGACACTGGACACTAAACACAAGACACCGGGCGCTCTGAGCGCCAAGGAGCGGCGATGCCTCTGACAAACGGTACGAAGCTCGGTCCCTACGAAATCCTGTCCCCTCTGGGAGCAGGCGGAATGGGCGAGGTGTACCGGGCCAGGGACACGCGGTTGGGGCGGGAGGTGGCCGTCAAGGTCCTGCCGGAGGCTTTCGCGCACGATCCGGAGAGGCTCGCCCGCTTCGAGCGCGAGGCCAGGCTCCTGGCTTCCCTGAACCACCCGAACATCGCGACGCTGTACGGACTTGAAAACGCCGATGGGCAACACCTGCTCGCGATGGAGTTGGTGGAGGGCGAGGGCCTGGACGCGATAATCGCCCGCGGAGCAGTGCCGGTTGACGAGGCGACGGCCATCGCCCTTCAGATCGCCGAGGGACTGGAGGCGGCCCACGAGCTGGGCATCGTCCACCGCGACCTCAAGCCCGCCAATGTGAAGGTGCGGCCCGACGGCGCGGTCAAGGTCCTGGACTTCGGTCTCGCCAAGGCCTGGGATGCCCGCCCCGACGAAGGCTCTCTCTCCCGCTCTCCCACGATCACCTCCAACCACACGCAGGCGGGCGTGATCCTCGGAAGCGCCGCCTACATGAGCCCCGAGCAGGCGCGTGGCAAGCCCGTGGACAAGCGCGCCGACATCTGGGCGTTCGGCGTCGTGCTCTTCGAGATGCTCACTGGCAAGCGGCTCTTTGAAGGCGAGACGGTATCGGACGTCCTCGCCGGCTTGCTTCGCGATGAGATCGATTGGCCTTCGCTTCCGGTCTCGACTCCGCCCGCCGTTGAGCGCCTTCTGCGCCGCTGCCTCGAGCGCAACTCCAAGAATCGTCTGCGGGATGTCGGAGACGCGCGGCTAATGATCGAAGAGGTCCTCTCGGGGACCGAATCAGTCAGTTCGAACGAGCCTGAGAAAGCGGGCGAGACTCCGCCCCGCTCCAGGTGGCCGACATTGGTTGGGATGGGGCTGGCGATTGCGCTCTCCGCCGGCGGCACTTGGTGGCTGGCGGGCCGCTTTTCCTCCCCGGCGCCGGCTGCACCCGAGGCCCAGCTCCGATTGACTCTTCCCTTGCCAAGTGAATATCCACTTGACTTCGTCGGCGGCTCGCCTTTCGCGATCGAAAACACCTCGTTCGACGTCTCTGCGGATGGTTCTCGCCTGGTCTATCTGACGCGAAGCGCCGGAGTTGCGAAGATCGTCGCCTGCGACCTGGATAGCGGAAGCTACCGCCAGCTCGCGGGCACGGCCGGCGCCTGGCGGCCGGTCCTTTCGCCACGCGGTCAATGGGTCGCCTTCATAGCGGATGGACGGCTGAAGCGCGTGGCCTACGGCGGCGGCGGTGTTGACGACCTGGCGGCGGCTCCCGCCCCGCTTGATCTCACCTGGGGCCGCGACGGCATGCTCTATTGGATCGGCCAGGACGGCAAGGTCGCCTGGCGCATGAGTCCGGTCCTGGGGTCTCCGGTTTCTACGATCTTGAACCCTTGTAACTGCTTGTTCGTACGAAACGGTGTAACGCCTGGGCAGATATTGATCGGGCGCGCCGATTCAGAGGTGGTTCGAGTGGAATCGAATGGCCAGGAAGCACCTCTGGGCCTCCGGACGGGCGACCTTCGCGTTCTCGCGGACGGCACCCTGATATACACGCGCCCCGGTCGCCTGATGGCGCGGCGGAGCCTCGCCCCCGGTAGCAAGCCGTACGCGGTTCTCGACGGGTTGCGCACGGCCGTCAGCGGGGAGGGTCAGTTCGCACTCTCCTCGACTGGCTCCCTCTTCTATATCGCGGGGGGAGACGCCGGGAAGGCCCGGATCGTGCGCCGCGACCCCTCCGGCCAGGAGGAAACACTGCCCTTCGCGGCGGCCGACTACGGCGCCTTCGATGCGCGGTCCGATGGTGGACGCATCGTGGTTGCTTCGTCGGACCGGAGCAAGGCCATCGAAGTGCTCGATGTCGCGTCGAAGACCACGCAGTTCGTCGATGTTGCGGACCCGCCGGTCGGTCCGACACTGTCGCCGAACGGATCCCATATCGACGTGGGGCAGCATGGAGCTCGAGGCTGGAGCGTTGTCGAGTACCCCATTGCCTCCGCGGCCAAGCCGAAGACGCTCCTCTCTTCACCACACGAGCTCTATCCCAGCTCCTGGTCCCACGACGGCCGCTTCTTGGCGCTCGGCGTGATCGGCCCGAAGACCTCGTGGATCTCGGTCTGGGATCGGAAGACCGGAGCGTTGAAGGCTTTGACCTCGCCGCTGCCGGGACAGTCCTGGGGGCCGGTCTTTTCTCCCGATGACAAGTATCTCGCCTTCACCCTGGTCGGCGAATCAGGATCGCAGGTCTACGTTGTACCGTTTCCTGACGGAAACCAGCGGTGGCTGATTTCGGGCGGATTCGGCGAAGAACCCCAGTGGCGAAGGGACAAACCGCAGCTCGTATTTCGTCGTGGACAAGAATGGTATGGCGTGGCCTACAGCGAGAAGAGTGGCTTCGCCTTCGAAGCGCCTAGTCTGCTCTTCCGCGGGCCGTATCTGAATATCGCGGGCATGGAATACCGCGTGCTTGCCGATGGGAGCGTGCTACTGCTCGCCCCCGAGAACTCGAAGCAGAGCACGGATCACCTCGACGTGATCGTGAACTGGCTGAGCGAGGTGCATCGCAAGCTTGCTAACGGGGGGGCGCAATGAGTCTCGAGCCGGGCACCCGTCTCGGTCCTTACGAGATCGCCGCCGAGTTGGGCGAGGTGTACCGGGCGAAAGACACGCGGCTGGACCGCGACGTTGCGGTCAAGGTCTTCCCTACCGAAGTGGCTTGCGATCTCGACCGCCCGGAACGCTTCCGCCGCGAGGCCAGGCCTCGGAAGCCCAGGAATGGCGCGGGGCTGCTCCGTGTTTCACTGAACACGGCCATTGCCAGCGCTCCATCGAAGGACGTCAAATGAAACAGTCTTTTGCAGACGCGAGCTTGGATTATTGAAGACTGATAACTGAGGAAATAGAATGACTTTGACAAAGGGATCAAAACTCGGTCCGTACGAGATCCTCGACCCACTCGGCGCGGGGGGGATGGGCGAGGTGTACCGGGCGAGAGACACGCGGCTGGAACGTGAGGTCGCCATCAAGGTCCTGCCCGCCGACCTGGCCGCCAAACCCGACTTCAAACAGCGCTTCGACCGAGAGGCGAAGACCATCTCGAGCCTGAGCCACCCGCACATCTGCGCCCTCTACGACGTGGGCCGCGAAGGCGGCGTGGACTTCCTCGTGATGGAACTGCTGGAGGGCGAGACGCTGGCCGAGCGCCTCAAGCGCGGCGCGTTGCCCTCCGAGCAGGTCCAGCGGGTCGGCATCCAGATCGCCGAGGCGCTGGACAGTGCCCATCGGAGAGGCCTCATCCACCGGGACCTGAAGCCGGGCAACATCATGCTCACCGGGACCGGCGCGAAGCTCATGGACTTCGGTTTGGCCAAGCCTGGGGTGGTGCCCCAGGGCGGTTCGTCGCTGACGGCCATGCCGACGCAGACCACGCCGCTCACCGCGGAAGGCACGCTGGTGGGCACCTTCCAGTACATGTCGCCCGAGCAGATCGAAGGCAAAGAGGCCGACGTCCGGTCGGACATCTTCGCGCTGGGTGCCGTGCTCTACGAGATGGCCACGGGCAAGCGGGCCTTCGAGGGGAAGAGCCAGATCAGCGTCATGGCCTCGATCCTGGAGAAGGACCCGCCGTCCATGAGTGAGCTTCAGCCCATGACGCCGCCCGCGCTCGAACGGTTAGTGAGAACGTGCCTGGCCAAAGACCCCGAGGCCAGGCTCCAGTCGGCGCGGGACGTGGCCCTGCAGCTCCAGTGGATCGGTGAGGCCGGCTCGCAGGTTGGTGTGGCCTCCGGACGAACCGCTAGCCGGAAAGGGCGGTCGCGATGGGCCTGGG
>JBJKRB010000134.1:0-44670 GCA_046704885.1 Thermoanaerobaculia bacterium | reverse complement strand
ACGTGGTTGTCCGCATCCACGATCTCCGGCTGCACTTGGGCGTACAAGTACCCAGTGTCCTGGTAGAGCTTCTCGATCGCTTTGACCCCATCATCGATCACCTTCGACCGCAGCCAGCCGCCGCGAGACCGCTTGAACTGCTTGCGGAGAAAAGCTTCCTTGAACTTCTTGTTGCCCTGGATGGTGATCTTGCCGAGCTTCCAGCGGTGCCCCTCGTGGATCGGCACGGTGATGAACATGCGACGTTTGCGAGCCTCGACGGTCTTCGCTTGAGGATGGAGGGCCCGCACTTTGATATCGGGCTTGCCGGTGGTCGCGTTCTTGTAGCCGTCGCTGCGATAGAGATCATCGATGCTGGTCAGATCCTCATCGAAGTTGGCTTGCTTGAAGATGTCCTTGCGCATGATTCGCCACAGCAAGCCGGTCTCCTTGGTCTTCTTCATCGCCCATCGCAGGCGCCAGTCAGAGAAGACCGTGTTACCGGTAAAGCTGATCCTTTCGATCCTGACCTTGTCTCCCTCGTCGATGGTAAAGACGACCTTGCGCTCACTCGGCGAGACCGGCACCAGGGTGTACTTGGCCTCGGCGAACCGGTACCCCTTTTCTTTGTACATCTCCTCGATCACGTGGCGCAGACGCTCGAGCTCGCCAAGCGCGATCGGATCCCCCTCGTGCACCGAGATCTGATCCTTCGCGATGCGGTCCTGGAGATCGCTGTTGCTTACCCGTTTCAACCCCTTGTACTCGATGGAACGGAGGACCGGCCTCTCCTTGACGGTAATCGTGAGGCTCACTCCGTCGCTGCCGACGGGCTTCGAGTCGACGTTGATGTCGTCGACCAGCTGACGCTTCCAGAGCTCGTGAATCGCCGCGTTGAGCTTCAGGAGATCGAGCGGCTGCCCCTTCTTGAGGTTGAGATAAAAGAGCAGGGTCTCCGGCGTCAGCGAGCTGAGTCCCTTGAACTGAATGTCGCGGATGATCTTGCCATTGAGATCTGGCTCCGATTGGGCCCGCGCAGCGGCTGGAAACATGGCGCCGCACAAAGCGACAATCAAGAGAAGCAAGGAGATACCGGACACGACCTGCCGAGTACGAACCGCGGTCGGGCGCGGGGACGCCGATCGAGCCGACATTACGAGAACCTGCGGGGGTTGCTGTTTGCGGGGTGAAGCTCCATAAGACGAATTACTCTCCCAGGATTGGACCGGCTCGTTGGTTGAGGTCGGATAAGCACGAGTGATTACCGCGATGCTGGACCGGTTGTCTCGAGACCTGTTCGGGCCCTCTGCCCGGACGCCCGATCCTTCGCGGCGCGCTCAGCGCTCCTTGACTAGCACATGATCGGTCTGGACTTGAAAATCGAGCTCTTCCCCCTTGACACCCACCTCGATGAGCTCGATCGGCTCGCCATACTGCGATAGGAGGATCTCCGAAACAGGATCTTGAATGTAGCGCTGGATCGTACGCCTCAAGGGACGAGCCCCCGTAGAAGGATCCACGCCCGCCTTGGCCAGCAGCCACTCCTTCGCCGCGTCATCCAGCTCGACGCGCAGGCCGCGTTCGCTCAGAGTCTCGTTGACGTCGTCGATCTGTAATTCGACGATCGCGCGAAGGTCTTCGCTCGAGAGGGGATTGAAGACAATCACCTCGTCCAACCGGTTGATGAACTCGGGGCTGAAGTCGCGCCGCAGCTCCGCCACGATCTCTTCTTCGAGCCGGTGGAATGCCTGCTCCCGGTCGCTGTCGCCAAAACCCATCCGCCCGCCGCGCAAAACCAGCTTGCTCCCGATGTTCGAGGTCATGAGCACCAGAGTGTTCTTGAAATCGACCCGGTTCCCGTAGGCGTCGGTGAGCAGCCCGTCCTCGAGGATCTGGAGCAGGAGATTGGCAACATCCGGGTGTGCCTTTTCGATCTCGTCGAAGAGCACGAGGGAGTAGGGCTGGCGGCGAATGCGCTCGGTGAGTTGACCACCTTCTTCGTGGCCGATATAGCCGGGGGGAGAGCCGATTAGCTTGGAGACCGCGTGTTTCTCCATGTACTCGCTCATGTCGAAACGCACCAGGGCTTGCTGCGTTCCAAACAGGAATTCCGCGAGCCGGCGGGCCACCTCGGTCTTGCCAACGCCCGATGGACCCAAAAAGATGAAGGAGCCGACGGGGCGCTGGGGATTGCTGACGCCCAGGCGAGAACGGCGGATCGCGCGGCTGATGGACTCGATGGCGTGATCCTGGCCGACGACTCTCTGCCGCAAGCTCTCTTCCATGTGGGTCAGCTTCTCCGCCTCTTCGGTCTCGAGACTCGCCACGGGAACACCGGTCCAAGCGGAGATCACCTCTTCGATATCGCGCTCGCTCACCTCCAGAACGCCCTCCTCGTCGAGGTTCACATGCATCTTCTCGCTGTCCTCGCGCAGCTCGATCTCGCGCTCACGCAAATACACCGCCCGTTCGAAATCTTTATCGGAGATCGCCGACTTCATCTCCTTGACCACGTCGCGGATCTCCTGCTCGAGCCGGCGGAAATTCTGCGTGTCGCGCACCCGGCGCAGCTTCACCTTGGCGCCCGCCTCATCGATCACGTCGATCGCCTTGTCGGGCTGATGGCGGTCGCTGATGTAACGGCTCGACTGATAGATCGCAGTTCGCAGCGCCCCATCCGTGTAGTGCACCTTGTGGAACGATTCGTAGCGGTCCTTGACTCCGGCGAGGATCTCCATCGTCTCTTCGGTGGTCGGCGGCTCGATCTGAATCGATTGGAAGCGCCGCATCAGGGAGCGATCCTTCTCGATGTACTTGCGGTATTCCTTGAGCGTCGTGGCACCGATGCACGAGATCTCGCCGCGCGAGAGCGCCGGCTTGAGGATGTTGGCGGCATCGAGCGACCCTTCGGCCGACCCCGCTCCGATCAGCGAATGGATCTCGTCGATGAAAACGATGAGGTCGTTGTTCTCCTTGAGCTCCTTGAGGATCCCCTTGAGGCGTTCCTCGAACTGGCCCCGGTACTTGGTGCCCGCGACGATCAGCGACAGGTCGAGAGCGATGATCTTGCGCTGGGCGAGAAAGATCGGCACCCGACCTTCCACGATGCGCTGCGCCAGTCCCTCCACGATCGCCGTCTTGCCCACGCCCGGCTCGCCCAGGAGGATCGGATTGTTCTTGGTGCGCCGCGAAAGGATTTGAATGATGCGCTCGACCTCGGTCTCCCGACCGATCAGCGGGTCGAATCCGCCTTGGCCCGCAAGCGCCGTGAGGTCCCGTCCGTACTCCGAAAGGAACGGAAGCTCCTTCTTCTGCTGCGAGACGTCGCGCTCCTTGGCCATCGCCAAGATCTCCTCGCGCACGCCATAGATATCGAGCCCGTGCTGGGCCAGAATGCGCATCGCGAGCGAGCCCTCTACGCGCAGGATTCCGAGGATGAGATGCTCGGACCCGACGGACGAGTGAAGCATGCTCTCCGCCTCATGCGAGGCGTAGGCGAGAATCTTCTTGGATTCCTCGGATAGGGGCAGCTCGGCGGTGGATGAGATCCTCTCGACGAAGACCCGTTCACCCTCGATCTCGCGGCGGATCTCCTCCGGCTTCACCTCGAAGCGTTGCAGGAGCTCCTGCACCACCTCCTCGCCCTCGCGCAGGATGCCCAGCAGGATGTGCTCCGATTCGATGACTCGACTACCTAGCTTGGACGCCTCGTAGCGGGCGAAGAAGAGAGCTCTGCGCGCTTTCTCGTTGTACTTCTCGAACATCCGTGCCCCTTCAGCCTCGACCCAGCGGTTGGCGGAGACCTCGAAGTCCCGTCAAATCAGCCTTCTAAAGGCCTTACCAGCCCGCCCTCAAGCAAAAAAATTCTACCACAGCGTCGGGCGATCTCTGGATTGTGCGTAACCAGGACGGCCGTTGTCTGATGGCGTCGCTGGAGGTCCAAAAGGAGCTCGAAAACCTGATCGCCGCTCTTGGGATCGAGGTTGCCGGTGGGTTCGTCAGCCAACAAGACAGGCGGCTCCAGGGCAAGAGCGCGACAGATCGCAACGCGTTGCTTTTCCCCCCCCGAGAGCTCGCTAGGAAAGTGATCGAGCCGCGACGATAGCCCCACCTCGTCGAGCAAGCGGCTGGCCCGCTCCCAGACCTCGACCGCTGGTCTGCCCGCGATCTTTCCCGGCAGCATGACGTTCTCAATCGCCGTAAAGTCCTCCAGCAGCTCGTGGAACTGGAACACAAAGCCGAGCGTGCGGTTGCGAAATGCCGCTAGGGAGCGCGCATCGAGCTCGCTCAAGCGCTCTCCGCCGATCAGGACCTCGCCGGTGGTCGGACGATCCAAGGCTCCCAACAAATGCAAGAGCGTCGACTTGCCGGAACCGGAGGGTCCGACCACCGCGGCCATCTCGCCCTTCTCGATGCGCAGGTCTACTCCCCTCAGCACCTCGATCCGGCGTTCGCCGTCGCGGTAGGTCTTGACCAGCGCCTTCGCTTCGATCTCGATGCCCATGCCGTTCCTTCGGCGTCAGCGCCCGAGAGCCTCGACCGGCTCCAGCCTGGTGGCGCGAGCAGCGCCGATCCAGGCGCAGAGCAGAGCAAGACCCAAGGTGAGGCAGATCACCAGGGCGAGATCGCCGCCTTCGATCCGAAACGGCACGTAGTCGAGGAAGTAGACCCGCCCCGGCAGACGAATCAAGCGCTCGCGCTCGAGTAGCCAAGATCCAGCGATGCCGACCACCGCGCCGAGAGCGACGCCCATCGCGGAGAGCATCGCGCCGAGAAAAAGGAAGCTCCGCTGTAACGCGGCCGGGGTTGCGCCCATCGCCCCCAGAATCCCGATCTCAGACCTCTTCTTGGCGATGATCAGGATGAGGTCCGAGACCAAGGCCAGGGCGGCAACGAGGACGATCAAGAAGACCCCGACGAACATGACTCCTTTCTCGAGATGCAAAGCAAAGAAGAGAGGAGCATTGAGATCCTTCCAAGTCTGAACGCGGCTTCCGGTGGGAAGCACGGAAGCAAGGCGCGCCGCGACTCGCAATGCCTGGTCCAGGCCGCCTGTGTGCACCTCGAATCGTACCGGAGCCGGACCGAGAAGGTCGAGGGCATCGCCGAGCGGGACCGCCACCCGTTCGCGTTGCTCCACCCGCCCGGCGCTGAAGGTACCGACCAAGCGGAGCCGCCGGATCCTCGGCTCGGGCCCCAAGGGCGTCAGGGTCGGCCGGCTGGAGGCGAGTGAGAGCCAATCTCCGCGGTCGAGCCCCCAAGCGCGGGCCAGGGTGTCGCTCAGATAGAGGCCGCGCTCTTCTCGACTGGACGCCGGAAAGGAGGATGGCAACCGAAGCTCGAAGCCCGTGATCTCGACGGGCTGGGCCCTTCCCCGGCCGACCAGCCAACCGCGTCCCTCACGAACACGCTGCACGAAGCGCACCTCGGGCACACTTTCGATCCGCTGTTTCGCCGCCTCCGCGTCGGCGCCGCGGGGAAGATCCACTACGAGCTCCGGAGTCCTTGCCAGAATCTCGCTGCGCAGCGCGTGTTGAAAACCGGAGAGGGCGGCCAGAGCCAGCACAAGGGCCGCGACACCGAGAGCGATCCCTCCCGCCGCCACCGTGGAGAGAAAGCTTGTAAAAGCGTCGCGGCGAGCGCTGCGCAGGTAGCGCAAGGCAATGAGAAGAGGAAAAGGTCGGCGAAGCGGCCGATTGCCGCGCGCTCCCGCCGTCAAGCTCTAGGGCTCCTCGGTATCGGGGCGTAGCAGCGGAAAAAGAATGACGTCGCGGATGGAAGCGCGATCGGTGAAGAGCATGGCCAAGCGATCGATCCCGACCCCTTCACCCCCGGCGGGTGGCATCCCGAACTCGAGAGCCCTTACGTAGTCGGCGTCATAGCGGTGGGCTTCCGCATCGCCCGACTCTCGCGCCGCAAGCTGCTCGCGAAAGCGTTGCGCCTGCACATCCGGGTCGTTGAGCTCACTGAAGGCGTTGGCGATCTCCATTCCTCCCAAGTAGAGCTCAAAGCGCTCGGTGAAGCGCGGGTCGCCGCTCGTTTGCTTGGCCAGAGGAGAGATCTCGACGGGAAAGTCGAGAACGAAGGTGGGAGCCACCAGATGTTCTTCCGCAACGCCTTCGAAGAGAGCGGCCAGACGATGTCCGTAGGTCTCCCCTATCGAGCCAAGATCAACGCCCCGTGCCTCGAGCTCTTCGCCAAGCGCGTCTCGGTCGTCCAAGCGCGCCGCATCGATGCCACCGTAGTGCGCCACCGCTTCTTTCATGGTGAATCGCTGAAAGCGGCTGGCCAGGTCGATCGTGTTCCCCTGCCATTCGATCGTCGAGCCCGCGAGACACTCTTGCGCGAGGGTCATCAAGAGCTCCTCGGTAAGGTCCATGAGCTGGCGATAGTCGCTGTAGGCGCAGTAGAACTCGAGCATCGTGAACTCGGGGTTGTGCTGCGTCGAAATCCCCTCATTGCGGAAGTTGCGGTTGATCTCGTAGACCCGGTGCAGACCTCCGACCAGCAAGCGCTTGAGAAAGAGCTCCGGAGCGATGCGAAGGTAGAGCTCGAGGTCAAGGGTGTTGTGGTGAGTGACGAAGGGACGCGCCGCCGCTCCCCCCGGCAACACGTGCATCATCGGGGTCTCGACCTCGAGGAACCCGCGATCGTCGAGGAAGCGGCGAATCCCGCGGATGATCGCGGCCCGTGTCTCGAAGACCTTGCGGCTCTCGGGGTTGGCGAGCAGATCGAGGTAGCGCTGCCGATACCGCAGCTCGACATCCGCGAGGCCGTGCCACTTCTCCGGCAGCGGACGCAGCGCCTTGGCCAGCAGGGTCAATCCGTCGACCCGAATCGTGAGCTCGCCGGTGCGGGTTCGCATGAGCTGGCCGCGCGCTCCCACATAGTCGCCGAGATCGAGTTGCTCCAGGATGGCGCCATCCGCTTCCGGCAGATCCTTTTGCCGGATCAGCAATTGCAGCTTCGATTTGCCGTCCGAAATATCGACAAAGGTCGCCTTACCGTGGCTGCGCACGCTCCGCACTCGCCCGGGTACGACGAGATGGATCTCCTCTTGCTCGAGACGTTCCCCCTCGTAAGGGTCGAAGCGCTCGTGCACCGCGGTCGGCTCGAGGTCGTAGGCGCATCGAGCGGGGTACGCCTCGACTCCCCGCTCCGCCAGCTCGCGGCGCTTCGCTCGCCGAATCTCGATCTGCTGTTCGAGCTCAGACATTGTCTACGGTTTCCTTCACAGCGCCGGTTCCATGCCCACGCGGTCCGAGGAGCCAACACGATAACCGATTGCGCCCGGCCCGCAAAGGACCCGTCCCTCGCTCGATCCGAATGCTGCCGACCCCGCCGGAGCCGTCCCTGCTACGATACCCGTCCATGAGCAACGAAGGCGAGATCACGGACCTCGAGGAGGCAGTGGCCGCGTGGGACGGCCGCGGCTGGCCGCACCCAACGGCTATGGTGGTTTCCGGGTCTGGCCTCGGCGTTGATCTCGGCGCCCCCAAATACCAAGCTCCTCTCTCCGACCTCTTGCCGGTCGATGTGCGTTCGGTGCCCGGGCATGACCACAGGGTCGAGCTGTTCGAGCCGACCCCGGGCCACTTCGTCTTCTACCAGGTGGGACGCCTCCATACCTACCAGGGCTACAGCGCCAGCGAAGCGGTCTTCTCCATCCGGCTGGCGGCGCTCCTCGGCGCTCGGATCCTATTGATGTCGAACGCTGCCGGCGGCCTGCGGCGGAATCAGAGATCTGGAGACCTTGTGTTGCTCCGAGATCATCTCAACCTGACGGGGCTCAATCCGCTGCGTGGCGAGTGGCCCAGCGAATGGGGACCCCAGTTCCCAGATCTGAGCTACGCCTATGACAGCGGTCTGCGGCGGCTCGCCAGTCGCCATGCGGCGAAGCTCGGCTTACGCTTGGGTCAGGGAGTCTATGCCGGCCTCCCGGGGCCTTCCTACGAGACCGGGGCCGAAGTCGGGATGCTCCGCCAGCTCGGCGCCGACGTCGTCGGAATGTCGACCGTCCTGGAGGTGATCGCTGCCCGACACTTCGGGGTGCGGTGCATGGTGATCTCGTTGGTCACCAATCCCGCGACCGGCGTCTCTTCCACTCCCCTCGATCACGAGGAGGTCCTCGCCGCCGGCGCCGCCGCCGCGGACGCGGTTCGCGACCTTCTCTCGGCGCTTCTCGCCGACCCCGCGCTGTACAAAGACTAGAAGCGCTCTACGAACTGGACTTCTCGCGCGGCCGTCGCGACAGGAGCCAGACGCCGGAGTAGTCCCGCATCAAACGCATCATGAGGATTTTCAGGTTTCGCGCTTCCTCGATGTCTCCGGAAAGAATGGCGCGATCCTGAGCATGCCCGAAGAGCCGGAGGTAGGCGTCGGCCAGATCCGTGGCCTGGCGAGCCTCCGCGAACACCGGCGCGTCGCCGGTGACCGAGGACTCGTCGAGCAGGCTGGTGATCTCCTCGGCCTGCAGATTGAGCCTGCGGCGCAAGGCCGCCCCCTTCATGACGAAAGCCTCGAGGTCACGGTCACAGGGAGCGGCCGAGGCCAGGCGACGATAGGCCGTCACCTCGCGAGGCTCCAGGCGAAAAGCGAAAAGCTCTCGTTCGAGCGTTACGGCGCGGGGATCGTGCCCCGGATTGGCCCCTTCGAGCGCGGCGATCAGCTCGCCGAGGGTCTCGCGCAGAATGGTCTCGCTTGCCACCGGGCGAGTCCAGCTCTCGACGGTGTTGTCGATCGCCGAAGGGGTGCTCGGAGTGCTGGACTTCGTGCCTTGCTCCTCGCCCGTTTGCGCGCCCACTCGGGGCAGGAGCGAGCTCAGCCGATCGCGAATGGTAACGACGTCGGCGACCCGCACGTTCCCCTGGCGGACCGATCCCTCGAAACGTTCGAGCTCGGTCTCGAGCGCCGCCAGCTCTCCGCCGATGGCGTCATCGGTGCCCCCCATCTTCCGCCCTAGATCGGAGAGCCGCTGGCTCTCCGTGAAGATCGCCCTCTCTTCTTGGCGATAGAGCTCCTCGACGCGGTCTCCCACCGTTCGGTTGGTGTCGAGGATCGCGAGCAATACCGGTGGCTCGAAGAAGAGCGGACCCAGATCCTCCTTGGCTTTGCGGTAGCGCGCGATCAGCTCATTGCCATGGAGGTCGTTGAAGGTCGCGAGGCGGATCGCTTCTTCGCCGAAAGCGAGAATCCCGGCACGAGCCTTTTCAATCGCTCCCTTTTCGGCGGGGGGAAGCTCGATGGCTGCACGCAGGCTTTCGACGGTCAGCGGCAGCTGGCCGGGGTGGTCGACAGCCATCTCGCGGGCTAGCTTGGTGAGCAGGAAATCCAGCTTGTCGAGGCGGTCGCCGCGCCACGCCTCACCTGGCTCCGCCACGAGAAGGAAGCGAACCAGCTGCGTCAGGACCTTCTCGTCGTAGTTCTTGACGTGCTGAAAGAAGCGGCGCAGAAGCGAAGGTTGGACTCTGCTATCCTCCTCCAGCAGCGTAGCGGTGACCCGGTCGAGCGCGACCTCGATGGAATCGAAAGCCTCTCCGGTCTCTTGCGCGTCCGAAACACTTAGGCTTTGAGATACTTCCTTCAAGCGTGAGTAAAGCTCCTGGAAATCCGCGTCGTAACCCGCCTCGACATCGTCGGGAAAGAGACGCTGCATCCCTTGGAGAAGCTGATGGAACGTCCACATCCCGCGGAATCGACCCGACAGGTCGACGTAACGCTGATGCAGGCTTTGATACTCCTCCACGGTAACCTTCCTTCCGTACCCGCGACCGATTCTTGGACGCCATTCTAAGTCATGTCAAGAAGCGAGGAAAACAGCCTCCCCCGAGTTCTCATCTCGCCGGAGCAGATCGATCAGCGCACGGCCGAGCTGGCGCAAGCGATCGATCGCGACTATCGCGACAGCGACAGCTTGATTGCGGTCGGCGTGCTCAAGGGCTCGGTGTTCTTCATGGTGGATCTCCTGAAGCGGCTCACCGTGCCCCTGGCGATCGATTTCTTCCAAACCAGCAGCTACGGCTCAGGAACCCAGGCGGGAGAGATCCATATTCGCAAGGACATCGATCTCTCGATTCGGGGCAAAGACGTGCTCCTCATCGAGGACATCGTGGACACGGGTTATACGCTGAGGACGATCCTCGACCTTCTGCGTTTTCGCGGAGCGCGGAGCGTCAAGCTCTGCGCCCTTCTCAACAAGAAAGCCGCGCACAAAGTCGAAGTCCCTATCGACTACTGCGGCTTCGACATCGAAGAGGTCTTTGTCGTGGGTTATGGCCTCGACTTCAATGAGCACTTTCGCAATCTGCCCTATATCGGCGTGTACGAATCATGAATCGGGTACCGCTTGAGGCGGGCCCGGGGAGGAAGCTGAGACATGGTCGAGTTTCATGAAACCGATGGCGCCCCGGCGGCGATCGGACCCTACTCGCAGGCCGTTTCCGTCGACGGCTGGCTCTTCACCTCAGGACAGATCGCCCTCGATCCAGCGACCGGCGGGATGGAGTCGGGCGGTTTCGAGGCCGAGGCGCGGCGGGTCCTCTCCAATCTCGAGGCGGTCCTGGCCAGCGCCGGATGCACCTTTTCCGACGTCACGAAGGCAACCGTCTACGTGACCGACCTGGGGGACTTCCCCAAGCTCAATGCGCTCTATGGAGAAGCCATGGGAAGCCACAGGCCGGCGCGCTCGACCGTACAAGTCGCGGCCCTTCCCAAGGGTGCTCTGGTCGAGATCGACCTGGTAGCGCGCATTCCCCGCTGAAGCGAGCGGGTCGCTAGAGCCCGAAACCGACGCTCACCGACGCCTGCAGGCTCTCACCGCGCTCGACCTCTACGGTCAGGCGTGGGATCAGCAGGTGCAGCGTGGCGCCGGCAAAGAGCACCGGCTTGGTGGTGTTGACGCTGAAGTCCCCGGCGAGCCGGTGGAAGGTGCCGTCGCTACGCACCAGACCGGCGCCGACGTATGGCGTGAGAACGGTGAAGCCCTTGCTCAAGACGATCTCGGCGCCATATTGATTGAGCTGATAGTCACTGTTCCCCTGGGTCTTGCTCGCCGTTAGACGGAAGGCCAGGGTCGGCGTCACCAGGCCACCGTCGTTGAGCGCCCAGCTGAGGTGGGCGCCGAGAACGTTCATCCCCAAACCGACCACCCGGCCATAGGAAGCGCCGACGTTGAAGTTGCCCGGGAGTCCCTTCCGGACTCCGACTCGCACCACGGAGAGGAAGCCGCCGGGGAGAGATCCATCGAGCACAGTATGGCGATAGGGCTGCTCGTCGAAGTGTGGCCCGTAGGTCGCGTCGACGTAGAAATCGAAGCCCGCGATGCCCAGGGGAGAGGCCGGAGCGCGGGGATAGTCGTAGAGCGACAGGCTGAAGTGGTCGTGAAACTGCTCGAGGTCCGTCACCGGGGCGTTGGGATTGATGTTCCACGCCCTGGCGTTCACGGCGAGCGCCAGAGTGGCGATCATCACCAAGGACAGGACCAGCCCCGCTCTTCTCATCGCTTCGCCTTCTTTCACCCCTAGCCTCCCTCTCCTAGCCCGCATACGAGCTGTCTGCTTCGTTCTGGCTCATCCCAGGAGCTCGGCGAGCACGCTCGTCGAGACCAGGATCCCTTCCAAGTTGAGCCGCAGTCTACCCCCGCTTCGCTCGACGAACGGCACGAGCGGTTCCAGCCGCGAGCTCCACTGCGCCGCATCGAGCCCGAGAGCGGCCGCCACCTCAACCTCCGGCAGCCCCTGACGCAACCGCAGACCGAGAAAGACCCGCTCGCGGCAGGGGTCGCTCGGCAGCGGTTGCCGAGCCAGCGGATCCACCAGATAGGCGCCGAGATTCGCCGGATGCTGCCAGCGCAGCCCGCCGATCGCCGAGTGTGCCGCCGGTCCGAGGCCGAGGTAGGGATCGAGACGCCAGTACTTCAAGTTGTGCCGGGACTCCCTTCCGGCCCGGGAGAAATTCGAGACTTCATATTGCGCCAGGCCCGCTCCTTCGAGCCGTTCCACCGCGGTCAGATAGCGACGGCGTTGCGACTCTTCGCTCGGAAAGAGTCGAGGCCGCTTGCGCCGCAAACCGTCGATCTCCGATCGGGGATGAACCTCCAGGAGATAGACGCTGAGGTGGTCGAGGTCGAGCGCGATCGCCTCGTCGAGACTGTGGCGGAAGCCGGCGGCGGTCTGACCCGGCGTCGCCATCATGAGATCGATGCTCAGATTGTCGAAACCGGCCTGGCGACTGGCACGAACCACCTCCCGAGCCTTGGCCGCATCGTGGCGCCGACCGAGGAGGTTGAGCTCGCGGTCGTTGAACGACTGCACCCCGACGCTCAGGCGGTTGATTCCGGCGCGGCGCAAGGCGCGCAGGCGATCGAGATCCAGATCCGAGGGGTTGGCCTCCGCCGTCACCTCGGCATTGGAGTCGATCGAGAATCGGCCGGCGAGACGATCGAGAACCGAGGCAATTTGCGGCGCCGTCAGGAGGGACGGCGTTCCCCCCCCGAAAAAGATCGTATCCACGCTGCGACCATGAAACTCTCGGCTCCCCTCGATCTCGCGTTCGAGGGCGGCGAGAAAGCGCGCCATGCGTTCCGCATCCTCTCCCACCCGGTAGAAGTCGCAGTAGCGGCAGCGCGTACGACAGAACGGAACGTGAACGTAGATTCCGAGCGATCGGGAGCTCGGGCTCAAGGCTCCACCTCGTCGCTCAGGTACTCGCCACGGAGCACCCGCAAGAGAACGGGGGAACCCGAGATGAGCGTTTCGGTCGCAACTTCGATCGCGCTCCCTTCGAGCCACGGGAAGACCCCGAGATTCCCCTCACGAGCAGCGCCCACGAGATCGTAGCTCGAGCGTTCAACCTCTCGCGCCGCACGAAAGAACGCCTGTCCCTCCAGGGCCGAGCGCCCCAGCCTGAGCCACAGATCTCCCACCTCGAGCAAGACCCCGGACAAGCGCCGGTGACTCAAGAGGGGCTCCGCCAGCGCCAGATGCGGCCTTTCGAGAAATGGGCTCATTCCGGCGCGCGCGATCCAGCGCGCCCAGCGGCGCTCGACTCGCTCCGCGCCTGCCGGTGGATGGAACAGCGAGGAAAAGGCATCTTCGGGCAAGCGTTCGGCGAGATCGCGGCGTTGCCGCTGGGAGAGCTGCAAGGTAAAGGCCTTGACGCGCTCCGTCTCCCGCGCCGCTAAGCGCGGCAGCCACTTCTCGGCCAAGCCTTGCGAGTCGGTCACGCCGGCGATCAGGGGCCAAGCGACGGTGGCGCCGAAAGGTAGCCGATCGCAAACCGAGGCGTCTCCCTCAAGCAGCGCCTGTAGCAAGTCGTAGACGATCAGCGCCGCACCGTCGGCGGGAGGTGACTGCTTCGGGGACGACTGCACGACCGCGAGCGCCGCCCAGCGCTCATACCAGCGATCCCAAGCCGCGCGGCTCTCCTCCCGGGCAGGAGGGAGGTAGATGAGATCGTCGACCTCACTCCCAGGGAGGCGCGCCTTGCTTCCGGCCGGAGTGCCGCCCAACAAGCCGCCGGAGGCAAGGTCGGTCCATGGCGCCTCAGGCGTGGCGAGGGCTCGGGGCCGGTAGGCGATCCACCAGGACGCGGGTTCCGGCCGTACAGATACGAGCTCAGCTTCGAGAGCGTTCAACTCTTGCGCGCTCACCGGTGTATGGATCCACGCTCTGCGAGGAGACGCTCGACATACTTGGCGAGGGCGTCGACCTCGCAATTGACCAGATCACCAGGCGCGAGGCTCCCCAGGGTCGTTACCCTGAGTGTCTCGGGAATGAGGGCCACCGCGAACCGATCCCTTCGCAGGTCGCTGACCGTCAGGCTCACCCCATCGAGGGTGACCGACCCCTTGTGCGCGACATAAGGACGTAGAGCCTCGGACAACGAGAAGACGTCTTCCCGGAATTCTCCAAGAGGCCGCGAGGAGAGAAGCGTCACGGTGGTGTCGACATGTCCTTGCACCCAATGGCCGCCGAGCTCGTCGCCGACACGCAAGGCCGGCTCGAGATTCACCGTGCCTCCTTGTTGCAAGGTCGAGAGCGTTGTCCGTTCCAGCGTCTCGGGGGACACGTCCACCACGAAGGAGGCCGCGGCCAGGGAGACCACGGTAAGACAAACGCCAGAGACCGCGACGCTCGAGCCGGCGGCAAGCCGCGACACCACCTCGTCTCCCGCCTCCACCTCGAATCTGGCACCGAATCCCGAGGGACTGGCGGAGCGTCGCCTCACGGTTCCACGAGCGATGACAATTCCCGTAAACATCCTTGCCGAAATCCTCGAATCAGAACGTCTCCCCCCCTCCGTCCCACCCGCAGGCTGTCGAGGGGGGCAGCCTCGACCAGAGAAGAGACTCCAGCCCCCCCGAGGGGGGACGGAGCGCCTTCACCTCCCAACAAGCGCGGCGCGATCAGCGCCTCCACTCTCTCGAAAAGACCGATCTGATGAAATGCGCCGGCCAACTCTCCGCCACCTTCCACCAGGAGGCTCCTCACGCCCCGCGCGAAGAGGTCTGCGAGTACTGTTTGCGGAGTTGCCTGTTCCAGACTGATGACCGTCGCGCCTCGCTCCGTCAAGGCCCGCTGGCGCGCTTCATCGCGCGATTCAGTGTATATCAGCAAGTCGCCCTCGACCCTGAACAGACGTGCTTCGGCGGGGGTCCGGAGGCGACGGTCGAAGATCACCCTCACGTTGGGCTTGCCCGCCTTGCCCAAACGGCGATCAAGACGAGGGTCGTCGGCCAGTACGGTGCCGCTTCCGACGGCGATGGCATCGTGCTCCTCCCGTAGCTCGAGGGCCCAGGTTCGGGCCTGGGGACCGCTGATCCAACGGCTCTCCCCTCGCGCCGTCGCGATTCTCCCGTCGAGGCTCATGGCCCACTTGAGGGTCACCTGCGGCCGGCGCCACAGCGCCGCCACGAGATAGCTGAGATTGAGCCGCACCGCCTCCTCCACCAGATACCCCCAACGAACGTCGATACCGGACGCGGCGAGGCGCGCGAAGCCTTCGCCTGCCACCCGTGGGTCGGGATCGCGATGGCAGGCGATCACCCGCGCTACGCCGGCGCTGATCAACGCGTCGACGCAAGGGGGAGTGCGGCCATGGTGGCAGCAAGGCTCGAGGTTGAGATAGACCGTTGCTCCGCGCGCCGCGGGGCCGGCGGCGCGAAGCGCCTCGACCTCGGCGTGTGGAGCTCCGAGCGCATGGTGGTACCCCTCGCCCACCAACCGGTCTCCGGCCATCACGACCGCGCCGACGCGCGGATTCGGGCTAGTGCGGAAACGTCCCCGAGTGGCTAGCCGCAAGGCCCGCCGCAGGGGCTCAACCGAGAAGGGCGGCCGCGAACTCACGGGGTTGAAAGGCGACGAGATCCTCGGCGCTCTCTCCGACGCCGAGATAGACAACTGGGAGACGGAGCTCTCGGGCGATGGCCACGGCCACTCCCCCCTTGGCCGTACCGTCGACTTTGGCGAGAAGCACCCCGTCGACCGCCACCACAAGGGTGAACTCACGGGCCTGCGAAACCGCGTTCTGGCCCGTCGTGGCATCGAGAACCAGAAGGGTCTGGCGCGACCAGTCTCCGGCCTCGCGATCGATCACCCTTCCGATCTTGGCTAGCTCCGCCATCAGGTGGCTCTTGGTGTGGAGGCGCCCCGCGGTATCGATGAGAAGATGATCGATCTTACGCGCCCGCGCCGCCTGGATAGCGTCGTAGACGACCGCCGCCGGATCGGCGCCGCCACCCTGGCGAATGACATCGATGCCGAGGCGCTCGCCCCACAGCGCGAGCTGCTCTGAGGCGGCGGCGCGAAACGTGTCGGCGGCGGCCAGGATGACGCTCTCGCCTCGTCTTTGCGATAGACGCGCCAGCTTGGCGATCGAGGTCGTCTTTCCAACTCCATTCACCCCCACCATGAGGGTGATTCGCGGCCCCGGCCCAGCGGCGCGTGGCTGCGGCGCGTCGAGGAGCAGGATGGCCATCTCATCGACCAACCGTTGCCGCAGCTTGAGGGGGTCGCCCGCGAAATATCCCTTGGCGTCTCGCTTCAGCCCTTCTACCAGCTCTAGAGCGGCGGCGACGCCGATGTCGGCGCCGATCAGCGCCTCTTCCAGCCCCTCCAGCGTGGAGGCATCGATCGCGGTGCGGCCGGCGAGAGCGGCGTCGATCTTCTCCAACACCTCGGTGTGACTCATCATGAGCCCGCGCTTGAGGCGTTTCCAAACTCCCCGAGAAGGTTCATCCAAGGCTTCGGTCTCGGGGCCGAGATCGAGAATGTCTTTGTCCGTCATGGCAGCAGCCCTTGAAGCTCGATTCAGATGGGTACGTCGAACAGGCTCTCGCTCAGCTGCCGCGCCGCGGCGAGCAACGCTACCCGAGCGGGGCCGATTTGCGCCGGCCGGCGTTGGACCAGCGCGAGAAAGTAGCCATCGGGAAGCGCCGCGGCGTGGATCTGGAGGTCGGCTCGCTCGAGATGAATGAGCCGCGGCTGCCCCAGGTTGTTCTGATCACTGAACTGCTCGGCCTGGCGCAGGTAGATCCCCAGGTACGCGCCCAGTAGACGCATCTCGTAGGGAGAGACCTCGGTGCAGCTCAGGTCGACCGCTTCTCCGGTTTCATCGAGAAACAGGACTCCCACCGCTCGATCGCTTGTCGCCAAGAGATTGGCGAGGATAAAGGTGAACGACATTACCTGAGCTCAGGCCTGGGCGGCCGGAGAGGGGACTTGCCATTCGCCCGCGATCGCCGCCATCTGGATCTCGCCCAGCTCGTACGAGTGCAGGAAAGCGGTAACGACTTTGGCATCGAACCGAGAACCGGTGAGCTTGGTGATCGTGTCGACCGCGAACTGCGCGGCGTGAGCGCCCTGGTAGGGGCGGCTTGTGGTGATCGCGTCGAAGGTATCGGCAACCGCCACGACCCGCGCCATGAGAGGGATCTGCTCGCCGCGCAAGCCGTCAGGATAACCCTTCCCGTTCCAAGCTTCGTGATGGCCTCGAATCGCCGGCAGGACATCCTGCAGTGAGTCGATGGGACGCAGGATCTCCTCGCCGATGATCGGGTGCTCCTTGACCTTCTCGTACTCCTGGTCGCTCAGCACTCCGCCCTTCTTGAGGATGCGATCCTCGATGCCGATCTTGCCGACGTCGTGGAGCAGTGCCGCGAGCCAGACTCGCTGCTGGAATTCTTCGCTACGTCCAAGCTGAGCGGCGATCGAACGGCTCATCATCGCGACTCGCTCGGAGTGTCCGCGAGTGTAAGGATCCTTGGCGTCGATCGCGGCGGCGAAGGCACGGATCGAGCCGATGAACAGCTCCCGGTTCGCCTGTGCCGCGACCTTCAAGCGACCGATGTAGCGCGCCAGGTAGCTCCCCATCCGGTTGAAGTCTTCGGCTAGCTCGGAAAGCTCGACTCCCAGTCCCGAGGTCTCGACCCGTTGATCGAAATCCCCCGCGGCGATCGCGTGCGTGGACTCGGCCAATCTCTGGATCGGGCGGCTGATGTGGCGCGCGGCTATGGCCGCCAAGACCAGAGCCAAGAGAACGAGGAGCAAGGTGGAGAGCAGGGTGTTGACCACCATCTTGCGAACCGTGGGATACGCGGTTTGAGACGACTTGAGAACCACCACGCCCCAGCCGGCGACCGCCACAGGGCTGACCGTCCCGATCATCCACTTGGTCTTGCCATCGATCGAGAACGGGTAATCTGCCGTCAAGCTCAAGGGGTAGCGGGTAAAGTCGTGCACCAGGTCGGAATGTCTCACCGCCGTTTGCAGCGCCGGAGACGCATCCTCGCTCCACAGCAGCTGTCCGGATCGGTCCACGAGAAAGGCGCTAACGTTTCCCTGTGCCTCGCGGCGGAAGACGGCGTCCATGAGCTGCAGGCGGGCTAGGGCCTCGACATAGAGGACGGGACTGGCGGCGGCCGTTCCTTGGGTGATCGGTACGACCATGACGGCTACCGGCTCGTTGGTCTTGGGAAGCACGGTGAAACGAAACGCCGGCTCAGCCTCGCCCTTGCGTGCGTCGAAGGCCTGGTCGAGCGCCGATACGGCGGTTGCCGCGAGATCCGACGGCCCCAGACGGGGACCAACCCCCTTGGGATCCAGAACCCGGAGGGCGATCAGATTGGAATTCGAGACCATGAACTCGCTAAGGTAGGACGCGACCCAGGGCTGAGCGAGCCGGCTCTCCAACTTCTCGGGTTGCGGCACCGCGAGCAACGAGTTTCCGAGCTGCTGGAGCTGGCGCAGGCTCGATTCGAGGTAGTTGTTGAGCTCCACCGAAAGCGACCCGGCGGAGCGCGTCAGGTAGCTCCGCTCCTGGGTCTCGAGAATCTCGCGATTCTGCCAGATCAGCAGGAAGCTACTGATCGCCAGCGGGAGGATGCCCACCAGCAGCAGCATCAGCAGCAGCACCTGGCTGAGCTTGAGCTTGAGCTTGATTCGGTCTCGAGAAAAGAGTGCCGGTGACACTGGAGGGCTCGTTCGTATCAGTTACGCTATGCCCGGGTCTGGCGCCGCTTCCTTGGGCTGCGCCGCGGACTCGCGCGTCGGATCGGTTTCGCGCATTATAGCGCCATCCCCCCGCCCTGGAGAAACGCCGCAAGCTCCCTTTTCATGCTCTCGGAATCGAGCCCGCGGTCCATGCGCGCCTTGCCCAGCGCGACGGGCAGAACCCACACGATTCCTCGGCGATCCGATTTCTTGTCGCGGCTGGCGATGGCGAGCAGACGGGCTGCCGACATGGGAGGCAACCGAGGCAAGGGAAGGCGGCGAATCAAGTCGGCGATACGCTCGGCGACGCTCGGGTCGAGGCCGCGCTTGCGAGCGACGCGGAGCGCAAAAAGCATCCCGTAAGCCACCGCCTCGCCGTGTTGTATCTGCTCGTAGCCGAGAAGCGTCTCGATCGCGTGCCCCAGGGTATGCCCGAAGTTGAGTGCCCGCCGGGAGTCCTCTTCGTAGGGATCGCCCCCCACCACCGCCATCTTCGCCTCCTGCGCCGCGGCGATCACCGGCCCGAGGGCGCCTGGCTCTCCGGCAATCAGGCTGTCGAACCGTTGCTCGATATGGACAAAGAGCTCGGCATCGAACACCGCGCCGATCTTGATCATCTCGGCCAGCCCCGAGCCGAGCTCTCTCCGGGTCAGGGTAGCAAGAACCCCGGGTTCGGCGATCACCGCACGGGGATGATGGAAGGTCCCGACGCTGTTCTTCGCTTCCGGAAGGTCGATCGCGGTCTTGCCGCCCAGGGAGGCGTCGACTTGCGCCAGAAGCGTTGTAGGAATCTGGAGGAAGGAGACCCCACGCAACAGCGTGGATGCAACAAAACCGCCCAAGTCTCCCACGCTGCCTCCGCCGAAGGCGACGAGGCAGCTCTCGCGTTTGGCCCCGTCCCGTGCAAGGCGCCGCCACAGGCGCTCCGCCTGAGCCAGAGACTTCCCCGCTTCCCCACCCGGTACGTGGTAGAGACGCCAGCTGCCCGCCCCGCGGCGCAGAGGCTCGAGGAGATCCTCGTGCAAGCGCCACACCCGACGGTCGGTGATCACGAAGAGAGAGCGGCCCTGGAGCCAAGTCCGGTCCTCGCGAGCGTACGCGCCCAGCGCTCCCGGACCCGTCCAGACCAGAGTCGACTCCCTTGGAAGAGGGTTGAGGTCGAGCCTTCGCGGCCGCACCTCGGACCTACTCTTCTTCGAGGGCAATTCCCAGCTCCGCGAGCTGACGCCGATCCACCTCGGCGGGCGCTCCGGTCATCAGGCAGGCTGCCGAGGTGGTCTTGGGAAACGCGATAACGTCGCGAATCGATGGTGCGCCGGCCATCAGCATGACCAAGCGGTCGAGGCCCAGTGCGATCCCTCCATGAGGCGGCGCACCGAGACGCAAGGCCTCGAGGAGAAAGCCGAAACGCTCCTCCGCCTCCTTCTGGGGAATACCGAGGAGCTGGAAGGCCCGCTTCTGGAGGGCCGCGTCATGGATTCGAATCGAGCCTCCACCGAGCTCGTTGCCGTCCATGATCACGTCGTAGCCCCGCGAACGGACGCAGCCCGGATCAGACTCGAGGCGGTCGAGATCACGCGGATCGGGCGCGGTAAACGGGTGATTCATCGCGTAGTAGCGTTGATCCTCGTCGCTCCACTCGACGAGCGGGAACTCGGTGACCCAGAGGAAGGAGTGCACGTCTCCGGGAATCAAGTCGAAGGCGCGCGCGAGCTCGAGGCGAAGCGCTCCGAGCGCCGCGGCGGTGGTCTTCTCGGGGCCGGCGGCGATCAGAGCGAGGTCTCCGTCGGCGAGAGACAGGCGGGCGGTCAAGCCTTCGAGCTCCGACTCCGACAGGGCCGATTTGACCTGGAAATCGGAGCTTCCCTCGCGACGCTTCAGGGTCAGAACCCCGGCGGCGCCATGCGCGCGCGCCAGCTCCGCCCATCCCTCCACCTGCTTGCGGCTCGCCCCGGCGGCTCCGGGCACCACGAAGGCGCGAACCACCCCTCCCTCGGCGACTGCCCCACGGAAGGCGCGGAAGCCGCTCTCCTTCAGCAGATCCGAGAGGTCTACGATCTTCATGCCGAAGCGCAGGTCAGGCCGATCACTGCCAAAGTGATCCATCGATTGGCGCCAGGTCAGGCGGGGGAACGGGTGGGGCGGCTCGATTCCGACGAGTGGAAAGATTCGGGCAAAGAGCCCTTCGATGAGCTCGAAGATGGCTTCCTCGCTGGGAAAGGAGAGCTCGACGTCTACCTGGGTGAACTCCGGCTGACGGTCGGCGCGCAAGTCTTCGTCGCGAAAGCATCGGGCGATCTGCACATAGCGCTCGAAACCCGCCACCATGAAGAGCTGCTTGAAGAGCTGAGGCGACTGAGGGAGCGCGTAGAAGCTCCCCCGCCGGACGCGGCTCGGAACCAGATAGTCGCGCGCCCCTTCTGGAGTCGAACGGGTGAGGATCGGCGTTTCGAGGTGGACGAAGCCTTTTTCGTGGAAGTAATTACGAATCGCCAGCGTTACCTCATCGCGCAACATGAGGTTGTGCTGGAGATCGGGACGACGAAGCTCGAAGTAGCGGTAACGCAGGCGCGTCTCCTCGCTCGCTTCGGTGTGCCCTTCGAGATCGAAAGGCAAGACGCTGGCCGGGGCCAGAACTTCGGCGCGCTCGGCGCTTACCTCGATAGCACCGGTCGCCATGTCGGGATTGACCGCCTCCGCGGCCCGCTCGCCCACGACCCCTTCCACTTCGATAACCCACTCGGCACGGACATCGGCTAGGGCGCGCGCCGCATCCGGGCTCTGATCGGGCCGAACGACGACCTGGACGATTCCGCTTCGGTCGCGCACCTGCAAGAAGGCCAGACCGCCGAGGTCCCGGCGCCGGTGCACCCATCCTTGTAGCTTCACCTTCCGGCCCACGTCGCTGGACGTCAAGGTTCCCGCTCCACTCCGTTCGATCGCCGTCATCGCCATTCCTCCAAGCGAGCGCGCAACTGCGAGGCCTGACATCGCTCCTGGCGTCCGGACTCTAGATCGCGAATCGTGAGCTCATTGCTGGCGAGCTCCTCCTCACCGATCAGAACCGCGAAGCGCGAACTGCCCTTCGCCGCTCGACGCAGCGCCGCACCGAGCGATTTCCCCGCTGATTCGGTGACCACGCTCAACTTCTGATCTCTCAACTCTTCGGCGACTCGCAGAAGCTCCTGCGCAGAGACGGCTCCTGCTCCGATCACGACGAGCGGCGGTCGAGGCAATGATTCATACCGGAACAAAGCCGGAAGGACGTCGATCAAGCGATCCTCGCCGATGGCGAACCCGATGGCGGGAATATCCAGACCACCGAGGTCCGCGAGGAGCCGGTCGTATCTGCCACCACCAACGATCGCATCCTGCGCCCCAAGCCCCTCGGCGACGATCTCGAACACCGTCCTCGTGTAGTAGTCAAGCCCGCGGACCAGCCTCGGTTCGATGCGATGGCGAACCCCCGCCTCCTCCAGAGTGGCGACCACCGTGGCGAAGTGTTGCTTGCTCTCTTCGGTCAGAAAGTCGGCGAGCCTGGGCGCCGACTCGAGTACTCCGCGCTCCGCCTCGACCTTGGTGTCGAGGATGCGCAGCGGGTTAGATTCCAGCCGGCGACGGCTGTCGGCGCCGAGCTGATCGCGAAGCGGTTGGAGGTAGGAAACCAACGCCTCGCGATAGCGGCTGCGCGAAATATCGTCCCCCACCGTGTTGAGCAGCACGGTGAGATCACTGAACTTGAGCTCGCCCAGGAAGCGCATGAGCATCAGTAGCAGTTCGCCATCGGTGGCGGGCCCGGGATCGCCGATGAGCTCGGCTCCGATCTGCGAAAACTGACGGTACCTTCCCTTCTGGGGCCGCTCGTAGCGGAACTGCGGCCCGACGTAGAAGAGGCGGACCGGCGATGGCCAGCTCTGCATGCCGTGCTCGATGAAAGCGCGCGCCACCGCCGCCGTGTTCTCGGGCCGCAACGTAATGCTCCGCCCCTTCTTGTCCTCGAAGGTGTACATCTCCTTGCCGACGATGTCGGTATCCTCGCCCACGCCCCGCACGAAGAGCTCGGTCTGTTCGAGAATCGGGGTGCGAATCTCCTGGTAACCGTATGCAGCAAACACCTCCCGTGCCACCGACTCGACTTTCGCCCACAGCGCCGTCTCCGGCGGCAGGAGGTCACGCGTACCCTTGACGCTTTGGATCGCGCTCCTCTTTTTTTCACTCATCGACCAGCACTCTCCTCCCCGCTCAAATTTTCCAGGCGCCGCCGATACTCCTCCTTGAGGCGGACGTAGCGATCGGCGATCGCGCGAATCTCTCGCCGCTCGTCATCGCTCAGGGCGCGCTTGACTCGCGCCGGGATCCCCAACGCCAACTTCCCAGCCGGGACCCGGAAGCCGGGCGCCACCACGGCGCCCGCCCCGACCTGAGCGCCTCGCTCGACGACGGCGCCGTCCAGAACCCGGGCGCCGATGCCGATCAGGGCGCCATCTTCGACGGTGCAGCCGTGAAGCACCGCGGAGTGACCCACCACGACGTCTTCGCCGATCACCAGCGGGTGTCTCTCATAGGTTACGTGCAGGACCGTTCCATCTTGGATGTTGCTCCGCGCCCCGATCCTGATCCAGTTGACGTCGCCGCGAGCCGCGGTGTGAAACCAGAAGGAGGCGTCGTCGCCAACCGTCACCCGGCCCACGACAACCGCCGTGGGCGCGATAAATACGCGATCCCCCAGTTGCGGCACGTCTTGGTCGTAGGGAAAGAGCGGCACTCGGCGGGCCCCGCAGGTTGCGCGACTGAGTCTAGCATGGCAACTCGCAGGGTCGGCCCCGTCCGGGACGCGCAACGGCTAGAATCGGCCGCGCCACCCCCGCCTGCGCAACCAATGGCTCGAAGCGCGCGCACCGGACAAACCGCATGAACGACAAGAAGACCGCCCCCGCTATCGACGTCGTCATCCCGGCCCACAACGAGGAGGCGTCGCTACCCCACGTCCTAGGCTCGATTCCCCACCCTCCGGTCGGACGCGTCGTCGTCTGTGACAACGGATCACTGGACGACACCGCTCGAGTCGCACGGGAGGGCGGGGCAATCGTCGTCGTAGAACCGAGGAAGGGCTACGGTCAAGCATGCCTGACGGCCCTCGACTACCTGCGGCACCACCAGCCGCCGGACATCGTCGTCTTCCTGGACGCTGACTTCTCGGACCACCCGGATGAGGTGCCCTCTCTGATCGCTCCGATCCTCGCGGGGGAGGCCGATCTCGTGATCGGCTCACGAACCCGCGGCCGCTCCGAGCCGGGCGCCTTGCTCCCTCAGGCGAGGATCGGCAACTGGATCGCGTGCCGCCTGATCCGCCTGCTCTACCGCGCCACCTGTACCGACCTGGGTCCGTTTCGCGCCCTGCGTTGGCCGGCCCTCGAAGAGCTCGCGATGCGTGACCGCGACTTTGGCTGGACGGCCGAGATGCAGGTCAAGGCCGCCCGCCGCGGCATGCGTGTCGTCGAGGTGCCGGTGAGCTATCGCCAGCGTATCGGCCGGTCCAAGATCAGCGGCACGCTGAAGGGAACGATCCTGGCGGGGTACAAGATTCTATGGACGGTCCTGCGCTACAGTTGGGGCCACGATGGAACGCGACCTCCAGGCCAAGAGCTCTGAGATCGAGATCGAGGTCCGGTATGCCGAGACCGACCAAATGGGCGTCGTTCATCACGCCAACTACCTCGTTTGGTTCGAGCTGGCCCGCACTCGCCTGTGCGCCGAGAGCGGCTTCAGCTACGCCGCTATCGAGGAGATGGGCTACTGGCTGATGGTGACCCATTCGGAAGTCGACTACCTTCGCGGAGCCCGCTACGGCGATAGCGTTCGAGTCAGAGCCTGGATCGAACGCCTTACCTCGCGCACTCTGCGCTTTGCCTACCAAGTCTTGCGCGGCGAGGAGATCCTGGCGGGCGGCGCGACCGATCATGTTTGGGTGTCGCGCGAGCGACGGCGCCCCTGCCGGATACCGGAGCCTTTGCGGGCTCCCTTCGCCCGTCTCGCCCAGTCGAGCTAGGAAGGGCGCGCCGGAGACCGTCACGATGCCGAAAATCGAGCTCACGACAGCGGGTGAAAGCCACGGCGGTGGGCTCACGGCCATTCTCACCGGGATTCCCGCCGGCTTGAAGATCGACCCGAGCTTTCTCGCTTCCGAGCTCGCGCGGCGCCAACATGGCTACGGGCGGGGCCGGAGAATGCAGATCGAGCACGACGAGGTCGAGCTCACTGGAGGCGTGCGAGGAGGCGAGACCCTAGGATCGCCCATCTCCCTGTGGATCGCCAACCGCGACCACGCCAGCTGGGAGGGGATCGTTGGCGCGGGCCCGCTCGATCCCGAGAAGAGCGAGCGCCGCCGGCTTCGCTCGCCGCGACCGGGGCATGCCGATCTCGCCGGCGGCCTCAAGTATCTGCGCCGGGACCTGCGGGACGTCTTGGAGCGCGCCTCGGCGCGCGAGAGCGCGCTTCGAGTCGCCGCCGGGGCGATCGCCAAGCTCCTTCTCGCTGAATTCAAGATTGCCTTGCGTAGCGCCCTCGTCGCCCTCGGCCCGCTCGGCGGGATCCCCGATCAACTCACCTGGGACGATCTCGCCGCCGTCGACGACACCTCGCCACTGCGGGCCCTCGACCCCGACCTCGAGCCGAAAATGGTCGCTCTGGTCGATGAGATGAAGGGGCGAGGAGACACCCTCGGCGGATCCGTGGCACTCGTTGTCCATGGTCTGCCGACCGGGCTCGGCTCCTACGTCCAATGGAGCGAGCGCCTCGACGGCCGGCTGGCGCAGGCCCTGATGTCGGTGCCGACGGTCAAAGGGGTCATGATCGGCGACGCCGTCACGGTCAGCCGGTCGCCGGGCAGCGAGGCGCACGACGGGATCGAGCTCGGCCCCGACGGCGGCTGGAGCCGCACCACCAACCGTGCGGGAGGGATCGAAGGGGGAATGACCAACGGCGAGGATCTGGTCCTCTATACCTTCGAAAAGCCGATCTCGACGCTGCGCGAGGGTTTGCCGAGCGTCGACCTCGACACCCTCGAGCCGCACGCCGCGCAGTACGAACGCAGCGACGTCACCGCCGTCCCGGCCTGCGGGGTCATCGCCGAGGCCATGGTGGCGCTGATCCTGGCGGACGCTCTCGCCGACAAGCTGGGCGGAGACTCCCTGGCGGAGATGAAGTCGCATTTCGAAAGCACGAAAGAGCTCCAGCGCCGCTGGCCGCGTCAAGAGCGATAAGAAGAGGCCGCGCCGGCCTCCACGCCCGAGAGAAGCGACGCGTGCGCTCAGCTCTGGCGAGCCAAGCGCCGGCGACGCCACGCCCGCGCGAACTCGATCAGGCCAGGCAGGATCGATATGAAGATGATCGCCAAGATGGCGAGCGAGAAGTTGTCCTTGACGATTCGCAGGTTGCCGAAGAAGTAGCCGCCCAAGAGACAAATCGTCACCCAGCCCAGACCGCCGACCGCGTTGTACGCCATGAAGCGGCGGTAGGACATCGTGCCGAGGCCCGCCACGAACGGGGCGAGGGTGCGCACGATCGGAACGAACCGGGCGATGACGATGGTCTTGCCGCCGTAGCGCTCGAAGAAGGCGTGCGTGCGGTCGAGGTGCTTTTGGCGCACCAGGCGGATCCTCCCCCCTTGCACCATCTTCGGTCCGAAGAAATAGCCGATCCAGTAGTTCGCCGTATCTCCAAGAACCGCCGCCCCACCGAGGAGAAGGAAGAGAGCACCCAAGTGGAGGGAGCCGGCGGCGGCGAAGGTGCCCGCCGCAAAGAGGAGCGAGTCGCCCGGCAGAAAGGGCGTGACCACCAGACCCGTCTCGCAGAAGATCACCCCGAACAAGAGCAGGTAGATCCAGCCTCCGTAAGACGCGATCAGCGCCTGGAGATGGGTATCGAGGTGCAGAAAGAGGTCGAGCAGCTGGCGCAAGAGGTCGAGCACGGCGAGGCGCGGATGCTAGCACAGCGCCCCGTAATGGGGCCCAGGAGAACGCCGGTTTGCGCTCGGCCTCGATCCGTGGCACACTCCCGCCCATCTCGAAACTAGACCGCCAGCGAACACGCTCATAGGGGGCGCCAGTGCTCAAAGGAATCTTTCGCACCAAGAGTCTCGACGACATCATGGCGAGCGCCGAGACGACGGAGAACAAGCTCAAGCGTTCGCTGGGCGCCTTCAACGTGACCCTGCTCGGCATCGGGGCCATTATCGGGGCTGGAATCTTCGCCACCATCGGCACCGCCGCGGCGGGCGACGCGGCGCGACCGGGAGCCGGCCCCTCCCTGATGCTGTCGTTCGTGATCACCGGGATCGTCTGCGGGTTCACCGCGCTGTGCTACGCCGAGCTCGCCTCCCTGGTGCCGATCTCCGGGTCGGCCTACACCTACTCCTACGCCACGCTCGGCGAGATCATCGCCTGGATCATCGGCTGGGACCTGATCATCGAATATGCGGTCGGCAACGTCGCGGTGGCGATCAGCTGGGGAAACTACTTCCGCACCCTGCTCCACGGCTTCGGGATCGACGTCCCCTTATGGCTATCAACCGACTTCCGGACCGCGGCAAAGATTCCCGGGCTCTACGCCAGCGCGCCACATCTGTTCGGGATTCCCATCGTCTTCAACTTGCTCGCCTTCCTGATCGTCGCCGTCATCACCGTCGTCCTCGTCTGGGGAATCAAGGAGTCGGCGGAGTTCAACGCGATCATGGTGATGATCAAGATCGTCGTCCTCCTCTTCTTCATCGGCGCAGCGTTTTATTTCGTCAAGCCCACGACCATGGCCCACAACTGGGTGCCCTTCCAGCCCAAGGGATGGGGAGGCACACTAGCGGGCGCGGCCGTGGTCTTCTTCGCCTACATCGGGTTCGACGCGGTCTCGACCGTGGCCGAGGAGACGAAAAATCCGGCACACGACATGCCGGTAGGAATCATTGCCTCGCTCGTGATCTGCACGATCTTCTATATCGCGGTCGCGGCGGTATTCACCGGCATGCTTCCCTACAAAGTACTAGTAGGCGAGCTCGCTTCCAAGCAGGCCGAGCCTCTGACTCTCGCTCTCGAGCACGTGGCGCCCAACGTCGTCTGGGTGACGACCTTGGTTGCAGCGGGGTCCGTCATCGCCCACACCGCGGTGCTCCTGGTCTTCCAGATGGGACAGCCGCGGATCTTTTTCTCGATGGCGCGTGACGGTCTTCTCCCCAAGACCTTCGCCAAGGTCCACCCCAAGTTCAAGACGCCCTACGTCACGACCATCCTGACCGGTCTCGTGGTCGCCGTCTTCTCCTCGCTGATGAGCATCGAGGAGATGGTCGACCTCACCAACATCGGCACCCTCTTCGCCTTCATTCTCGTTTGCATCGGCATCCCCGTGCTACGCCACAAGGATCCCTACCGCCACCGGCCGTTCAAGGTCCCCTTCGGCCCCTACCTGTTCCCTCTGATGGGCGCCGCCTCGTGTGTCTTCTTGATGATCTATCTGCCGCCCGCCTCGTGGTGGCGCTTCGTCGGTTGGTTGATCCTAGGTTTGTCGGTCTACACGTCCTATGGATACGCGCGCAGCACGATCGGTCAGGAGCTCGGTCGGCCATCGCGCACACCCGTCGCGCTTCGCGTTTCCTCGATCGGATTCCTGACTTGCGCCATCGGTCTTTTCGTCATGCCCCACGAGACTCACCCCCTGCCGCTCATTCATGAAGCGCTGAACGTAGGCGCGCCGTATCACGTGCGCGCGCTTCTTGGCCTCACTCTCGCCTTCATCGGAGTCGTGATCGGAGTGGCCGGTGCGGCGAGCCATCGAGGAGCGGGGACGGGCGGCACGGCGAGCCTTGCTTGAGGCACGAGAGTAGAATATGTCCGAGGCGCTCGACTCCATCGCGGAATCGAGCGCCATGGGCCATGAAGAGATCCGTGCAGATCGGCTTGGCGCTTAGCTTGCTGTTCGCGGCTCCCAGCCTCGCGGACACGGTTTACCTGACCAACGGAAACAGCTTCGAAAACGTGATCGCTCAGCGCACCGCGCAGGGCGTACGCATCGTTCTTCCCTACGGAGATCTCACGCTTCCGGCGAACCGCGTCGCGCGCATCGTGGCGGCGAACTCCTCCTTGGCGGAGTTTCTGGCGCGATTCAACGCTCTAGACGTCGCTTCGAATACCAAGACCGCCGAGTGGGTTCAACTGGGTACCTGGGCGCTCGAGCATGACCTCACGGCCAGTGCCGTCAAGGCGGCGCTTCGCGCCGCCGCGCAGGCACCGAAAGACCCCGGGGTCGTCACTCTCATGCGCAGGCTCGATTACCGGTACGACTCCGAGCTCGCGCGCTGGATCCCCTACGCCGACTATCTCCGAAGACGCGGCTTTGTGCGCGAAGGCGGGAATTGGTTGAGCCCGGAAGAGATTGCGCGGCGGGCGGCGGCGGCGCGCAGCGCGGCGCAAGCCCAAGCCGAGGCCGAGCGGGCACGAGATGACCGGGAGACTTCGGATCTACTCAAGGCCGCCGCGCTTCTGGCGATCAGCAACAGCACGGCGAGCCGCGAGGCGAACGTTCCCTACGGCGGCGCTGTCTGGCCGGTGGCGAGCTTTCCCGCGTTCTACGGGTACTCCCTTCAGGCGCGGCGACGACCCGCGTTTCATCCCGCGCGCGTCGCGATTCCGAGAGTGGTCAGGGGATCGCAGGTCCCGACCGGGAATGCCAACTACAGCTTCTATCATCGGCCGCCGGGAAGCCTCGGGAACGCCAACCTTTATCTCTTCCCATCGCCGACATCGAACCGTCCGCCCGATCGTCATTGAGACGGGCGGAGCGCCGCCCGGCGGCTAGCCGCCGGGGAATTCAAAACGTACCTCGACCAGGCCGCGAGCAACCTTGAAACGCTTTACCGCGCTTCCAGCATGGCCGCGCTCGAAGTGCTGCTCGGCATAGAGCGCTGCCCGCTGGTTGAGTCGCGGCGAGCCGAGGTCCCCCATGGTCTCTCCGCTCGCCCAGATCAGGAGCTCTCGTTCGTCACCCGGTTCTTCGCTGGTCCGCGCCAGGGCCACCCGCTTACCGAGCGCGATCTGCCGTTTCAACTCACTCGCCAGATCTCCACCCATCAGGATCCGTCACCTCCTAAGCGCCGTTTTCCCCACCGGCGGGAGGCGCGGTCGAGCTCTCCACGCGCCGGGCGGTGAGCCACCAACTCAGGAGGTAGACCACGAGCCCGGCGGCGGGCGCCCATGCCAGGGTGCTCCTCTCCGTCGGTTGGCCTCCCAGCCAATAGCCGAAGCCGAGGGGGGTAAGAAGAAAGGAGAGCAGCGCCCAGCGGCGCTCGCCTTCCGCTTCCCGGTGAGCGATCTGACGTTCCCCCGAGGTGAGCGACGAGTCGGCCACCGTCTGCCATCTTCGTCGCTCGATCGAGCGCAGCTGCAACGCTGAGCAGACGCCGCAGGCAACCGCCACCAGGCCCAGCAAGCCCAGCCAGAGAGTCATCGCGACAGGCGACAGAGGGGCGAGCAGAAGGTGTCCGATGCTCGCCAGGAAGCCGGCCAGAATGCCCCCGGCGCCCAGCAGGAAAGCCAAGCGTTGCATTGTCGCCAAGAGGGTCATTGGGATGCCGACGCCGCCTGCCGCGACGTCAGCGAGTGGCCGGCTGTTGCTGGACGTCGCCCTCGAAGTGGCCGCGGATGAGATCCCTGGCCCGCTCGGTGTCCTGACTGGGGTCGGTGACGCGGCCGAAGAGAGTCCTGTAGGTGAGCCGCAATGCCTCGAGCTCCCCGCCGCGCAGCAGATTGATCAGCTCCTGAACGACACGACGGGAAGTCGGTCCATAGGCCGGTCGGTCGACGTCGCGCTCGAGCAGGACGAGAGCAAAGAAGAGCTCGTCCGGGAGCTGCGAAGAGCCGTCCTCCTCGCTTGGCGCCTCTTCTTCGGGTCGCGGGCGCGGCGCGCGGTTGTCGCTCCCCGGGGCGGGCGGCCGCATGGCGCCCTCCAGCCGCGGCTGCTCCTTCTCTCCCGCAACCGTACGTGGGCGGTCGGAGAAGAAAGGGAGGGCCCGAAACTGCCGGGCAAAGCGAGAAAAGAGAAAGAAGAGCTCGCGCTCGGAGTCGAAGTTGCCGACGAGCCTCGCGCCCTTCCCCACCACCAGCTGCCCGGTCTCCTGCAGGACGACATTTGCTCGCGCGTCATCCTCGAGATGAATTTCCTTGGCGCTCACCTTCCAGGCGGTCAAGCTCCCCTCGACGAAGCAGGTCTCGCCGCATTTGAGCTCCACCGCCTCTACCGACGCCCCCGACTCGATCCGGATCGACCCGTGGGTCGCCTCGATCGTTCCGTAGCGCCCGGACTGCTGGATGACGAGGTTGCCCGGAGTGCGCACCGAAAGCTGCTGGTGATCATCGACGCGGACCTCGGCCCCCTTGGGAATGATCATGGTCGGAGGCGAAGCGGAAGCGCCGGCGGGGATTCTAGCCATGGGAAGCGCCTAGCGTCCGAAGAGCCGCGGCAGAGGCTCGTAGTTGGACTCGTCCGGAGCCCGCCGGGTCGCCACCAAGAGGCGCTCGCCAGGGCCCCAGCGATGGTCGAGAATGTAGATTCGCGGATCGACGGGCTCGAACTTGCCGTCCGGCTCCCGCCGTCTCACCTCGTAGTGCAGGTGGGGGTTGGTGCTCCAGCCGGTGCTCCCAACGCGCGCGATCAGCTCGCCCTGATGAACGTGTTGGCCTCCATGCACCAGCACCTTCTCGCAGTGACCATAAAGCGTGATGAACCGGTTTCCGTGGCGGATCGCCACCAGATTGCCGTAGCGCCACCAGCCAACGCTCTGGCGCAGGGGGTAGCGGCCAGCGAAGACCACGATGCCGTCGGCCGGCGCGTAGATGCCGTCTCCGCGCGGCGCCGCGAGGTCGATCCCGGCGTGGAAGTCGATCCCCTTGGTAAATGGGTTGCGGCGCGTCCCGAACGGGCTGGTCAAGACGAAATCGTCCCCGTGCAAGGGGCAAGCGGAGGGGGTCGTCTTCACCTCGTTGCGATGCGCTTCTTCGAAACTCTCGACCTCCCTGCTCAAGACGTCGATCGCCTTGATCTCCTCGCTCGTCGTGGCGACCAGGCGATTGCCTTGCAGGATCACGTCGGAGTAGATCGACTGGGGCACCGGCGCCGGATCGAAGGGGTAGCCTCCTTGGCCTTCGGACTCCTTCCCGGTGAGACCGTAGACCAGATAGATCTGCCCCACCTTCGATCTCAGGTCGTCCGTCGAGCTCTTGAGAGTCGCGAGCTCAACCGTGAGCCCCTTGAGGCGGTGCCCGAGCTCGCGGCGCTGTACAACGAGCCGCTGGTATTGGTGACGCTCGACCGACCACTCGACGACCTTGGGAGCGAGAACGAGTCCGGCGAGCAAGAAGATCACGAGGGCGCCCACCGCAACCGCTAGCCACGACAACTGACGACGGCTGAAGAACAGGCACCAGACCCCTCGCCGGATGTCGGCGGGATGAATCTGGACCTCGAGGTAGGGCTTACCTTTCGGTCGTTTTGAGCTCATCGCGTCCGTCGATCGATTCTAGCATTCGAGCTTGCGCCAACCCGGTCGGCTCGAGGCCGAGAGCGCGCAGTCTGTCCTCACTCGCTACCGTCGCGATTAAACCTTGCAACTCGCGCGCCACTCCGACCGGTCCGGCCACCACGTTTCCGGTCTCGAGGAATCGCTCTCCGCCGTCGAGATCAAAAACCGCGCCTCCCGCCTCCTCGATCAGCAGGCTTCCAGCGGCCGTATCCCAGGGCGAGAGATGAAACTCGAAGAAGCCGTCGAAGATTCCCGCCGCCACGTAGGCCAGATCGATGGCCGCGGAGCCGAGACGGCGAATCGCGCGCGCTTCGAGAAAGACCGCGTGGAACACCTCCAGGTAGAGATCCAGCGCCGCCCGGGCGCGAAATGGGAAGCCGGTGGCCAAGAAGGCCTCGGAAAGCCCGGGCCGCGACGAGACCTGCATCGGGCGATCGTTCCAGGTCGCGCCCGAGCCCCGCTCGGCGAGAAAAAGGTTCTCCCCTACTGGATCGTAAACGACCCCGACCACGCGGTCGCGACCTCGCCGGCAGGCGATCGAGACACTAAAATTCGGCAACCCCTGGGCAAAGTTTGTCGTTCCATCGAGCGGATCGACGATCCACTCGTACGTCTCCCCGGACGCCTGCCCGCCACCCGTCCTTCCCCCCTCCTCGGCGAGGATCGAATGGGCGGGAAACCGGTCGCGCAAGAGCGCGCGAATCGCCGCCTCGCTGGCGCGATCGGCGCTGGTCACCAAATCATGGCGTGCCTTTTCCTCGATCTCGAGATGATCGCCACGGAACGAGGAGCGCAAGATCTCCCCACCCACATGCGCCGCTTCCACCGCCGTCCGCAAGAGGCCGGGTGCCATCCTGCGATTATGACAGCACCGACTCGCTTCAATCCCAACGGAAGAACCAGAGAGCGACCGCGAACGAGGCGGCGGCCCACGCGGCGGCAAGCGCCAGCTCACCCGACACCGAGCTCCACCCCGCCCCCTCGAGCATGATCGACCTCAGAGCGTCGATCACCGCGGTGAGGGGAAGCAGCCGCAGAGCCGGCTGGATCGCTTTGGGAAAGCGCGTGATCGAGAAGAAGACCCCGGAACCGATCCACATCGGCATCATGACGAAGTTCATCAGCCCGGAGACTCCCTCCACCGTGCGGGCCCGGCTCGCGACCGCCAGACCGAGACCGGCGAAGGTGATGGCGCCCAGGAAGGTCGCGGTCGCCAAGAGCAGGAAAGAGCCCCGAATCGGGACCCCGAACGCGAACCAGGCAAATGCCAAGAGCACCACGACCTCGGGAACGAGAAAGACGAGCCTGCCGCCGATCTGGGACAAAAGATAGTCGGACCTCTTCATCGGCGTCGCGATCAGCCGCTTGAGCAGATGTTTCGACCGCGCCGTAACGATGGCGAAACCGATCCCCCACATCCCGGTCCCCATCAAGTTGAGCCCCAAGAGCCCGGGGATGAGGAAGTCGATGTAGCGCGACCCTTTCTCGGTCATCTTGCGGATGGTGGCGGGACGCGGGTCGCGGCGCCCCGCCGCCCGCTGCAGCACGTCGTCGACCACGAGCCGCGCCAGCCGGCTCTCGGGCCGGGTGGGATCCAGCCAGTAGCTCCACCCGGGTGCGGGTACGGCCGTCGCGCCCCCGGGCTCCGCTGGTCTCGAGTCTGGGGAAGACCGCGCCTCTCGGGGGATGACCACGAGCGGCACCTTCCCGGACCGCAGGGCTCGCGCCGCCGCGCTACGATCGAGGTCTTCGGCGCGCAGTCGAGCATCCCCGGCGAGCGCTCCTTCGACCCACTGCGAGCCTGGACCCGACACGACTCCCACCACGACCACCTCGGGTGGACGCTCGCGAAACGCGACGCCGAGAACCAGGGCAAGGAGCAGGGGAAAGACGAAGACCCAAAAGAGCGCCTCCGGCTCGCGGATCATGAGCCGGAGCTTGGCCAGGGTGAGTTGATAGAGGGGAGAAAGGCGCATCGCAGCGAGACCCATCGAACACCGCGGGAGCTCAGTCCTCGCGGAGATGCCTCCCGGTCAGCATCATGAAGACATCCTCGAGCGTCGCGTGCCGGGTTGCGAGCTGCGACAGCTCGCAACCCTGGCGGCCGAGCTCCGCGAGGAGAGCGGGAAGGGCCAGATGGACCTCCGAGACCCGCAGGCTCACGGTTCCTTGCGCCCGGGCGACCCCGTTGACGCCAGACAGGCGCTCGAGCGCGTTCAGATCGATGGGTCCCTCGGTCGCGAACTCGACGACCTGCTCCGCGTCCAAGCGCGAGATGAGCTCCAGGGGAGAGCCCACCGCGACCACGCGGCCGTGATCGACGATGGCGACGCGATCACAGAGCCGCTCGGCCTCTTCCATGGAATGCGTGGTGAGTAGAACGGTCCCGCCGTTCGCCCGGAACTCCTCGACGATCTCCCAGACCCGACGGCGGGACTGGGGATCGAGGCCGGTCGTCGGTTCGTCCAGAAACAGGAGCTCGGGCTCGCAGACCAGGGCGCAGGCCAGGGAGAGCCGCTGCCGCTGCCCGCCAGAGAGGTCCCGCACCCAGGTGCCGGCCTTCTCGTCCAGCCCCACCCGAGAGAGGGTCGCCCTTGGGTCGGCCCCATGCGGGTAGAAGCTGCGGAAGAGCGTCACAGTCTCGAGCGCGGTCAGCTTTTCCGCCAGTTGGGCTTCCTGGAGCTGCACTCCCAGAAGCTTGCGCAAACCGCGCGCCTCTCCATCCCAGCGGCGGCCGAGGACTTCCACCTCGCCATCGTCGTAGGTTCTGAGGCCTTCGAAGATCTCGACGCTCGTCGTCTTGCCGGCCCCGTTGGGACCGAGGAGCCCGAAGCACTCGCCGCGCTCGACTTCGAGGTCGAGCCCGTCGACCGCGACGAGCGAGCCGTAGCGCTTCACCAGGCCACGGCAGACGAGAGCGGACGCAGGCATGCGGGAGATCTTAGCGCCCCCGAGATGA
Source organism: Thermoanaerobaculia bacterium (assembly GCA_046704885.1). Taxonomy (GTDB): domain Bacteria; phylum Acidobacteriota; class Thermoanaerobaculia; order Multivoradales; family JBJKRB01; genus JBJKRB01. The sequence goes on along the minus strand of JBJKRB010000134.1, from coordinate 9,683 downwards.
GGAGTTGCCTCCGGGTTCTCGTTGCGCCACAATCGGCCCGCCGTCTATTTCCTCGCGAACCATGACTGGAGGTTCTTGATGCGAACATCACTTCGACCGAAAATCCTCGCCATCCTTTCTCTTGCCCTGGTCACCGCCGGCGGCCTCTGTCTCGCCGCCCAGATATCGACTCCCTCCGGACCGGAGGGCTACTATCGGCAGCCGGCGATTCATGGGAATACCGTGATCTTCGTCGCCGAAGGGGACCTCTGGAAGGTCCCTGTCACCGGCGGCGAGGCGGTCCGGCTCACCACGCATCCCGGAGAGGAAGAGCATCCGGTCATCTCTCCCGATGGCAAGACCGTGGCCTTTTCGGCGACCTACGAAGGACCGCGCGAGATCTACACCATGCCGATCGAGGGCGGGCTCCCGGTGCGCCGCACCTGGGGAAGCTCGCGCTACCTGCGACCGACGGGTTGGACCCCGGACGGCCAACTGATCTACGCCACCCTGGCCAACAGCACCCTGCCCGGCGTCGAGCTCGCCCGGCTCGACATCTCGAGCCAGAAATCGTCACCGGTCTACATCCCGCTCTACGGCGCCGCCGACGGCACCTACGACCCGAGCGGCAAGACCTTCTACTTCACCCGCTATTGGGCGCAGCCCAGTCATACCAAGCGCTACAAGGGCGGAACCGCCCAATCGATCTGGAAGTACACCTCCGGCGCGGCACAGGCCGTCCCCTTGACCGCCGACTACACGGGCACCAGCCGCCACCCCATGTGGTGGCAGGGGCACGTCTACTTCGTCTCGGATCGCGACGGCACCATGAACATCTGGTCGATGGACCCCGACGGGGGTGACCTCGTCGAGCTCACCCATCATCAGGGGTGGGACGTCCACGATCCCTCGCTCGAGGACGGCCGCATCGTCTACCAACTCGGCGCCGACTTGTGGCTGCTCGACATCGGATCAAAGACGGACCGGAAGATCGCGATTACCCTGCGCTCCGATCTCGACCAGACCCGCGAGCACTGGGTCGACAAGCCGATGGACTACCTGACCGCCGCGCACATCTCGGCCGACGGCGGCCACGTCGTCCTGACCGCGCGGGGCCAGGTCTTCGTGGTTCCCCGTCATCAGGGGAGGCTCGCGGAGGCCGGGCGCCGCATGGGCGTGCGCTATCGCAACGCCCGCTTCATGCCTGACGGCAAGTCGCTGGTCGTGCTCTCCGACGAGTCCGGCGAAGTCGAGGTATGGACGCTGCCGGCAAACGGCGTCGGGAGCAATCAGCAGCTGACCCATCACGGTCACATCCTGCGCTGGGAAGCGATCCCGTCACCCGACGGAAGGTACATCGCCCACGACGACAAGGCGCAAAGGCTCTTCATCTACGATACGAAGCTCAAGAGCGACAAGGAGATCGACTCCTCCGAGCACGACCGCTTCTCGGAGCTCGCCTGGTCACCGGACAGCAAGTGGCTCGCGTACGTCAGCGCCGCTGGCGACATGTTCACCCAGATCAGGATTTACAGCACCGAGAGCGGCAAGAAGGCGACGATCACGACCGATCGCTTCGACAGCTATAGCCCCGCTTGGAGCCCGGACGGCAAGTGGCTCTACCTCCTCTCCGACCGTCATCTGAAATCGGTCGTCCCTGGCCCCTGGGGCGCCTACGCTCCCGAGCCCTTCCTCGACAAGAAGACCGAGATCTTCGCCATCGCGCTGACTCCTGGAGAGCGTTCGCCTTTCGCCCCCGACGATGAGCTGCACCCCGCCGGTAGCGCCAAGGAGAACGGACGCAACGGAGCTGAGAACGCGAAGAAGACCGAGGCTGGCAAGAAGAGCGAGGAGCCGCCCACCGTCAAGGTCGACCTGGAGGGGATCGAAGGCCGCCTCGAGAGGGTGCCGGCTCCTGCGGGCAACTACCGCACGCTCACCGCTACCAAGGATGCGCTCTACTTCCTCTCCTCCACCGCGGACGAGCGCACCGCCAACCTCGATGCCCTGCCGATCAAGAACCGCGATCGGAAGATCGAGACGGTCGTGCCCGGAGTCACCCGTTACGAGCTCTCCGGTAACGGCAAGGCGATCCTCGTAACGGCGAAGAAGAAACTCTTCGTGATCGACGCCAAGCCCAAGAAGGCGGATCTCGAGGAAGCCGCGCTCGACCTCTCCAACTGGAAGCTCTCGGTCATTCCGCGCGAGGAATGGCAACAGATGTTCACCGACGCCTGGCGCCTCGAGCGCGACTATTTCTACGACCGCAACATGCAAGGGGTCGACTGGCCGGCGATGCGCAAGAAGTATGAGCCCTTGGTGGCGCGCGTGACCTCGCGTTCCGAGCTCTCCGATCTCGTGGCCCATATGGTCTCGGAGCTCTCGGCCCTCCACACCTTCGTGTACGGCGGCGACGTCCGCAAGGGACCGGACAATATCGACGTGGGTTCCTTGGGCGCGCGCTTCACTCGCGACCCCGCCGCTGGAGGGTGGCGAGTCGAGCACGTCTACCAGGGTGATCCCGATCATCCGAGCGAGCTCTCTCCGCTCTCTCAACCGGGAGTGGAGGTAAGCGTTGGCGACGTCATCACCATGGTCAACGGGCAGCCGACCCTCGCCGCGCCGGCTCTGGGCGAGCTCCTGCGCAATCAGGTCGGCCAACAGGTGCTGCTCCACATCAAGGACCCAGACGGCAAGCAGCGCAACGTCGTCGCCGTGCCGATCTCCGAGCGCCAGGCCTCGAACCTGCGCTATACGGAATGGGAGTACACGCGTCGCATGACGGTCGAGAAGCTCGGTCACGGCGAGCTCGGGTATGTCCACCTCCGAGCGATGGGGGGAAACAATTTCAGCGAGTGGGCCGAAGGGTACTACCCGGTCTTCAACCGCGCAGGTCTCATCATCGACGTGCGCCACAACCGGGGCGGCAACATCGACAGCTGGATCCTCTCGCGCCTGATCCGCAAGGTCTGGATGTACTGGACGCAGCCGGTGGGCAAGAGCGACCTGTGGAACATGCAGTACGCCTTCCGCGGCCATCTGGTGGTTCTCTGCGACGCCTGGACGGCCTCCGACGGCGAGGCCTTCACCAAGGGCTTCCAGCGCCTCGGCCTCGGCAAGGTGATCGGGACCCGAACTTGGGGCGGCGAGATCTGGCTTACCTCGAGCAACTACTTGAAGGACGGCGGTATCGCCACGGCGGCCGAGTTCGGGGTGTACGGGCCGAAGGGCGAGTGGCTGGTCGAGGGGCACGGGGTTGACCCGGACATCGTGGTCGACAACACGCCGCACGAGACCTTCGAGGGCAAGGACGCGCAGCTCGACGCCGCGATCGCCTACCTCCAGAAGGAGATCGCCAAGGAGCCGGTAAATCCACCGCACCAGCCGCCCTTCCCCAACAAGGCCTGGCACCCGAAGCCGTGAGGCGCAAGGGATTCTGCTAGTCGAGAATAGGCGCTTACCGACGTAGGGGCGGGTTTCAAACCCGCCCCTACAACCTGTCTATTCAAGGAAGCACAATCGTGTGAGGGCGACGCAAGCGTCGCCCCTACAGCCGGCATTCATCTTGGCTCGCGAGCGGATCCGCCCGTCTTACGGCAGGGAAATGACCTTGCCGGCGAGGATGGTGCCCACCGGGCGGCCGCGGCACTTCCACCCTTCGAAGGGGGTGTTGCGGGACTTGCTGCGGAAGCGCTCGGCCCGGATCGTCACCTGACGGTCGACGGCGAGGAGCGTGAGGTCGGCGGGACTCCCCACCGTCAGGGTGCCGCCGGGCAGCCGAAAGGCCCGGGCGGGGCCGATGGTGAGCACCTCGATCAAGCGCGCGAGGGAGACGATCCCGGGTCGCACGAGCCGCTCGAGAAGCACGGGGACGGTGGTCTCGAGCCCGATCACGCCGAACGGCGCGAAGCTGAACTCGACGTCCTTTTCGTCCGGATGGTGGGGCGCGTGATCGCTGGCGATCGCGTCGATCGAACCGTCTGCCAAGCCGTTGACCAGCGCCTCGCGGTCGGCCGCGGACCGCAGCGGCGGCTTCATCTTCGTATGGGTCGAGAAATTGCTGCGCGAGACGTCCTCGTCGGTCAAGAGCAGGTGGTGGGGCGTCACCTCGGCCGTCACCCGAAGACCCTCGGCCCGCGCTTTGCGCACCAGCTCGAGGCTGCGGGCGGTCGAGAGATGCGCCACGTGGTAGCGGCCACCGGTGTCGCCGGCGAGCGCGAGATCGCGCGACACCATGACGTCCTCGGCGGCGCCCGGAATGCCGGGAAGGCCGAGGCGGGTCGACCACGCGCCCTCGTGCATCACCCCGCCCTTGGCGAGATCCAGGTCCTCGGCGTGCTGCACCACCGGAATGTCGAAGTGCTGCGAGTAAAGCAGGGCGCGGCGCATGAGCTCGGTATTGGCGACCGGCAGGCCGTCGTCGGAGACCGCCACCGCGCCGCCGGCCACCATGTCCCCGATCTCGGCGAGCTCCTCTCCCTTCATCCCCTTGCTCACCGCCCCGATGGGATAGACCCGGGCGTAGCCCCAACGCTGCGCCTCGGAGCGAATGAACTCGGTGACCGACCGGTTGTCGTTGACCGGCTTGGTGTTGGGCATGGCCGCGACCGCGGTAAAGCCGCCGGCCGCCGCGGCCATGGTCCCCGTGCGCACGGTCTCTTTGTACTCCTCGCCCGGCTCGCGCAGGTGAACGTGCACGTCGATCAAACCAGGGGTCACGACGAACCCGGTGGCATCGACCGTTTCGATCTCGGCCTTGTTGCCCTCGAGGCCCTTGCGATCGATACGCTCGGCGATGCGGGCCACGACGCCGTCTTCGATCAGAACGTCGAGCTTGCCGTCGATGTCCTGGCTCGGATCGAGCAGGCGACCGCCATGGACCAACACCTTCATGCCGCCTCCCCGTGGGCGCCGGAAAGCAGGTAGAGGACCGCCATCCGCACCGCCACCCCGTTCGCTACCTGCTCGAGAATGACCGAATCGGTGCCGTCGGCGACGTCGCTCGCGATCTCGACCCCTCGGTTCATCGGCCCCGGATGCATCACGATCACGTCACGCTTGGCCAGCTTCAATCGCTCTCGGGTCAGGCCGAAGAGGTTGAAGTACTCCTTGATCGAAGGAAAGAGGAGCTTGCTCTGGCGCTCGAGCTGGATGCGCAGCATCATCACCACGTCCACTCCACGGATCGCGTCCTCCAGCGTGTAGGCGACCGCCGCGCCCATGGCGTCGATCTCGACCGGCATCATGGTGCGGGGACCAGCCACCGTCACCTGCGCTCCCATCTTGGTCAACAGGTGGATGTTCGAGCGCACCACCCGGCTGTGCTCGATGTCGCCCACGATCGCGACCTTCAGCCCCTCGAGCCGTCCCTTGTGCTGGCGTATGGTGAAAGCGTCGAGAAGGGCCTGGGTTGGATGCTCATGCGCCCCGTCGCCGGCGTTGATCACTCCCGCCGCCACCCGGCGCGCCAGCATGTGCGGAACGCCGGGGTGACCGTGGCGAATGACGATCAGGTCGGGAGCCATCGCCTGCAGGTTCCGCGCGGTGTCGATCAACGATTCGCCCTTGGAGAGCGAGGACCCCGAAGAAGAAAAGTTGACGGTGTCGGCGGAGAGCCGCTTCTCGGCGATCTCGAAGCTCGAGCGGGTACGGGTCGATGACTCGAAGAAGAGGTTGAGAACCGTCTTGCCGCGCAGCGTCGGGACCTTCTTGATGGGACGTTCGGAGACCTCTCGAAAGGACTCGGCGGTATCCAGGATCAACGAAATTTCGGCCGGGGAGAGATCGGCGATCCCCAAGAGGTCCTTCCTCTCCCAGGTGGCGTCGCTCACCCTCCAGCCCCGCTGGTGCCAGGCTGCTCCATGATCTGGACCCACTCCACCCCGTCGGTGTCCTTGAACCGGACCTCGATGACCTCGCTCTTGCCGGTGGGAACGGCCTTGCCGACCACGTCGGCCTGGATCGGCAGCTCGCGGTGGCCGCGATCGATCAACACCGCGAGCTCGACGGCGCGCGGGCGCCCGTAGTCGACCAAGGCGTCCAAAGCCGCGCGCACCGTTCTGCCGGTGTAGAGGACGTCGTCGCAGAGGACAAGAATATGGCCGTTGATCGGCTCCGGGAACGAGGTCTCCTTGACCAGGGGCTGGGGCGCGATCGTCGACAGGTCGTCGCGATAGAGGGTGATGTCGAGCGTGCCGATGGGCACGTTATGCCCTTCCATGCTCTCGATCTCCGAAGCCAACGCTTCGGCCAGAGGGACCCCGCGGGTGCGGATCCCAACCAGCATGAGATTCTCGACCCCGCGGTTGCGCTCGACCAGCTCGCCCGCCATACGGCGGATCATGCGCTTCATCTGGGGTGCTTCGAGGATCGTTCGCCGCGGCTTTAGCTTAGAGCTCATCAGGTCGACGCGGATGCTAATGCCTCTGCGTTGAACTGTCAAACGGCCGGTCCGTGAGCATCCCAATGGGTGTCGGTGTCGCGTCCAGCTGCTACAATCCCGCGGTCACGAACCGAACGGACGAAACGCTGCGGCAAGGCAACGATCGAGGAGAGCACGAGTGGCCGAGACGGACGAGAAAAAAGGGAAGGACGGCGGAGCCAAGACGGGTTGGAGACGCTACCGTCAGGAGATCATCTTCCTGGTGGCGTTCGTCCTCATTCTCGCCCTGAGCTTCACCGCGCTCGCCCTGACCCCGGTCAACAACCACGTCGTCGAGCCCTTCACCGCTCTGGTGGCAAGAACCAGCGGAGCGATGCTCAATGTCATTGGTCAACACGTTTCCCTGGACGGCACCATCATCCGCAACAGCCGTTTCGCGGTCAACATCCGCAATGGCTGCAACGGGGTCGAGGCGATGTTGATCTTTCTGGCCGCGGTGCTGGCATTCCCCGCCACCTGGAAGTCGCGCGGAATCGGCCTCGTGCTGGGGATCGTCGCCATCCAGCTGATCAACTTGGTTCGTGTCGTCGCGCTTTTCCTCACCGGAAGCTATGCGCCGAGCTGGTTCAACAGCTCCCATACCGTGATCTGGCAGACGATCGTCATCCTCGCCAGTGTCTTGCTCTGGATTTTCTGGGCGAGCCGCTTCGCGGTGCGGCGGCACGAAGAGCCGTGATCCGCGGATGAAAAAGCCTAAAGCGAGCTGGAGCACGCGCTTCATTCGCAACATCCTCTTCTGGCTGCTGCCGGTAGCCGTCGTCTGGATGTTGGCCACCCCTTTCTACAATCGATTCCTGACCGTCGCCGTCCAGAACCTGGTGCGTTTGACCGAGCATCCGGCCGTCACCCACCTGGTCCCGCACGAGACCAACTACATGCTGATCGAGCGCGACGACTACCGCCCGCATGGCAAAGGGTTTCTCCGCTCTCTCCGGACCACCGATACCCACTTCAACCTCGTGCTCCTGGGCGCCTTCTTCCTTGCCGTGCCCGACATCTCATGGCAGAGGAAGCTCGCCAATCTCGGCTGGGCCGTCCTGATTGCCATCTTCTTTCACATCTTCTCGCTCTTCGTCGAGGTCAAGTTCGTCTATGCCACGCAGCTCGGGGCCTGGAGCGCGGCGCGCTACGGGGCCTTCGCGCAGAATACCTGGGGCATCCTGAAGCAGCTGATGATCCTCCCCTTCCGCTTTGCCCTGCCCTTCGCCCTATGGGCGGGGTTCTACTTCCCAGAGCTTCTCTCCCATTTGCGATCGACCCGTCCAACCGCTAGATCTAGCGCATAGTCGCTCGGCGGACCCCTAAGTCTTGTGGCAGACCTCGGATCTCTGGTAGCCTGCGAAGTGGACGCCTTCTCTCTATGCTGAAGCTCGAACGCCTCGAAATTTCCGGCTTCAAATCGTTCGTCGATGCGGTGAACATGGACTTCGCCGGGGGTCTCACCGCCATCGTCGGTCCCAACGGCTGCGGCAAGAGCAACATCTCCGACGCAGTCACCTGGGTCCTCGGTGAACAGAGCGCCAAGACCCTGCGCGGCGCGACCATGGAAGACGTGATCTTCAATGGCACCGAGACGCGCAAGCCGGTGGGGATGGCGGAAGTCGAGATGGTGTTAAGCACCGATTCCTCCACGCCCCACGCCCAGGAAGGGCGCATCACGATCTCCCGCCGTGTCTTTCGCACTGGCGAGAGTCAGTACCGGCTCAACGGCAAGACGGTTCGGCTCAAGGACATTCGTGACCTGTTGATGGACACCGGCCTCGGGTTGCGCGCCTACTCGGTCATCGAGCAGGGGCGCATCGGCATGATCCTCTCCGGCAAGCCCCAGGAGCGGCGCAAGCTCCTCGAGGAAGCGGCGGGAATCACTCGCTACAAAGCGCGCAAGCGGATCGCCGAGATCAAGCTGGAGGAATCGACGGAGAATCTCCTGCGCCTCGACGACATCGTCTCCGAGGTCGAGAGGTCGCTACGCTCGCTCAAGCGCCAGGTGGGAGCCGCGCGCCGCTACCAGGAGAAGCAGGCGGAACAACGGACGCTCGTCGCCCGCGTGCTCCACGCGCGCTGGCGGCAGGTCGGCGATCGCCTCGCAGAGGTGGCCAAGGCTCTCGCCGCGGCCAGCGAGCGCGAGGCCAAGCTCGCCGCGGAGCTCGCCGGCGCGGAAGCCGAGCTTGCCGGGCGGCGCGAGGCGACCGAGACCCTGGCGGAGGAGGTCTCCGCCGTCCATCAACGCCAGGCGCGGCTCGCCGCCGTGATCGAGGGGCGGCAAGAGCTGATCAAGGGATCGAGGCGCGCCCTCGAGGATCTCGGCGAGCGGCTGGAAAGTGGCGAGGAGCGGGCCACGCGGCGCCAGGCCGACATGGAAGAGCGCCGGGCTCGCCTCGCCGAGCTCGACACGCAACGCGAGGACCTCGTCGCTCATCATGAGCGCGCTCAGGGCGACGCGAGCGACGACCAGCGCCGACTCGGCGAGGTCGAGGCCCTGGTGGCGGAGAGCGGTTCCCGGCTCGACTCGCTTCGCGCCCGCCTCCTCTCCTCGCTCGCCGAGGTGACGGACTTGCGCAATCGGGCGCACCGCGAGGAGGTAGAAAGCGAGAAGGGGGCGATGCAACGGGCTCGACTCGAGGCCGAGCTGGCCCGTCGCGGCGAGGCGGTCGTCGAGGCCGACAAAGCCTCCGCCGAGGCGATCGAGCGGGTCGAGCAGCTGTCTACCGCGGTTCGCGAGGCGAAGGAACGGGTGACCGCGTCTCAGAAAGCTCACGAGGAGAGGCGCAGGACGCTCGAGGAGCAGCTCCAGGAGCTGCAGCGGCTCGAGCGCGAGATCGACACCCTCGGCGAGCGCCGCCAGATCCTGCGCGAGCTGAGCGAGGCGCAGTCCGAGCGCCGCCAGGAGATCGCGCGGATCGTGGCCGAATCCGGTTTCGAGGAGCCCCGATTCCTCGGTGATCTGTGGAAGGTCCCGGCGGGATGGGAGGAGAGCCTCGATCTCTACCTCGGGGATCTCACCGACGCCATCGTGGTGGGGCCAGAGGTCGACAGCAGGGCCCTGGCGGATCGCCTTCTCGCCGGAAAGAGCTCCGCCGGACGCTATCGGATCGTCCGCCCGGTCTCCGCCGAAGAGATGGTGACACCTGACGATCTCGACGACCCCGCGATCGTGGCCCCGATCGGACGCGCCCTGGGCCTTGCTCCGGAGCTTGCCGCGGCGCTACCACCCGCCTACCTCGTCGCCACTCGCAACGACGCGGCGCGTCTGGCGCGCCGC
>JBJKRB010000133.1:0-2571 GCA_046704885.1 Thermoanaerobaculia bacterium | reverse complement strand
CCGCGCACGTGGACGCGCTTGAACGGGCGTCCCAAGCGCGCCACCACGCCGGCGAGGCCCTCGTCGGGAATGAGCACGTTCGAGCCTAGGCCGAGGAGATGAAATGGAAGCCCGAGGCGCCTGACCTCGGAGAGGAGCGCGATCAGAGCCCGTTCGCTCTCGATCTCCGCGAGAAGCTCCGCCGGACCGCCGACCCGGAGGGTCGAATAGCGGCTCAAAGGAGCGTCTTCGCGGATCGCGAGGCCGCGAATCGAGCCCAGGGAGGGGGGCGCAGAGCGAGCTGGGTCGGCTCCAGGTGACTCGCTCGAAGCGACGGTTTCGTTCATGGGTTGGCTTTCCGCGCCTGCGGCCTTGACGCTCCCAGCGGGGTCGGCTACGATCAGTCCACCTTACCGGCTGCGGGGTCAGGCTCGCTCGATCCCGGCTCCAACACCAGCGCGGGCGTCCTTTCTGGACCTGCTCGGCACCATGGTGGTGTCTAGGTCGGCGGACAACGATTAGTATAGCGTCGAGAGTGGCGATTTTCGTCCCGGTCGCAGGGACCGACGCAAGGAGCAAATACCCATGAGTGACAGCAAATCAGATCGAATGAAGGCCATCGAGAACGCCGTCGGACAGATCGAGCGCCAGTTCGGAAAGGGCGCGATCATGCGCCTCGGCCAGAACGAGACGTTGGCGATCGACGCCATCCCCACCGGCTCGCTGGCGGCGGACCACGCCATCGGAATCGGCGGCTTTCCCCGCGGCCGGGTGGTCGAGGTGTACGGACCCGAGTCCTCTGGAAAGACCACGTTGGCGTTGTCGGTCGTCGGGCAAGCGCAAAAGAAGGGTGGCGTCGCCGCCTACATCGACGCCGAGCACGCCCTCGACGCCGAGTACGCCAAGAAGCTCGGGGTCGACATCGACAACCTCCTCGTCTCCCAGCCGGACAGCGGCGAGCAGGCGCTCGAGATCGCCGAAACGCTGGTGCGCAGCAACGCGGTCGACGTCGTCGTGATCGACTCCGTCGCCGCGCTCGTGCCCCGCGCCGAGCTCGAGGGCGAGATGGGTGACTCCCACGTCGGCCTGCAGGCCCGCTTGATGTCCCAGGCCCTGCGCAAGCTGACCGCGATCGTCGCCAAGTCGAAGACCTGCCTCGTGTTCATCAACCAGATCCGCGAAAAGATCGGCGTCATGTTCGGCAACCCCGAGACCACGACCGGTGGCCGGGCACTCAAGTTCTACTCCTCGGTCCGCATCGACATCCGCCGCATCGCCTCGATCAAGGATGGCGAGAACGTGGTCGGAAGCCGCGCCAAGATCAAGGTCGTGAAGAACAAGGTGGCGGCCCCCTTCCGCATCGCCGAATTCGACATCGACTATGGCGAGGGGATCTCGCACGCCGGCGAGCTGATCGACCTCGGCGTCGACCACCGTCTCGTCACCAAGAGCGGCTCATGGTACAGCTACGGCGACGTGCGGATCGGCCAGGGGCGCGAGAACGCCAAGCAGTTCCTGCGCGAGAATCCGGACCTGGCCGACGAGATCGAGCTCAAGCTGCGCGAGAAGTTGGGGCTGCCACTGCCCAAGGGCGCCGCCCCCGACAAAGCGGACGAGAAGGAACAGGCCGCGGCGGCGAAGAGCTAGCGCGGTTACGCGTCGCCCGCCTCACCGGCGGGTAGCCGTTGGATGAAGTCGCTCAGGGGCTCAGGCAGGAGGGCGAGCCTTTTCGCGCGGAGCTCCAGGACCAGCTGATTGATTTCGTTGCTGCGCTCGGAAACCCCCGAGGAGAGGATGGCGGTGAGCGGTCGTTCGCCATCGCAGCGGGCGAGGAGCTCGTCGCGGCCGGTGCTCTCCGCCTCCTCCCCGCCCCCGAGCCACAGGGGGAAGAGCCGCGTCACCACCTCGACCGGCAGCGACACGCTGTTGCGCAGCAGAACGACCTGCTCTTCGGTCGCCTGCTCGAGCAGAAGATCGTCGACCTCTTCCGATCCGTCGCCGTCGCCCACCTCGCCGATCGCTAGGACATCGGCCACGGTGAGGTCAAATGCGGCTTCCAAGAATCGGAACCAGCTTCCCTTGAGCCGGGAGTAGAGATCGTCGAGTCGAGCGCCGCCACCGGAGCTCGCCACGGCCTCGGTGATCCAAGCGCCGAGCGCCTCGAGATCGCGTCCCGGCCAGCGCTGGCCGGGGACGAGCGTAACGCCATCATTGACGAAGACGCGTCGTATGCGCTGATACTCGTCAACCCAGCGGCTCCCCTCGATCGCCAGCACCAGGGGGTCGATCGGCGCCGGCAGCAGTTCCTCGCTCGCGGGCAGCCCGTCCTCGAAGAAGAAGACGCCATGCGGCCAGAGGAAGAGGTCGCAGATCGAGTCGGTCATCTGCTCGCGCAGGGTCTCCTGCACGCTCCCCTCCTCCAGCAGATCGAGCTTGACCAGCGCCGCTCCCAAGCGCCAGCCGCGCGTTCGGCAGAAATCGAGGGCTTGGACTAGCGCGCCAGGATCGAGATAGCCGCGGAGCAAAAGATACTGCCCGTAATACTCGGCGGGATCGTCCGACAGGCAGCCGCGCACCTTGCCGCCGACGAGC
>JBJKRB010000132.1:0-3180 GCA_046704885.1 Thermoanaerobaculia bacterium | reverse complement strand
CCCTCGCCGTCGCTGCCATCACCTGGCGGTTGACCCATCGTCGCAGCGCCGAGGTGCCGCCCCTGCCCCCGAAGCTCCGTGGCGTCTGGCTGGTCGCCGCGATCGTGAGCCTCGCCATATTGATTTCCGTCGCCACCGAGGTCCTCGATCTCCTGCCCAACGTCACCCTGATCGACCTCGCCGCCCTGGCCGTGACGGCAGCCCTCAGCGGCTTCTTCTTCGTGCTGGGGATTCGGGCGGGCAAAGGGCGAGGAGCGATCTCCTGAGTTTCCAGAAGGCGGTCGCCCGGGCTCTGCTCGTCCTTGGCCTCGGCCTTTTCCTGCCTACGTTCCTAGAGGCCGGAGCGCACGAGGAGCAACTCCCCGCGAAGGCGTCGCGCATCTGTGACGAGAGGCGGGTGCCTCCGCCCGGGGAGCATCTCGCGCCCCGTCTCCGGGAGCAACTGCTCGTTGCGATCTATGCCAACCTCCTCCACCGCTACGGAAGGAAAGGCTCGGGATGGGCAGGCCCCGTGTTCTTCCTGCGCTATGGCCGGAAGGACCCACCAACTGGGGTCCTCGAGCAGGTCAAGAAACTTTGGCCGGATGTTCGGCCTGCTAGCGAAGCGACGGAGACGAGCGGAGAGACGGGACCCCAACGTCTCGAAACGAAGCAAGGGAAGCCGGGCGTCCGACTTTCGATCTCCGCAGTCGAACTCGACTCCCCCAGCTCGGCTCTAGCCTGCGTGGGTGTCTACTCGGGTCCGTGGGCCACCCTTGGGCAAGCAATCGAGCTTCATAAGAGAGGAAACACCTGGCAGGTAAGAAAGGTATGGATAGCTTGGCAGACCTAACCATGCTTCGATCTTGAAGTGGTGAAAGTTCGCTTTCGTTGATGCGGCTCTTTCCCTCCTCGCTCACGGATAGACCACGATCACGGCGGTCGTTGGTACTCCTGGTTCAATCTCGGGGAGCAAGTGGCCTCGAACCGACCGCTTCCCGTACAGTGGCGGCGCGCCGCGGTTCGGCTCGAAGCGCACCTTGTAGAGAGCTTTCTTCGTGTCCGTTTTAGCAGCTCCAAGGGCGACCGGTCGCTCGAGTTCGAGGTCCAGGGCCACTCCATCGTTCCCCGAGACGCGACCCGCCGTTGCGCCGCAGCCTAGCCACCGAATGTCCCACTCGAGCCAGACCCGCTGGCCGACAAGATCGCCGTCTACGGGCTGTGCCGGAAAGAGGTGAGCACCAGAGCTCTGCCAGACAACGAAAAGCGGACGAGGCGTTCCTACCCGTTGAAGACGCCGGATGTCGGATACCACGTTGACGAGAAAGAGAAAGGTGAGGATCGCTCCAGTGGCGATTACGAGAATGGTGAGCCAGAGGGTGAACGCCTCCATTCAAACCACTCTACTCGGGTCGCCAGCGATCCGGCTGGCACGCGGCAGTACCGCGGCTCAGTAAATCTCGGCTTCGACTTCTTCGTAGAGTTCGATGCGGGGGGCGCCGACGACGCCACCATTCTTCATGGCGTCCGCCAGGCCGGGATCCTCGATGAAGGCCTCGGCCGCCTCGAGCGACTTGAAGCCGGCAATGATGGTGATGTTGTTGTCGTCCTTGACGTTGCGGTTGATGCGGTGAAAAACCGCGCCGCCCTTGCTCGGTGGGAATTCGTCGAAGACCGCCTTCCACTTGTCATAGTCCTCAACGGTGTGATTCACGACCAGTATCCTCATTGCTAGCTCCTCCCAAGACGAAGACATAGTCTACATCGGCGCCGAAAACGGTGCTTCTCGCCCGCGATGGGCGCCGGCTCACAAGACAGAAAGCCGGGAGGCGACTCGATCGCTCCCCGGCCTTCCTGTTGTTTCGGTTTCTTGGTTCGAGGCTCAGTAGGTCGCGGCCTCGACGGTCTCGAAACCGGCGACCACCGTGATGTTGTTGGGGTCCTCGACGTTGCGGTTTACCCGATGGAACGTTGCTCCGTCCTTGCCCGGCGGGAACTGATCGAAGACCGCCTTCCACTTCTCATAGTCCTCAACCGTGTGATTCACGATCAGAAACTTCATCGTTCCCCCTTTCAAGAAGTCTCGCTAGTTTCGCGTCACTCACTTCGCCGGGGCCGTTTCCTTGTTCCCTTGCTCCGGACACGAGCCTCTGCTACATTGCCGTTCTTCCGAGACACTCCAGCTTCACAAGCGAAGGCGGGGGAAAGGCTTTGCGTGGAAGCTGCCGCCATGAGCTGGCTGGGGAGGATTCGGAGAAGAAAGGAGAAGACTAAGATCATGAAGAAGCGCCTCTTCGTTGTAGCTGCGGCGACGGTCCTCGGGCTGTTGACCCTGGCAGCTACTGGACACGCTGTAGTCGTCTTGTCGAATCTGGGAGCGCCCCAGCAGGGGCTCTTCTGCCTCGACCCCTCCCACTACCAGGCGGACGCCTTCACCACCGGGTCCTCCGGGACCTACGTCCTCAATTCCGTCACCTACACCTTTTTCGACGGAAACGGAACTGCGACCGTCTATCTCTACGGCGATAACGGCGGCCAACCGGGTAGCGCACTGGCGACGATCGGCTCAGCGACAATCAACGGCTCGGGAAATACCGAGAATTACACGATCACCCCCTCGAGCACGATCTCGCTACTCCCGCATACGACCTACTGGCTGGTCACCGAGGGTACTTCGTTCAGCAGCTGCTCTCAGGAAGTGACCAGTTCCGCTCATGAGCCCACCGGGAGCTTCACTTACAGCGGAAAGCAATACAGCACGAATAGCGGCTCCACTTGGTCCTCGACGATCAACGTTTCCGTCTTCTCGGTGGATGCGACGGTGCCCACCGTGGAGGTCCCGACGCTCGGCGGCTGGGAGCTCGCGGCCATGGCTCTTCTTCTTCTCGGCACGGCGATCTATTGGCTCAGGAGGTAGGCGCGGAGCGCCTCCGCTAGAAAGAGCGGGTTCTCCGCCTCGCGGCAGGCAGTCTTGACCAAAAAGATAGAGGCTGGGGAACGATTCGATCGTTTCCCAGCCTCTCGGATCGCTCGCTTCTTCGTCCTTGGCTCAGTAGGTCACGGCCTCGACCTCGTCGAAGAGCTCGATCCGCGGCGCTCCCTTGACCCCGGCCTCGCCCATCGCCTCCTTGAGCTTGGGATCGTGCGCGAAGGCGCGGGCGGCCTCGACGGTCTCGAAACCGGCGACCACCGTGATGTTGT
>JBJKRB010000131.1:0-5059 GCA_046704885.1 Thermoanaerobaculia bacterium | reverse complement strand
CCATTCGAGCGCGCCGGGCCGCTCCCCGCCGAGCAGGGCCGCGACGATCATCGTGACCTGGACGCAGCCGAAGAGGATCAAGGCTCCGGTCCCTGCCGAGAGGCTCAAGAAGGCAAAGGCGAAGGCCAGCGCGTAGGCGAAGAGCATCGCCGCCGAGGCCCATGTAGAGCGAGACCTGAGCGCCCCGCGAACGTCACGACCATGGGATAGCCCCATGATCAATACAAGCATCAGCGCGCCCGACACGAGCCGCAGGGTAGTGAAGCTCGCGGCGTCGATCGATCGCGGCCCGAGCGCCAGGCGGCAGAGCACCGAGTTCGAGGCGAACGCCACCATGGTAAAAGCGGTGGCGACCGCGGTGCGAACGGAACTGATGGCAGGGGCTGTCGACCGCATCACCGAGCTCGTTTCCGCATTCGATCGACTCCTCGCGAAATGCGCCGCAGACTATCAGACTGCCGCGGCACAAACCGTCTGATCCGCCGCGCAGACGGATGGCGGCAGCCTTCAGGGAAGAGAATGCAGGAGATCGAGGACGTCGTTCAGGGGTTTACGAAGAAGCCACGCCTCACCGTCGTTGACGCCAAAGGAGAGGAGAAGGTGGTCCCCGCCGTGAGCCAAACATAGACCACAGACGAACTCGATGCCGCGGCGTAGCATGTAGAAGGGGCGCGACACCGCGACCAGGTTCCAGTCGCGGTCAAAACGCACGAATCGATGGAGATAGTAGCGGCGCCCCAGCATCAAGGCTTGGTGTACTACGGCGAGCCAACCCCCACCCTGCTCATCCGGCAGCCCGATGGGCCCCGCCGAGCCTCGCCACCCCGTCGGGCCGCGCCCCGAAGAGCGCGTGCAAGCCGCTGTGCACCCTCCCGTCTCCGAGTCGATGGTTAGCACGACCGTAGGCTCGTAGGAGTAGAGCGCGCGGAGGCCGCCATCGCGGTCGACGAAAGGGAGCCAGTTCTTCTGCACCAGCTCGTCTCCAAAGCCCCAGAGAGGCTTGTGGTGGAGAATGCGGCCCGTTCGATCGAGGAGCAACAGCGACATCTGGATGAGGCCGCTCGGGTGGTGCTCTTGCGAAGTTGCCAGAGCAGCGAGCCCACCGTTGAAGCGAAAGATCCGGGCGTCCTCGAAACCGCGAACGAGCGTCGCTCGCAGGGGCTTGGGCTCTCCACCCATGAATCGCTGCCACTTGAATCCCAGGGCCCGGTCCGTCTTCAAGAAGGCAGTCCTCGTGCGGTATAGACCGTCCGGGGACGTCGAATGGTAGCGCTGGTAGGGGTCGACCTCGTAGGACACCGCGCGGCAGCTCATGAGGTAGCCGTCCCTCAGTCGAAGAATCGATGGATTGCAGGGCCTTTCGAACGCCTCCATCGCCGGCGCGATCTTGATCAGCTCACCTCCCAGCGTTCCGGCGTAGAAGACTTCGTTCGCGGCCGCCTGATACCGAATCGGCTCCGGGATGTCTCTGCCCAGCGCCAGCTTCTCGCACGCGGCAAATCCGGGCTCCGGACTCGAGGTGGAGTACGCTGCCACCGCGAGCTCCTGGGTCAAGCCGTAGCGATAGACGTCATCCTCGATGAAGAGGCGACGATCGTGCGGCTCCGGAATAGCGAGCCCCTTCTCCGCATAGAAGGCGGCGAAGCGAAGATGTCCATGATCCCGCATCCAGTTGGCGAGCGCCTGAAACGGCTCGGCGCGAGCTGGATCCATGCGAATCGATTCGTGCAGCGCTTTGACGCCCGCTAGGACATCGCCGGCTTCGAGGTGCATGCGGCCGATCATGTACTGCGAGTACCAGCGCTCTTCCTCCCAGCCTCCGCTGGCGATCCGCCGCAAATACCAGAAGAGCGCGCGCCCGCGATCTCCCACGGCGCGGTAGGACTGCGCCAGGTAAAACATCGCGCGGACGTTCCCAGGATCGCGCGCGAGCTCCTTCTCGAGAAGATCGATATCGCGCTCGAACTTATCGGCGCGCGAGCCGCCATCGTTGTGATCGAAGAGCTGCAGCTCTTCGCAGTCGGCTGGCCGCGTATCGCTTGGGCAATCGAAATATTCGTGCGTCATCCCGACAAATCGGCCAGGCACGCTCGCCCGCATCAAACGGACATTGGGATAACGCAGGTTTCCATTGACTTGCACGACGCGGTAGACATCCGCCTCAAGCCGCGCCGGGTCGAAGCCCTGGGCGACCTCCAGCGTCATATCGGCATCGATGAAGAGGAGATAGGTCGTCGCCGGATCGAATCCGCACCGGCGTAGGAGCCGTTGGGCGGCACGAATCGCGAGAGTGCGGTTGAATCCGAAGTCGCGCCAGGCGTGGCATCGCACTTCGCCGGGAATCTCACGGGAGCCCAGCCACCGTTCGACGATTTCGGGGCTTCCATCGGTCGAGCCCGTGTCACAAACGCTCACCAGATCTGCGATCGGGGCGACCGAATCGAGACAGCGTTCGATGACCGCGGCCTCGTTGCGCGCGATCATGCTGACGCAGATCGAAACCGGCTGTCTCAGGCACAAGCTCCTGGCTGAGTACGGAAAGCTTTAGACCCCCAAACCTAGGGACCCGTCGGACCGGTGGCACCCGTCGCTCCGGTAGCACCTGTGGCACCCGTCGCTCCGGTAGCACCTGTGGCGCCCGTCGCACCGGTCACGCCGGTGGCACCGGTTGGGCCGGTGGGACCGGTCCAGCCCGCTCCGCCCACCGCGCCCATCGGTCCCGTGGCTCCTGTCGGACCCGTCGGCCCCGTCGCTCCTGTCGGACCCATCAGACCAATGGCGCCATAAGGCCCGTCTGAGCCCTGTGGACCGGTCGGCCCTGTCGGGCCTATCGGAGCCAGACCTGCGACTATCGACGTCAATCCACCTGAAGGCGGGGGAGCTGAGGCAGTTCCGACGGCGCCGGTCGGACCCGTAGCGCCCGTCGCACCCGTAGCGCCCGTCGCACCCGTGGCACCTGTTGGACCAAATGACCCGGTGGCGCCGGTGGGACCCGTGGGACCGAGCGGCCCCGGCGGTCCCGTCGGTCCGTCTGGCCCGGTCGGACCTGTCGCTCCCGTCGGGCCGGTGGGCCCGGTGTCTCCAATGGGTCCAGTGCCTCCGGTCGGACCCCTCGGGCCCGTCGGACCCGTCGGCCCCACAACGAAAGGAGCGACGGCGAGCACTGCCCCCGCAGCACCCGTGGGTCCGGTTTGGCCAATCGGCCCCGTAGGACCGGTGATTCCCGCGGGACCTGTCGGTCCCGTCGGACCCGTAGCTCCCGTTGGACCCGTGACTCCCGGCTGCCCCTTCGGCCCCCGATATCCTGTTGGACCCGCAGGTCCCGTAGGACCGCCGAAAGGCGACTGCGCAAAAGCCGGGCGTGGCAAGGAGATCGAGACGATCGCCGGAATGGCGACGGCGGCGGTGACCAAGTGGCGCAACACGGCGCGACGGCTCGGATCCGGCGACGGCTGGCGATCTGGTGCATTCGGTTCCAGAAGGCCCTTGTGATCCAAGTTTCTGAGGAAGATCTCGATCGCTTCGGAATCGAGCGCCACGAGCTCAGCGATCTCGCTGGCGCTTCGGGTCCCGTCGCAGAGCTTCCAAATCTCGGTCGCACTCTCGTTGAGGCAGTGCGCGCGGTGCGCCTCGAGGTCGTGGATGAGGAGCTCTCCGGAGATCTCCTCGACCTCCAGGTTCTCGCGCCTCGCCTTCGGATACCATGGTTTCATCACTCAGTTTCCGAGCTGTTTCAAGCAACCGACCAAGATTAACGAAACTCTACCACCGCTTCCCGAGCTGTAACGAGTATTGGACGGCGTTCATTCGAATGAAAAGGGAGGCGCAGTCGCTAAGGCACCGAGCTTTCGAGATTCTCGACTGCGTCTTCGATCTCGCCTTTGACGACCCCGAGGCGGCAGAGAGCGTCGCGGCTCAATTGCCTCCTGCGAGCGTTACCTCGGAGAAAGTGAAACCCGGGCGACAGGCTGCAATCAAGCGCCCGGGCGACAACTGGTCGGTCACCCTAGGTCGCGGTCGACCCCGTACCGTGGCCACTCTCGGCGAAGCAACGGCAAGGGTTGCCGCGGATTGGGAGCGATGGACCGCGAAGCACTCACATTCCTATCTTTTCGTCCACGCGGGCGCCGTCACCTGGAATGACCGAGGCATCGTGCTTCCGGGAACTTCGGGTTCGGGCAAGAGCTGCTTGACCGCGGCTCTCGTGGAAGCCGGAGCGAACTACTTCTCCGACGAGTTCGCTGTCCTCGACGAACAGGGGCGACTCCATCCTTATCCCCGTCCGCTCAGGATCAGAGGAAATCCACCAAGTCAGCTCGATTCACTCAACACGGCGCCGGTCACCGTGCGCCTGGTCGCGATCCTGGAGCACCGGGAGAACGCGATGTGGAAGGTGGAGACGCTCTCGCCGGCTCGCGGCATTCTCGAGCTCCTGCGACACACACTGGCGGCTCGCCAGCGGTTCGACTTCGCCCGCCGTTCCCTTGCGGCGGCCGTGGAAGGCGCGACCTGCATTGCCGGCAGACGCGACGAGGCGGCGATCTCGGTACCTCGCATCCTCGAGCTTCTCGGTTCGCCGCGCTGAGCTCCCCCAGCAAACATCCTCGGGTATCGCGGAGTTAGAAGCGTTGT
Source organism: Thermoanaerobaculia bacterium (assembly GCA_046704885.1). Classification (GTDB taxonomy): domain Bacteria; phylum Acidobacteriota; class Thermoanaerobaculia; order Multivoradales; family JBJKRB01; genus JBJKRB01. The sequence continues at coordinate 427 of JBJKRB010000131.1, read as the reverse complement.
CGGGCGTCATCGATTAAGCTTGCCGTATGAAAGGCCTCTATCGATTCATCCTCGCCGTCCCCGTTTTGGTCGTCGCGGCCGCTGGCGTACCGGCGGTTCAAGCCGTCGTAACCCGCGTTGACGTCTCGTCGCGGACGCCGCTCGCCAACGGCAAGTCGTGGGGGCTTGCCGGGCCCTACGAGAAGGTCGTCGGAACCATGCACTTCGCGGTCGACCCCACCAACGAGTACGACCGGGCGATCGTCGACCTGGGCCTGGCCCCGCGCGACGCGGCCGGCAAGGTCGAGTTCTCCGCCGACTTCTATGTCCTCCGGCCGGTTGACGCGAAGAAGGGGAGCGGAGCGATGCTCCTCGAGGTTCCGAATCGCGGCGGCAAGGCGATCCTGGCGTTGATGGACCATGGCAAGTTCTCGACCGATCCCACGAC
>JBJKRB010000130.1:0-3663 GCA_046704885.1 Thermoanaerobaculia bacterium | reverse complement strand
GGTCGCGTCTCGATGGCCGAGCTTGCTCACTTGTCGCTTCCGCTATCGATCGCGGTGGCGGCCACGGAGCTCTTGCCGATGGCGGCGGCCAGCGCTTCGGTGAATTCGGTCGTCGTCGCGGTGCCACCCACGTCGCGAGTCAAGACTCCCTGCTCACACACCACGTATCGCAATCCCGCGCGGATCCGCTCGGCCGCCTCCCGCTGCTCCAGGTAGTCGAGCATCAGAATCGCGGAGCGGATGAGGGCGAGCGGATTGGCCAGGTTCATTCCGGCGATGTCAGGTGCGCTGCCATGGACCGCTTCGAAGACCGCGATCCCTTCACCGAGGTTGGCGCCCGGCACGACGCCCAGCCCGCCGACCAGTCCGGCGCACAGGTCGGAGACGATATCGCCGTACAGATTGGGTAGGAGCAACACGTCGAAGCGCTGGGGAGCGATGACCAGCTGCATCGCCAGGTTGTCGACGATTCGCTCGTCGGCCTCGAGGTCGGCGTAGTCGCGCGACACTTTGTGGAAGCTCTCGAGGAAGAGGCCATCCGAGAGCTTCATGATGTTGGCCTTGTGCACCGCGGTCACCCGCTTGCGGTGGTAGGTCCGCGCGTAGTCGAAGGCGAACCGCGCGATCCGTTCCGAAGCTTTCGCGGTGATGATCTTGAGGCTCTCGACCACACCCTTGACCACCGTGTGCTCGAGACCACTGTAGAGGTCCTCGGTGTTCTCGCGCACGACGATGAGATCGATATTCTGAAAGTTGCTCGGGATGTTGGGCAAGGAGCGCACCGGGCGAAGGTTGGCGAAGAGGTCGAGCTCGCGGCGCAAACGGACATTGACCGACTGGAACCCCTTCCCGACCGGGGTCGTAATCGGCCCTTTGAGCGCCACGTGATTGCGCAGAACCGAGTCCACCACCTCGCGTGGCAGCGGATCGCCGCTCTGCGCCAGAGCCTCGCTGCCCGCGATGTGGCGTTCCCACTCCACCTCGGCGCCCGCGGCTTCGAGAACACGAACTGTCGAGGCGGTCACTTCGGGCCCAATCCCGTCGCCCGGTATCAAGGTCACGGTCGTCGTCACTGCTTCCTCACTTTCGCCCATTGCACCAACCCCCCACCCACGAAGATCCGGGAGAGAGGCAGGACCTCGGGCCGGCGGTAGAAGTCAAAACAGAGATCTTGCGAATCGAGGCGCCCGGGAGCTCCGCGATCGCGCTCGAGAACGACCACGCGCGAACCCACCCGAATCAGGTCCCCCTGTTGCGCGCCGTCCGGACCCCATTTCGGGCCCGACGCAAGGTTGATATCGCGCCAGTGCAGGCCATCGAGGCCCCCTTCGTCCGCCCCCGCGTAGTCGCGGAGGAGAAGTCGCGGCGAGAAGGCTTGGTCGGCCTCCTGCAAGCTGCGGATCCGCGTCAGCGCCGCGGACGGTGTCGTTGGGGTGATCGCCAGCTCGCTCAAGCCGAAGACGCGCGAGATCCGCGCCAGCGGCGCGGGTAGCGGGGCGACCACGGTCGCAACGCTCCCGGGATCGTTCGGCATGGCGGCCGCGCCGGGAGAGCTCACCCTCAATTGTGGAGCGATGGAGCTCGGGTTGCTATAGAGCTCGATTCGCACCGCGAAACGTTGGGTGCCAAAGGTGAGAATCGGGCCCGCCGACTCGGGCGGAAGATTGGCGTGGAAGCTCGGCTCGAGACTCCCCGGAACCGTCCAAGCGCGCGCCCAGTCGGCCCGATAGTTGTCCTCGAAGTGAAACTTGGCGAGAGCCTTCTCTCCTTCGATCGGCAGGTAGGTCGGCGCGCCTTCCACCGTAAACCACAGAATGCGAGCCTGCAAGGGCTGGTCCCACTCTCGGATCTCGGCGGCCGGGACTTCCTTTCCTTCGATCTCGAGTCGCTTGGCCTCGGTGTAGAACAGCTGGCCGCCGTCGTGGGTTTGCGCCTCGAGCACCGCGTGGAGGGTAAAGCCGTGGCCCGCCGGGATCTCGAGCCGTCCGGTCCGGGCGATGGGGGAGCCCTGCTCTTGGATCGCCACCCAGGCCTTCACCGGCCGCGGCGCGAATTGCTCGCTGACCCGGGGCCAGATCATGACCACGGCCACCACAGCCACGATGACGGCGCCGGAAATCCAGAGGATCTTGCGTTGGCTGTCCACGGCGCTATTGTAGCCCGCTGCGCCGCCCCTGGACCGTGCTTTGCTAGAATCCACACTCGTGTCCCGTTCCGAGCGCCGACACCTCTCCGGCCGCCTCATCGATCCCCGCCCGCTGAGCGGGAAAGAGAGCCTGGTCGACCTGATCGACTCGACGTTCACCTCCTACAACGCCGGTCGCCTGCGCCAGGCCTGTGGACTGCTCAGCGAGAAGATGCTGGCTCCGGAGGTAACGGTCGGCATGAGCTTGACCGGCGCCCTGACTCCCACCGGACTGGGCAAGAGCTGCCTCGTCCCGCTTATCGACGCGGGGCTCGTCGACTGGATGGTCTCTACCGGAGCCAACCTCTATCACGACGCCCACCGCGCCATCGGTCTCGCGCTGCACGAGGGAAGCCCGTTCTGGGACGACATCGTGCTGCGCGACGAGGGCGTCGTCAGGATCTACGACATCGTTTTCGACTATCACGTGCTCCTCGAGACCGATCTCTTCTTCCGCCGCGTGATGCGCCAGCCGGAGTTTCAGACGACGATGTCGACGGCCGAGCTCCATTTCCGCCTCGGTCGCTACGTGGCGGCGGTAGAAGAGAAGCTGGGTCTCCAGGGAACGTCAGTGCTCGCCGCCGCTTACCGCAACGCGGTCCCCATCTTCACCTCTTCGCCCGGGGACAGCTCGATCGGGATGAACGTCGCCGAGCTCGCTCTCGAGGGCTCGGAGCTCCATTTCGACGTGAATCTCGACGTCAATCTCTCCGCCGCGATCGTGTGGAGCGCAAAAGAGAGCGGCGGCAAGAGCGCCTGCTGGATCCTCGGTGGCGGCAGCCCCAAGAACTTCATGCTCCAGACCGAGCCGCAGATCCAAGAGGTCCTGGGTCTGTCGGAGGCTGGGCACGACTACTTCTTGCAGGTGACCGATGCGCGCCCTGATACCGGAGGGCTGTCGGGCGCCACTCCCTCCGAGGCCGTGTCGTGGGGCAAGGTCGACCCCGATCGTCTACCCGACGCGGTTGTGGTCTATTGCGACTCGACGATCGCCTTGCCCCTCCTGACCCAGTATGTCCTGCAAAAGGGAATCCGGCGCTCACCCAAGCGCCTGTTCGACGACTGGCAGGATCTGATGGCGCGACTCGAGCGCCGCTTCGCCGAAAAGATGGAAGAGCGGCGGAATGAGGGCACTCTCGACTTGGACTCGCCCCAGAGCTAGCGCATTTCAACCCGATTCAAGTCCGTGGGGCGGCCGCGACCGAGGGCTCCCAGGGCCCGCAGCCCTAGCGAGGACCCTGGGATACGGTCGCGCAGCCGGGGGCCCCGCGGACGGCCAACACCCCGCAACAGCCCTCAGACCTTGTCTTTGAGCTCTTGAATCTTGGCGACGACGTCGCGGAAGTTCGAGTTGATCCCATAGAGCTCGACGAAGGTCTTGTAGGCTTCGGGGAGCATCCCCGCATCCATCTCTACGTTGCCTTTCTCATAGAGCAGGCCGAGCGTAGCCTCTTCGGTCACGATCGGTGAATCGAGAG
>JBJKRB010000129.1:0-3622 GCA_046704885.1 Thermoanaerobaculia bacterium | reverse complement strand
AATAGAGCTCGAAGGAGAGGATGCCGCCGTTGACGGGGACGGTGATGTCCTGGTAAAGGACCGTTGTCGTTGGGTCGCCTTCGTCGGTCATCGCGGCGAACGTGCCCGCTGGCGGCGCCGCGACCGTACCGGAGTTACCGGAGGATTCGTTCCCTTCTGGGCGAACCAATCGCCGCCATTGCAGCCGCTCCGGTCGACTTGGGTCCAGGCGGTGAGCGTCGTCGTGCTGGGTCCGCCGTTGTCCTCGAAGCCGCCGTTGGTGACGACCTGGGCGTGAGCCACGGTCCCCATGCAGGGAACCAGCATTGCAGTGAAAACGAAAGAGAGCAGCTTGCGGGTCATCGTCTCATCCCCCTCCAGGTTGCGAAGTTGCCCTAGATTTATACCACGAGCCCTTGACGCGCCGCAGTGACGAGCGATCCCCGCATGGACACAGATCGTCAGGCGTAGGGGCGACCGGCCGGTCGCCCCTCTTTCGCTGGTTCCCGCAAAGAAAAGGGGCGAGTTTCAAACCCGCCCCTAGAGTGTTCCGGCGCTGCAAATTTTCTCTGACGTAGAATGGTCACCCGTCAGCGGACGCGCCGGGTGGTACCTCGCCGCGCGCCGGTACCTGCAAAGTCACGAGTCACGAGTAGGGAAGGGAAGGAAGCGATGAGCGTGGTCGGAAGCGAGAAAGATACTGGTTACCGGCAGGGTCCTTGGGACCTATCGGATCTCCTGCCGTCGTCCGACAAGGAGACTCTCGCCCGGAACCTGGGCGAGATCGAGACGACGGTCGCCGCGATCGAAGCGGCACGGGATGAGCTCGCGCCGGAGATGGAGCCGGCGCGCTTCCTCGCGATCGTCCGCTTGTGGGAGACCCTGGTCGAGCAGATGAGCGTGGTGGGTGGTTACGCCGGTCTCTGGTTCGCCGCCGACACGCAGTCGCAAGAGGCGACGACCTTTCGCAACCGGGTCGAGCAGGCGCTGACCGCATTCGAGAACCGGGTCCTCTTCCTCGATCTATGGTGGAAGGGTCTGAACGACGATGAGGCCGAGCGGCTCCTTCCTGCCCCTGAAGAAGACGCCGATCTGCGCGCCTATTTGGAGGAGCAGCGCCGTTTCAAGCCCTACACCCTGGCCGAGTGCTGCGAGAAGACGATCAACTTGAAAGACGCGAACGGCATTCAAGCGCTCTTGACGGTCTACTCGATGCTCACCAATCGTCTCGAGTTCGCCCTCGAGGTCGACGGCGAGACCAAGAAACTCACCCGCGACCAGCTGATGCGCTACGCCTTCTCGCCCCGGCCGGAGCTGCGCCAGGCGGCCTACGAGGAGCTTCACCGGGTCTTCGGCAACGAAAAGCCGATCCTCGCCCAGATCTACATCAACCGGGTGCGCGATTGGGCCGACGAGGGGATGGAGCTCCGCGGCTTCGCCTCGCCCATCGCGATGCGCAACCTCGCCAACGACGTCCCCGACGCGGCGGTCGAGGCGCTGCTCTCCGTGGCGCGCAAGAACTCCGGCGTCTTCCAGCGCTACTTCCGCCTCAAGGCCTCGTGGCTGGGAATCGAGAAGCTCCGCCGCTACGATCTCTACGCTCCCCTGCCCGGCACTACTGAGCGCGAGATCGGTTTTCCCGACGCGGCGCGCGAGGTTCTCGACACCTTCGCTGCTTTCCACCCGCGCTTCGCCGCCGCGGCCGAGCGGGTGTTCGCCGAAACCCATCTCGACTCGGAGATCCGCCACGGCAAGAAGGGGGGCGCCTTCTGCTCGACCATCGCGCCCCGCTTCACCCCCTGGGTGCTGGTCAACTACACGGGGCGTCCGCGCGACGTCGCGGTCCTGGCGCACGAGCTCGGGCACGCCGTGCACAGCATGATGGCGGAAGGGCACTCGGTCCTGACCCAGCACTCCTGCCTTCCTCTCGCCGAAACCGCCTCCGTCTTCGCCGAGATGTTGATGACCGACCGCCTGCTCGAGCGCGAGGGCGATCCCTTGGCCCGCCGCGAGCTTCTGGCGGCCTCGCTCGACGACATCTACGCCACGGTCCTGCGCCAAGCGTACTTCACCCATTTCGAGGTCGAGGCGCACGCCGCGATCGCGGAGGGCGCCTCCCCTGACGAGCTCGAGCGCCTCTATCGAGCGACGCTCGACGAGCAGTTCGGCGACAGCATGGAGGTGGCTCCCGAGTTCGCGCGCGAGTGGTTGTCGATCCCCCACATCTATCAGACGCCGTTTTACTGCTATGCCTACAGCTTCGGTCAGCTTCTGGTTCTCGCCCTCTACCGGCGTTTCCAGGAGGAGGGCGAGGCGTTCAAGCCGACTTACTTACGGCTTCTCGCCTGGGGTGGAGCGGCGAGGCCCGAGAAGATCCTCTCGGAGGCCGGGGTCGACATGACCGATCCCGCCTTCTGGCAGAATGGGTTCGACTTGATTGCCGACCGGGTGACCGAGCTCGAGCAGCTTCCGGCGAAGTAGCACGGGATTCGGCCTGCGGGTACGGAATTCACGGTTTCTGGCTCGGCGAAAGTGACTCTTCCTATGAGACGTGTCCGAACCCGCCGCCGCGACCTCGTGGCCGTCTTGCTTGGTCTCTTGATCTTGGCGCCCGTCTGGGCTCTGGCGGAAGCTAAGCCAGCGCCGGTTCCCTCGCGGGTGCCCACCGAAGGCGCGGAGGTTCTTCAGTACCGATGGCATCTGGGCGGCTTTCTGGGGTTTCTCGCCGGATTCGTCCTGCCCAACGACGGCGAAGGTCGCCTGGTCACCCGCAAGGAGGCAAACGGGCGAGTCGCGAGCGAGCTCCTGATCACCTCCCAAGAGAGCGCCCAAGGCGAGTTCTGGTCCTACGGCGCCGAGATCGATCCGCAGAACCTCGACACGGTGCGTGCCTGGAGCGCCTCCCGCTGGCAAGGGAAGAGCCGGAAGCACGAGAGCGAGGTCAAAGAGAAGGGCGTCGTCGACATCGCCTCGGCCATCTATCGACTCCGTCGCGACCGACCCGAAACTCCGAAGCAGATGACGATCTGGTCGGATGGGAGGCTCTATCCCGTGCTGGTGATTCCACGAGAGCTCTCGCGCCGCCGGGTGGGCGATCGGGTCGTCGCCGTGCGGCACTATCAGATCCAAGGGTTCGAGAAGCCGGGTCAACGCTTCTGGGAGGGCCGCCTCGGGCTCTGGCTGGCCCAGAATCCGGCCGCGACGCCGGTGGAGATCGCGGTCGAGAGAAGTCTCGCCAACCTGCATCTCGTGCTCACCAAGCTGCCTGCGAGCGACGCCGAGAAGGTCCCCGGCGGAAGCGCTCCGTACTAGAACGGGCGAGGAGGGAGAGGGAGCGGCGCGAGCTCGGGATCGCAACCAGAGCCGAGGCTCGATGCTTTGATTTTCCACCCCGTGGGCCGCGCCGAGAAGCAAGGATGACGCGATCGCGCTAGAATGCTTGATCGCCGAGGGGCGACGGTCTGGCGCGCGGCGGCACTCTTTCACCACCTTCAGACGGAATCATCGCAACACCCAGGCGGACGGCATGAAAGAAGAGATCGATCGCATTCCCACCGATATGGATCCCGAGGAAACTCAGGAGTGGAAGGACGCCCTCGAGGCGGTGATCGAGCGGGAGGGCCCCGAGCGGGCGCACTTCCTG
>JBJKRB010000128.1:0-11787 GCA_046704885.1 Thermoanaerobaculia bacterium | reverse complement strand
GAGCAACGCAAAGCGGCGCTCGATCAAGCACAGGTTCAGCTGCGCAACGCCGAGATCAACTTTCGGCGGCAGCAGCGCCTACTGAAGGAAAACTTGATCGCGCAGGCGGACTACGACAGCGCCAAGGCGAATCGTGACGCGGCGGCCGCGGTGGTCGATCAGGCGAAGGGGGCCCTCACTCAGGCCGAGACCAACCTCGAGTACACCGAGATCCGTTCGCCGGTCAACGGCGTCGTGGTCGATCGCCAGTACGACGTCGGACAGACCGTGGCCGCCTCGTTCCAGGCTCCGACCCTCTTCACCATCGCTCAGGACCTCACGAAGATGCAGGTCCTGGCCGATGTCGACCAGTCAGACATCGGGCGCGTCCGCGACGGTGAAATCGCTCTCTTCACGGTCGACGCCTATCCCGACCAAGAGTTCAAGGGCAAGGTCGCGCAAGTCCGGCTCAACGCGACCGTCAATCAGAACGTCGTGACCTACCCCGTGATCATCGAGGTCGCCAACCCCGATCTCAAGCTTCGGCCGAACATGACCGCCGACGTCACCCTCCAGGTCGCGACCGTAAAGGACGTCATTCGCATCCCCAACGCCGCCCTGCGCTTCCGCCCACCGGAGTCGGCCACCTCCCATTCGGCGGAGGGTGGACGGCGGATGGCCCAGCAGGGGACCGAGCATCCTGGGATGGGACAGCGGCCGGAAGGGCCGCCCAGCAAGAGTGCCCTGCGGGCCTATCGGCCGGGACCGCAAGACCAGCTCCAACCCGAATGGATCGAGCCGGGAATCACTGACGGCCGCTTTACCCAACAGGTCAAAGGGCCATTCAAGGCTGGCGAGCGAGTCGTCATCGGTCTTGCCACGGCGCAGGCCGGAGCCAATCCTTTCGGCAGGAGGGGACGCTTTTGAGCACCTCGTCTAGACCGCTCGTAGCAGTCGAGAAGGTCGTCAAGGTGTACTCGCTGGGCGACATCGACGTGCGCGCCTTGAACGGTATCGATCTGGCCATCGACGAAGGCGAGTTCGTCGCCGTCATGGGCCCCTCGGGCTCGGGGAAGTCGACGCTCATGAATATCCTCGGTTGCCTCGACCGCCCCACTTCCGGCCGCTACGTGCTCGATGGAATCGACGTCTCGGAGCTCGACGCCAACGAACGAGCAGAGATCCGCAACCAGAAGATCGGCTTCGTCTTCCAGAGCTTCAACTTGCTCCCCCGCACCTCGGCTCTCGAGAACGTGGAGCTTCCTCTGCTCTACGACGACAAGGGATTCGGGGCCGACAAGCGCCTCGAGCTCGCCGAGGCCGCCATCGCCAAAGTCGGCCTCGGCGGCCGCGAAGACCACTACCCTTCGCAACTGTCGGGAGGGCAGCAGCAACGAGTAGCGATCGCGCGTGCCTTGGTGACCGATCCCGCGATCGTTCTCGCCGATGAGCCCACCGGTAACCTCGATTCGCACACCTCGGAGGAGGTGATGACGGTGCTGCAAGAGCTCAATTCTGCCGGCAAGACGGTCATCCTCATCACCCACGAGCCGGACATCGCGCAGTTCGCGCGGCGGGTCGTTCATATGCGGGACGGAAAGATCGTTTCCGACGAACCGGTTGTCGATCGAAGGCTCGTTGGCTCGCCGGCGCCCTCTTCGGCCGTAGGAGATCGCCCATGAAGGTCTCTCTGCTTCGTACGCTGAACATCCTGAAGGTCGGAATCAAGGCGATCGCTCGCAACAAGATGCGCTCGGCGCTCACCATGCTCGGCATCATCATCGGGGTCGCTTGCGTGATCGCCATGGTGGCGATCGCCTCGGGAGCGTCGCAGTCGATCCAGGAGTCGATCAACTCGCTGGGCTCGAACTTCATCATGATCTTTCCTGGAGCGGTAACTCAATCCGGGGCTCACATCTTCACAGGCCAGTCCAACCTCACCCCAGCTGACGCCCAGGCAATCAAGGAGGAGTGCCCGTCCGTGGCCTACGTTTCGCCGGGGGCCCGAACCGCCGCCCAGGTCATCGCGGGCGAGTTCAACTGGGGCACGCAGATCCAAGGGGTCGACATCGATTGGCCGTTCATCCGTGCCTGGAACGTAGCGCAGGGGAGCTTCTTTACCGAAGCAGACGTCCGGGCGGCGGCCAAGGTTTGCGTCCTGGGGGCTACGGTGGCCGAGAATCTCTTCCCCGACGGCGACGCCATCGGTCAGACGGTTCGCATCAAGAACGTCCCCTTTCGGGTAGTGGGAGTGCTCGAGAGCAAGGGGGGCAGCACCATGGGCTCGGACCAGGACGATCTGATCGTCGCTCCCTATACGACGGTGATGAAACGGCTACAGGGGACCGACACGCTCCACATCATCTACGTCGGCGCGGCATCCCAACAGGCGGTTCCCGCGGCAGAGCAAGAAATCACCGCGCTCCTGCGTCAACGTCATCACATTCCTCCCGGCGGCGACGATGACTTCATGATGCGATCGCAAGAGGAAATCGCGGAGCGGGCCGCCTCAAGCACCCGCACGATGTCGCTCCTGCTCGGATCCGTCGCCGCCATCTCGCTGCTGGTCGGCGGCATCGGCATCATGAACATCATGTTGGTCTCGGTCACCGAGCGCACTCGCGAGATCGGAATCCGCCTAGCGATCGGAGCCAAGGGCCGGCATGTGCTCGCCCAGTTCCTGCTCGAATCCGTGATCCTTTCGGTGGTCGGAGGGGCAATCGGGATCCTGCTCGGAGTGGGCGTCTCACGGCTCATTGCGAACCTTGCCGGCTGGCCGGTCGCGATCGGAGTAGCTCCTGTGCTCCTCGCCTTTCTCTTCGCCGCCCTGGTCGGCATCTTTTTTGGGTTCTACCCGGCGCGCAAGGCGGCACGGCTCGACCCGATCGAGGCTCTCCGCTACGAGTAGAACTCGCGCCACGCGAGGGCGATCGTCGCGATCACGCCGACGGCGATGACGAAACGCCGCACGCGCTGTGGTCCGATCCAGCGTGCCAAGTGCGTGCCGCCGTAGCCACCGAGGATGGCACCGGCGATCATCAGGAGGGCGAAGGGCCAGTCGATGGCGCTTCGAAAGATGAAGTAGAGCGCCGCCACGACGTTGATCGACGCTCCGAAAAATACCTTGAGCCCATTCATTGCATGGATGTCCGCCAGCCCGAGAAAGCCGAGGACGGTGAGCATCAGGATCCCGATTCCGGCACCGAAGTAGCCGCCGTAAATCGCCACTCCGAGTTGGAGAAGGATCGCCAACGTCAGCCTCCCGGCGCTGGGATGGGAGAACGAAACGGCGCCGCCGGCGCTGCCCGTAGCGCGCGAGCTCCAGCGCCGCACCATGCCTTGGACGGCGAAAAGCAGGGTGGCGAAGAAGATCAGGAGCGGGACGAGGCGCGAGAACGTTCTCTCGGGCGTGGCAAGCAGAAGAAACGACCCCAACGCCCCGCCCGCCAGGCTCGGAAGGAAGAGGGTCTTGAGCCACCGCCGGTACGCGGACACCTCGCGCCGGTAGCCGAAGAGGCTGGCAAGCGCTCCGGGAAGCAGCCCGACCGTGGAGGTCGCATTGGCCGTAATCGCCGGAACGCCGAGGAAGAGGAGCGTCGGAAAGGTGACAAGCGTTCCGCCGCCCGCCATCGAGTTCATCACGCCGGCGATCATGGCGGCCAGCACCAGAGCGACACCGTGTCCGATCGTCATTGGAAGCTAGGCTCCCTCGTGCGCGGACCACTCGACCGCGATCCGCGCGCTCTCAGTGGGCGAAGCCGGAGCGTTCAGAGAAAAGGCGGATCGGAAGGTCGGGGAGACGCGCATCAGGAGCGGAGTCTACCCGAGCCGCTCGCAGATCGGTCGGCTAATGGCCCAAGACCGGATGCGGGCGATAGGGCTCCTCGAGAGAGCGCCTCTCTTCCTCCTCGAGCTTGACGTCGAGCGCCGCAACCGCCTCCTCCAGGTGGCGCATCTTGGTGGCGCCTACGATGGGCGCTGCCACCCCCGGCTGAGCGAGAAGCCACGCAAGCGCGATCTGAGCCGGGCTCACTCCCCGACTCTCGGCGAGCGCCATCACGCGGTCGACGATTGCGAAATCACCCTCTTCGTAGTACATGCGATGCGCGAACTCGTCGCTCTTGGCGCGCGTCGTGTCCCCGTACCCCTGGCGCTTCCGGTTTCCCGCGAGGAACCCTCGCGCGAGCGGGCTCCAGGGTATGACCCCAATCCCTTGATCCTGGCAGAAAGGGATCATCTCCCTCTCCTCTTCGCGGTAGACGAGATTGTAGTGGTTCTGCATCGAAACGAAGCGGCTCCAGCCGCGTTGGCTGGAGACACTCAAGGCCCTCGAAAGCTGCCAGGCGTACATGCTGGAGGCACCAATGTAGCGTGCCTTCCCCGCTCGCACCACGTCGTTCAGGGCTCCCATCGTTTCTTCGATCGGGGTGGCGCCGTCCCAGCGATGGATCTGGTACAAATCGACGTAGTCCATTCCCAACCTTCGCAGAGAGGCGTCGATCGCGGAGAGGATGTGCTTGCGCGAAAGACCGCCCTGGTTCGGTTTGTCGTTCCACGGGAAGAAGACCTTGGTTGCGACCACCACCTCGTCGCGGGGGACGCCCGCCAGAGCGTGTCCGAGCACTTCCTCGCTCACGCCGCGCGAATACATGTCGGCGGTGTCGAAAAAGTTGATGCCGAGATCGAGGGCGCGATGGATGAAGGGCAGGCTTTCGTCCTCCGGCAACACCCAGTCTCTCCACTTCGGAGTACCGTAGCTCATGCATCCAAGACAGATACGCGACACCGCGAGACCGGTGTGCCCCAAACTCGTGAATCTCATGGTCATGGACCAATCGTATCGCCTCTGCGCCTCGAGCCGTTGGGCTCCCGGCAAGTGCTATCCTGCGGATCGGCGCACAGGGATATAGCGGTTTGCTGGAGGTCAGGGTTTTCGCTCACCCATCGCCACTGACTCGCCAAGGGAAACATCATCAACAAGGAGGGCTCGTGATGAAGTCTCGTCTCCGTTTCGCGGTCCTGATCATCGCCGCCGGGATGCTCGGCCAACCTCTCTTTGCATGGGGCCCGATTGGCCATCGGATCATTGGCCGCATCGCCCAGAATCACCTGACTCCGGAGGCCGCTCGCGCCGTCGATGCGTTGATCGGTCCCGAGACGCTGGCGCAAGTGTCGACCTGGGCCGACTTCATCAAATCGGATCCGGCCTGGGAGAAGGCGTCCCCCTGGCACTATGTCGACATTCCCGATGGCGAGACCTACGCGACCATGAAAAGGAATCCCAAGGGCGACGTCGTCTGGGCGATCCGGCACTTCTCCGCGGTGCTGCGCGACCCCAAGGCATCGAGGAGTGACAAGCAGGTGGCGCTCAAGTTCCTGGTGCACTTCGTGGGTGACGTTCATCAGCCGCTGCACGTCGGCCGCCCGTCGGACCGAGGTGGAAACGACATCAAGGTCACCTGGCACGGCCAACCCGCCAACCTCCATCAGGTCTGGGACTCGTTCATGATCGACGATCAGAAGCTCTCCTACACAGAGTACGCCGCCTTTCTCGATCACCCGACTCCGGAGCAGATCAAGCACTGGCAGGACTCCGGCGTCTTGGACTGGGTACGGGAATCCTACGACCTGCGCAAACAGGCCTACGACATTGGCAATGGCCAACTCGGTTTCAAGTACACCTACAAGAATCTCCCCATCGTCGAGCATCGGCTGCTGCAAGCCGGGGTACGCCTCGCCGGGCTGCTCAACTCGATCTTTTCGCCCCCGGCACCACCTCATCCAGCGCCTTGAAGCGCCGGGCTGAACCTGCTGCCGGCGGAGCCGCGTCATGACCAGCGAGGCGACCATCCTTTGAAGCACGCGCCGGTTCGTCACCGCATCGAGTTCGTGCTCTATCGCGCCGTCAAGCGAGCGCTCGTGCGCGGCGGGAGCGAGCGAGCCCAAAGCCTGGGCAAGGTGCTCGGCAACATCGCCTACAGGGTGGATCGCCGCCGCCGGGAAACGGCGCGGGAGAACCTCGAGTTGGCCCTCCCCGAGATCGCCGCTCCCCGCCGCGAGGAGATCGTCCGCGCCAGCTTCATCGAGATGCTCAGCGCCTTCGCGGAGGGGGTGGCTGCCGCGGCTCTCGACGAGGAAGCGGTGCAACGGAGGTTCGAGATCGTGGGTCGAGAGCATCTTCCCGCCGGCCGCAAGGAAGACGGGGGATTTCTTCTGCTCGGAGCTCACTTCGGACGCTGGGAGCTCGCCATCTACTCACTGGGTCTTCTCTTCGGCGGCATCGACTACGTCGCGCGGCCGCCCGACAACCCCTTCATCGCTCGCGACCTCGACAAGATTCGCAACCGCTTCGGCAATCGCCTCATCGAGCGCAAGGGAGCGGGTCACCGAATCCTCAACGCCCTGCGTCGCGGTCGCGTCGTTGCTCTGTCCATCGATCAGAGGGTGCGCCCCAGTCAAGGAATTGCCGCACCCTTCTTCGGCCGTGCCGCTTGGACCTCTCCGGTCGTGGCATTCGTTTCGATTCACGCCGGGGCCCCAGTCCTGCCATGCTTCTGTCTGCCAGCCGAAGGGAACCGGTTCCGCATCGAGCTCAAGGCCCCCATCATGCCGAGCGCCAGCGGCCCGGAGGAAGTCGGGCGATTGACCCGGCTTTACAACGACGCCGTCGAAAACGAGGTGCGAGAGCACCCCGAGCACTATCTCTGGATGCACCGCAGGTGGGAGTAGGTAGCCAGCTGCGATCTGTGCCAGACTGTTGGCGATGCGAGCCCTCGCCGCCTTCCCCCGCCGCGCCACCGTCTTTCTCTCCTTGACGGCTTTGCTCTCCACGGGCTGCGTTTCGGTGCAAACGCGAAGCCGCCCGTCCGGCGAAACGAGCACGGGTGGTATCGCCATGCGTGTCTTTCCCGACGACGGGGCACGCCGCGCCGGGAGGCCCGGACCCGGCGGGTGGATGTCCGAGCTTCAACGCTCCGAGGCGGGCGGCTGGCGAACGATTTTCCGCTCCCTCGCTCCCAGCTGGACGGTCATGGGGCTGGCCCCAGGCACCTATCGCCTGGTCTTCCCGGCCCGCCTCGACGAGCGCGGAAACGTCGTCAAGCTCGACGAGAAGCCGCACATGCTCAGGGTCAAGGCGGGTCAGGTGCTCGAGACCGAGACGGTCCTCCGGCACGTGAGCGGCGCCCTGATCGCGGCGGGAGTCGTAACGACGGTGGCGGTGGCCGTGCTCCTCCATGACTGGCTCAAAGACCACGATCCCCCGCTTCCTCCTCCCCCGCCCCTTCCGCCGGCGCTCGTGGCGCAAGTCTTCTACGTGGGACTCGACATCGCGCTCAGCGCTCCGTGGCGTGAGGTGCCCGTCGACGGCATCCAAGCCGTGCCGGTCGTGACCTCGCATTTCCCCGAGGACGGCGCCCTGGTCCTCGTGCCCAGGGTCCGCATCGCTTTCGCGCTGGCGACTCCCCTGGTGGGAGGCGAGCTCAAGGCGTCAGGAATCACCGTTCTGGGCGAGAAGAGCGGCCTGATCCCGGGCGTCACGTCCTATGACGGCGCCCATGCATGGATCGTCTGGTCGCCGAGCGTCGATTTCCCCCGCGGCGACACCTACCACGTTACGCTGGAGAAAGACGCCGTAGAGACTGCTGGGGGACACGAGCTGCCACAGGCGACGAGCTTCACCTTCCGCACCGCACCTTGACTCTCCGGGCAGACAGTGCCGGTACGGCGATCAGGGGCTCGAGCCGGCGAGGACGCGGGCGACCCGCGGATACGGAGTGAGCAGATCCTTTCGGGCATGAAGCTCCTCGCCTCGGGTCCCGCGCCGGATCAAACGGCGCACACCCCGCGGCCCCGCTTCTGAGAGCAGAGTGTCAGCGGCCAGGTGGAAGAGCCGTTGGTAGGCAAGCCACTGCCGATAGCTCAGGCCGCTGGTGAAGGAGCGGAGAGGCAATGGGCCGGTCGGCGCCGAAAAGTCAGCAAAGACGTTCAAGACCGCAACCTCGTTGCCATTGGCGTTCTCGCCGAGCTCCGCCTCGGCGTGCGCCAGGACCTCCTCGAGCCAGGGTTGATCCACCTTGAGCCCGGCCTCCTCGAGAAGGATGCGGGCTGCCGAGACGGCGCCCAGCGCATCGATGACCTCGAAGCTGGCAACCGCGTCCTGGTCCTGATCGTAGGGCTCTTGGCGAATCGCGGGTAGTCTACCCAAAAGCCCCTTCCACAATTCCACGACGGTCGCGTCGGCATGAGCCGGGAGGCCGAGCCCACCGCCAGGGAGCCGACCCGGAATGCCATAGGGGTCCTTGGGCCCGTGCTTGGCCCAGTCTCGCCGGGAGAGAACCGCGAGCGGAAGCACGAGACGTTTGCCGGCCGAGCGCGAGACCGCGTTGACGATCGCCACCATGCGCTCATTGAGCTTTGCGGCGCGGAGCAGGGAACCCTCCGAATAGCGCGTCGGCACCTGGTCGTCCTTGAGAACGAGAAGGGAGCTCGGCGGTTTGACCACGGGACCGCCAGCGGAAGGGGGAGCGACAACCGCCACGGACACGCCAGCGATGCCCGCCAGCAGCGCAAACAAGGAAATCCTCGAGATCATGCCCCGCAGATTCTCGCCCCGTTCGAATGTGGCTCGCTTCACTGCTACAGTCTACCCGGTTCTGGAGATTGGATCGATGCTCTACGATATCTCTCCCCCCCTGACTCCCGAGACCCCGGTGTGGCCCGGCGACGCTCCCCTCTCCCAGGATTGGATCTGCAAACTCGGCCAAGGCGACACCGTCAACCTCTCCACCCTGACCTCGACCCCGCACGTCGGTGCCCATGCCGACGCTCCCCTGCACTCGGAGAACGATCGTTCCAGCATCGGCGAGGTGCCTCTCGATCTCTACATCGGCCCGTGCCGGGTGATCGGGCTCCCGGCTCCCCCGCTCATCGAGCCGCATCATTTGGAGAATCGAGAGCTGAGTGGCGTCGCCCGGGTCCTCTTCAAGACGGGATCGGTGCGGGATCGTCGGGTTTTCGCCGATGAGTTCACCGCGATATCGGCTGCCACGGTAGCGCTCCTAGCGGAGCTGGGCGTGCGGCTCGTAGGCATCGACACCCCCTCCGTCGACCCCTTCGACAGCGTTGCGCTCGAGGCTCACCACGCCCTCAATCGCTTCGCCATGGTCAACCTCGAAGGCCTCGACCTTGATGCCGTGCCACCGGGAGCCTACGAGCTCATCGCGCTGCCCCTCAAGCTGGTCGGCTTCGATGCGTCGCCGGTACGAGCGGTGCTGCGGACTCTGGATTAACCACAACTCCACCAGTGAGGCTCTAAGGCAATTGTTATTGCGAGGCTAAGAAGCAGTCGAAGCAATCTCGATCTTCCGGACCATCGAGATCGCCGCGCTCGCCCATCTCCAGCGGGCTCGCTCGCGATGACAGCAAAGCGGCATGGGCCTCGTTTAGGCGTCGAGGTGATCGGCCCATTGCTGGCCCAGCGTAGCGGTGAGGCACCCGACCTCGTCATTCCCGCGCAAGCGGGAATCCAGTATCACAGTAGGCGCCCACTGGTCACCCTTGTGCCCCCTGACTCCTTCGCCTATATCGCTAGTCCCGCCGACATAAACCGCGCCGTTGAGCCCGCTGGCCAGGATGTAAACGGCTGGCTGCGTTTCCATCACCTGCTGTGTTCTGGATTCCCGCTTGCGCGGGAATGACGGGACGCAGAAAGGCCTGGCCACCACGGCGAGCTCTTCCCGCCTGGCGGTAACACAACGCAACCATCGAGATCGCTGCTCTCGTTTCGCTCGCTCGCGATGACACGATTAACCGCCGAAGCGTTGAACCCCGCGCTGCTAGAATCGCGGAGTGAAAGCCTACCGAGTGTCCCACCACGGAGGACCGGAAGCTCTAGAGCTCTGCGAGGTCCCAATGCCCTCGACCCGTCCCGACCAGGTTCGGGTGCGCGTCCGCGCCTGCGCCCTCAACCGGCTCGACCTCTGGGTGCGCGAGGGGGTTTCGGGTTATACCTTCCCGCTGCCGTTGATCCCGGGCAGTGAGGTCGCAGGAATCGTCGAGGAGGTGGGCGGGCTCGTTGCCGGAGTCCAACCCGGAGATCCCGTTCTCCTCGGACCCGGCGTGTCGTGTGGCTACTGCAGCCACTGCTCGTTCGGCGAGGACCAACTCTGCGCCAACTACGGGATTCTAGGCGAACAACGTGACGGCGGCTACGCGGAATACATCGTGGTTCCGGGAAGAAACGTCCTGCCCTTGCCCGAAGGCCTCTCCTTCGCCGAAGCCGCCGCCATCCCTCTGGTGTTCCTCACCGCCTGGCACATGCTCGTCGGCCGCGCCCGGCTGGCCCCCCACGAAGACATCCTTCTGCATGCCGCGGGCTCGGGGGTCACCACGGCCGGGATCCAGATCGCTCGGCTGTTGAGTGCCCGCCACATCATCGTCACCGCCGGAAGCGATGAGAAGCTCAAGCGGGCAATGGAGCTGGGGGCCACCTACACGATCAACTACCACGACGAAGACTTCGCCCGCCGCACCCGCGAGATCACCGGCGGCAAAGGGGTGGAAGTCGTCTTCGACCATGTTGGCGGAGAGGTCTTCGAGCGTAGCTTCAAGGCAATCACGCGGGGAGGGAGAATCGTCACCTGCGGCGCGACCGCCGGCCATGATGTTTCGCTGAACCTGAGGCAGGTCTTCTTCAAGAGCCTCTCAGTTCTCGGATCCACGATGGGGAGTCTGGGTGAGCTCAAGGCCGTGCTCAGGTTCTTCCCGTCGGGCGAGCTCAAGCCGGTAGTCGACAGGACCTTTCCTTTCAGCGAAGCGCAGGCGGCGCAGCAGTACCTGGCGACGCGTCGTCAGTTCGGCAAAGTGGTGCTCGTCATGGGCGAAGATGAGAAAACTACGGCCAGTCCACCAGCCGCCCCGCCAGAGACCTAGAGGAGCGAGCTCTATGAACGGCAAGGAATTCGTGGATCAGCTCTCCAACGAGATGAGCCGACTATTCGCGCGGCTCGGGGATCAGCAAACACTGGAGTCAGAGTCCGAGGGACAGGTCGAGGTCCGGACGCTAATGCGCCTGGCACTGAAGAGCGAGATCGAGGCGAGCGAGCTCGCCGGTTTCTGGATGCCGACGACGCCCGAGATCGACGCCAAGCTCGCCCTGGCCCGCCAGTGCGGCGACGAAATGAAGCACTACCATCTCATCAGCAAGCGTCTCCGCGAGCTCGGCGAGGACCTGACGGGCTACGATCCACTGGTGGATGGCTACAGCCCCCTCTACCAGTACCTCCGCGGTCTGCGTACCACGGTGGAGCGAGTGGCGGGCGGCCCCTTCGCCCGCGAAGCGATCGCGGAGATCCGCAACGCGCAGTTCATAGAGTTCTGTAAATCGGTGGGCGATGAAGCGACCGCCGCGCTCTACTCCTCGATCATTCAGCCCGAAGAAATCCATCACCACCAGTTGGGCCGCGATCTCCTCGAGAAGTACTGCACGACCCCGGAGCTGCAAGAGAGGGCCACCGCGGCGGCGCGCAATACTCTGGCGATCGCCGATGAGTTGCGCACGCTCGACGAGCGCTCGACTGGAATGCACAACATACCGACCTCTTGAGGGATGAGACCATGACGTCAACGATTGAAACGATCGCGGTGTTGGGAGCCGGGACGATGGGACGCGGCATCGCGCACGTCGCCGCCCTGGGCGGCTTTGCCACCCACCTGTACGACACCCAGTCCGCTGCTTTGGAAAGCGCCGAGCGCACAATCCACCGGAACCTGGACAAGGGCGTCGAGCTGGGCAAGGTCGCCCCGGAG
>JBJKRB010000127.1:0-8092 GCA_046704885.1 Thermoanaerobaculia bacterium | reverse complement strand
GCATGCTGCTGGCGGTGCCCATGACCATGCTGGTGCGAACCGCGACGCGTGTTTCTCCCCAGCTGCGCTGGGTCGAGGTCCTGCTGGGACCGGCGCCCGAGCTGGCGGGGACGATCGAAGGATTGGTTTCGGCGCCGCCGAGCGAGCCGGAGCCACCACCGCCGGGGCCACCCCCACCCCCTGCGACGACTGAGTGAGCCGCTTTCGTGCTCGAGCGGCGGGCATCTGACAACCAAGGAAGCGTCGCGGAACTTCAAGGAAGGGGAGTGGCGATGAGATCGGCTTCTCTCGTGAGCTTCTTGGCAATGATGCTCATCTTGGGCATCGCACCGGCGCGCTCTCAAGCCGCCGCCCGACGAGAAACAGATGCGGCAGCGATGGCGGCGCGCGTCAAGTCCGAGTTTCTCCATGCCTGGCGCGGCTACCAGCGCTACGCCTGGGGTCACGACGCGGTCGATCCCTTGAGCTTGAAGCCACGCGACTGGTACGCGAAGCCGCTGTTGATGACGCCGGTCGACGCTCTCGACACCTTGCTTCTCATGGGACTCGACAAAGAGGCGGCGAGAGATCGGGAGCTGATCGACACCAAGCTCTCCTTCGACCAGGACATGTACGTCAAAGTGTTCGAGGTGAACATCCGCTTGCTCGGCGGCCTTCTCTCCGGATACGAGCTGACCGGAGACCGGCGCCTGCTCGCCCTGGCCGACGATCTTGGCACCCGCCTCTTGCCGGCGTTCAACTCCCCCACCGGGCTGCCCTACCGTTTCGTGAATCTCAAGAGCGGAAAGGTACGGGGGACCGTGAGCAACCCGGCGGAGACCGGGACCCTGCTCCTCGAGCTCGGAACGCTCAGCAAGCTCACCGGAAACCCGGTCTTCTACGCCAAGGCGAAGCGGGCCCTGGTCGAGACCTTCAAGCGGCGCTCGCCGATCGGACTGGTCGGCGACGCGATCGACGTTGAAACCGGCAACTGGGTTGATGACGATTCGCATGTGAGTGGCGGTATCGACTCGTACTACGAATACCTGTGGAAGTCGTGGAAGCTGTTTGGAGACCGGGACTGCCTCGCCATGTGGCGGGCGAGCATCGCCGCGATCAACCGCTACCTCGCGGACGAGGTGAAGGGCGCATTGTGGTACGGGCACGCGAACATGTCGAGCGGCAAGCGAACCGCGACCGAGTATGGGGCGCTCGACGCCTTCTTTCCCGCCCTCCTGGCGTTCTCGGGCGACATCGACCGGGCCCGGAGGCTCCAGGAGTCGTCCTACCGAATGTGGGACCTCGCAGGGATCGAGCCCGAGGTTCTCGACTACCGCACCATGAAGGTGAAGGCGCCAGGATACGAGCTGCGCCCCGAGATCGTCGAGTCCACCTACTACCTCTATCGCTTGACGGGCGAGAAGCAATACCGCGCCCGGGGCGGCGAGATGTTCGCCGGTCTGGTCAAGTACTGCCGTACCCCTGCCGGCTACGCGGCGCTCGCCAGCGTGATCACCAAGAAGAAGCGCGACCGGATGGAGAGCTACCTCTTCGCGGAGACGCTCAAGTACTTCTACCTCTTGTTCGCGCCGCCTTCGACCCTGGACTTCGACAAGGTCGTCTTCAATACGGAGGGGCATCCCTTGCTGCGTCGGATTCCGCCATCGCTCGCTCTCAGCCAGGCGAACCGTTCGCGTCCGTAGGGGTTCCTGGCCGACCTATTCCGGCTGGGGCGGGAGCTCTCGATCGGTTGACAAATCGACGTTCGCTGGTATCATTTCTTTAAAAGAGGACCTTAAAGGTACTCTTTATCGAAAGTGGAAACTCGCTCGTGATTCGACTGACCCGCCAAACCGACTACGGCATCGTGCTGATGACCCTCCTGGCCGCCGATCCAGAGCACATCGCCAATGCGCCGGAGCTGGCGCAAGAGGCGCGCCTGCCGCAGCCGATCGTAAGCAAGGTGCTGAAGCTCCTGGCCCGCGACGGGCTGCTGGTATCGCACCGCGGGGTGAAGGGTGGCTACGGGCTGGCGCGGAGTCCGGAGAAGATCTCGCTTTCCGAGATCATCTTCGCTCTCGAGGGCCCGGTCGCCATGACCGAGTGCATCGACGGCAGTCCCGGCGACTGCAGCCAGGAGCTGGTCTGCCCGGTGCGGGGTCACTGGCAGGTGATCAATCGCGCCATCGAGCGCGCCCTGCAGGGACTTTCGCTGGCGGAGATGGCGCGCCCGGCGCAGCGCAGCCTGGTGACCCTGGGAAGGGGCCCGAAGGCCGCTCCGGCGCTCGCGCGCGAGGTCGAAGCGAGCCGTTGACTTTTGGAGCTCGAGATGCCGACTACTGAAACCGAAGCGCTGGAGAAGCTCACTCAAGAAGAGTACAAGTTCGGCTTCGTCACCGACGTCGAGCAGGAGACGCTCGCGCCCGGCTTGAGCGAAGACGTCATTCGCGAGATCTCGGCCCGCAAGCAGGAGCCCGAGTGGATGCTCGAATGGCGGCTCAAGGCGTACCGGCACTGGCTCGAGATGAGCGAGCCGACCTGGGCCAACCTCCACTATAAGAAGATCGACTATCAGTCGATCATCTACTACGCGGCGCCCAAGAAGAAGCAGGGTCCGAAGAGCCTCGACGAGGTCGATCCGGAGATCCTCGCCACTTACGACAAGCTGGGGATTCCCTTGGCGGAGCAGCAGCTCCTGGCCGGGGTGGCGGTGGACGCGGTCTTCGACAGCGTCTCGGTCGCCACCACGTTCAAGAAGAAGCTGGCCGAGCTCGGAGTCATCTTCTGCTCGATGTCGGAGGCGATCCGCGAGCACCCGGACCTCGTGCGCAAGTACCTGGGTAGGGTGGTTCCGCCCAACGACAACTTCTTCGCCGCCTTGAACTCGGCGGTCTTCTCCGACGGCTCCTTCGTCTTCGTGCCCAAAGGGGTGCGCTGCCCGATGGAGCTCTCGACCTACTTTCGCATCAACGCCCAGAACACCGGCCAATTCGAGCGCACCCTGATCGTGTGCGAGGAGGGAGCGTACGCGAGCTACCTCGAAGGGTGCACCGCGCCGATGCGCGACGAGAATCAGCTGCACGCCGCGGTGGTCGAGCTCTACGCCCACGACCACGCCCAGATCAAGTACTCGACGGTCCAGAACTGGTACCCGGGCGACATGAAGACCGGCAAGGGCGGCATCTACAACTTCGTGACCAAGCGCGGCCTCGCTGCCGGGCGCGCCTCGAAGATCAGCTGGACCCAGGTCGAAACGGGCTCGGCGATCACCTGGAAGTACCCGAGCGTGATCCTCAAGGGAGATGATTCGGTCGGGGAGTTCTACTCGGTCGCGCTGACCCGCGGCTACCAGCAGGCGGACACCGGGACCAAGATGACCCACGTCGGCAAGAACACCCGGTCGACGATCGTCTCCAAGGGAATCTCCGCCGGACACGGGCAGAATACGTACCGGGGCGGGGTCAAGATCCTGCGCGGCGCCGCCAACGCCCGTAACTTCTCGCAGTGCGACTCGATGCTGATCGGCGATCAGTGCGGCGCCCATACCTTTCCCTACATCGACGTCGCGAGTCCCAGCGCGCAGATGGAGCACGAGGCCTCGACCTCGAAGATCGGCGAAGACCAGATCTTCTACTGCAATCAACGTGGAATCTCCACCGAGGACGCGGTCTCGATGATCGTCAACGGCTTCTGCAAGGAGGTCTTCCGCGAGCTGCCCATGGAGTTCGCCGTCGAGGCACAGAAGCTTCTCGAGGTGAGTCTCGAGGGGAGCGTGGGCTGATCCCCGCCCGGCGCCCGGTTCACGACGAAAACGAAAAAGTCAGACTTCTTGGAGCAAAACGGCAATGAGCATGCTTGAAATCAAGAACCTCCACGCCAATGTCGAGGGCAAGGAGATCCTCAAAGGCGTCGATCTCACGGTCAATCCGGGCGAGATCCACGCCATCATGGGACCGAACGGCTCGGGCAAGAGCACCCTGGCCCAGGTCCTGGCGGGGCGCGATCAATACGAGGTGACCGCAGGCGAGATCCTCTACAACGGCAAAGACCTGCTCGAGATGTCGCCGGAGGACCGGGCCTGCGAGGGAATCTTTCTCGCCTTTCAGTACCCGGTCGAAATTCCCGGGGTCTCGAACACCTACTTCTTGAAGGCGGCGACCAACGCGATTCGCAAGTATCGCGGGGAGCCCGAGATGGACGCGATGGAGTTTCTCGCCCACGTGCGCTCGAAGATGAAGCTGGTCGAGATGGAGGAGGACCTGTTGAAGCGGCCGGTCAACCAGGGCTTCTCGGGGGGTGAGAAGAAGCGCAACGAAATCTTCCACATGGCGGTCTTGGAGCCCAAGCTCGCGATCCTCGACGAGACCGACTCCGGGCTTGACATCGACGCTCTGAAGATCGTCGCCAACGGGGTCAACTCGCAGCGCTCTCCTGAGCGCTCCTTTCTGGTGATCACCCACTACCAGCGTCTTCTCAACTACATCGTTCCGGACGTCGTCCACGTCCTGGTCGACGGTCGGATCGTGCGCTCGGGCGGCAAGGAGCTGGCGCTCGAGCTCGAGGAGACCGGGTACGCGCCGCTCGAGGCCGAGGTGACGGCGAAGGCCGAAGCCTCGGTTTGACGGAAATCGAAATGAGTGTCGAAACCGAAATCGAGCGCGATCCGGTCGCCCCCTACCGCAAGCAGTTCGAGAGCTGGAGCGAGGAGCTTTCAGCCGAGCCCGAGTGGCTGCGGAAGCTCCGCCGCCATGCCTTCGACCGTTTCTCCACCCTGGGGTTCCCGACTCTCAAGATGGAGGAGTGGCGCTTCACCAACGTCGGCCCGATTGCCCGCGCCTCGCTGCGCCGCGCGCGCCGCGCCGACGGCGAAGCGCCGTTGCCCGAGGCACCGCGAATCTACGCGGGCGCGTTGGCGGCGGTCTTCGTCAACGGCCGTTTTCGCCCCGAGCTGTCGCGTCTCGAGGGGTTACCCGAAGGTGTGTTCCTCGGCAGCCTCGCGCAGGCGATGAGGGAGCGCCCCGAGCGCCTGGAGGAGCACCTCGGACGTCACGCCGACGCCGATCATCACTTCTTCGTGGCCCTCAACACGGCGTTCGCCGAGGATGGCTTGGTGCTCGACGTGCCACGCGGGGTGGTGATCGAGAAGCCCATCCACTTCCTCGCCCTCTCGCTGCCCGGCGAGGAGGGCCTCGCCGTCTATCCGCGCCATCTGATCACGGTGGGGGAAAACGCCCAGGTGACCGTGGTCGAGGATGCGATGACGGTGGGTGACGGAACGGCTCCCCACTTCAACTGCCTGGTGAGCGAGATCGCCCTCGCCGAGGGCGCGGTGGTCGACCACTACAAGATCGAGCGCGAGGCGAACGACGCCTTCCACGTCGCCATGCTGGCGATCCATCAAGGGCGCTCGTCGAGCTTTTCCTCGCAGTCGCTCTCCTGGGGCGGCGGCATCGTCAGGAACGACGTGCACGCGATCCTCGACGGCGAGGGCGCCGACGCGATATTGAACGGTCTCTACATGGTGGAGGGCGAGCAGCTGGTCGACAACCACATGCGGGTCGAGCACGCCAAGCCCAACTGCACCAGCCACGAGCTCTACAAAGGAATCCTCGAGGAGCGCTCGCGCGCCGTCTTCTCCGGCCGCATCTACGTTCACCCCGGAGCGCAGAAGACCGACGCCAAACAGACCAACCGCAATCTCCTCCTCTCGCGCGAGGCGCTGTGCAACTCGAACCCGCAGCTCGAGATCTTCGCCGACGACGTCAAGTGCACGCACGGCTCGACGGTGGGGCAGCTCGACGAGATCGCGGTGTTCTACCTGCGCTCGCGCGGCATTCCGGAGGACGCGGCGAAGAGCCTCTTGACCTATGCCTTCGCCAGCGACATCGTCGAGCGGGTGAAGGTCCCGGCGGTGCGCGCCGACCTCGAGGAGTTCCTCTTCCGCCGCCTGCCCGCCGGCGAGACGGTGCGTCAGGCGGTGTGAGGAGGCACGTGGCACCGATGGCTCATCCCGTCTCCGCTCCCTCCCACGCCAAGCTCGAGCACCCGCCGTTCGACCTCGAGCGCCTGCGCGCCGACTTTCCCGTTCTCGAGCAGGAGGTGCACGGTCATTCGCTCGCCTATCTCGACAACGCGGCGAGCGCCCAGAAGCCGCGTCAAGTGGTCGCGGCACTCGATCGCTGCTATCTCGAGCGCTACAGCAACGTCCACCGCGGCGTTCACTTCCTCTCGGCGCAGGCGACGGAGGACTACGAGGAAGCGCGGCGCAAGGTCCAGCGTTTCTTGCACGCGGCGAGCGCGCGAGAGCTCGTCTTCGTGCGCGGCACCACCGAGGCGATCAACCTGGTGGCGGCGAGCTTCGTCGCTCCACGTCTCGAGCCCGGCGACGAGGTCCTGATCACTGCTCTGGAGCATCACTCGAACATCGTGCCCTGGCAGCTCGTCTGCGAGCCGCGCGGCGCCCGTCTGGTGGTGGCGCCGATCGACGAGCACGGCCAGGTCGTCGTCGAGGAGTACGCGCGGCTCCTCTCGCCGCGCACCAAGATCGCGGCGATCGCGCACGTCTCGAACGCGCTCGGCACGGTCAACCCGGTGGCCGAGATGGTGGCGCTGGCGCACGAGAAGGGGGTGCCGGTCTTGATCGACGGGGCCCAGGCGGTGCCGCACCGGGAGGTCGACGTTCAGGCTTTGGGCTGCGACTTCTACGCCTTCTCTGGCCACAAGCTCTTCGGTCCGACGGGGATCGGCGTTCTCTACGGGAAGGCGGAGCACCTGGAGGCCATGCCTCCCTATCAAGGCGGCGGCGAGATGATCCGCCGGGTCACGTTCGAGCGCACCACCTACGCCCCGCCCCCGGCCCGCTTCGAGGCCGGAACGCCGCACATCGCGGGAGCGGTCGGTCTGGGCGCGGCAATCGACTACGTCTCGGCGCTCGACCGGGAGGCGACCGCCGCCTGGGAGGCGAGCCTTCTCGCCGCAGCCAGCGAGAAGGTGGGTGCTTTCCCTGGGGTCCGCCTCATCGGGACGGCGGAGCACAAATCGGGAGTCCTCTCCTTCGTCATCGACGGCGTTCATGCCCACGACGTGGGAACGGTGCTCGACCGCCTGGGGATCGCGGTCCGGGTCGGTCACCATTGCGCCCAGCCGGTGATGGACTTCTTCTCGGTTCCGGCGACGGTGCGCGCCTCGTTCGCCTTCTACAACACCATGGAGGAGGTGGACCGCCTGGTGGCGGGGATTGGCGAGGTAGGGAAGATCTTCGGATGATCGACGATCTGCGCGACCTCTACCAGGAGGTGATCCTCGACCACTACAAGCGGCCGCGGAACTTCGGTCCGCTCGAAGGCGCCAACCGCTCGGCCGAGGGCTACAACCCGCTCTGCGGCGACCAGCTCGAGCTCTTCTTGAAGGTCGAGGATGGGCGAGTGGCAGACGCCCACTTCGAAGGTTCGGGCTGCGCCATCTCGACCGCCTCGGCCTCGCTCATGACCGACGCGATCAAAGGCAAGACGGTCGAGGAGGTCGAAGACCTCTTCCACCGCTTCCACAGCCTCGTCACCAGCGAAGGCGAGCCCGAGATCGATCCCGCCCTGGGCAAGCTCGCGGTCTTGGCCGGGGTGCGCGACTATCCCGTCCGCGTCAAGTGCGCCACCCTCGCCTGGCACACCCTCGAAGCCGCCCTCAAGGACTCCGGCGCCAGCATCACCACGGAGTAGAAACCGCCTGGGCGCATCCGCGGGGCCCCTGGTGTTGAAGCGACCGGCCGCTCTGTGTTGACCGGGTTCTCCAAAGGAAATGGGGCGGGCTTCAAACCCGCCCCTTTGTTAATCTGAAAATGCCCCGCTGCTTAGCTTCTGCGAATCAACAGCGGCGTCGCGGCCAAGGCCAAGCAGAGCGCCAGGGCGATCAGGGCCCAGATGCTCAGGGTCGGGATCGCCACGGTCTCTTGCTGTTGGGTTACGCAAATCAGGACAGAGCCGTCGCCTGGGGCATTCAAGACACTCGCCTGCGAATAGGTGGCGGCCGCTGAGATGAACGAGCCACCTCCGCCTCCGCCGTAGGTAGTGAAGGTGCTGACATGGACCAGGGCGCCGCCGCCACCGCCGCTGTACCC
>JBJKRB010000126.1:0-7541 GCA_046704885.1 Thermoanaerobaculia bacterium | reverse complement strand
AGCGCCGGAGAATCATTGTGGCCGGATTTCTCAATATTGCCGTTGTGCTGCTACCGCTCGGCTACCTGATCGCCACGGTCGCGTACGGCCTCCTCTTCTACCTGCGCTCCGAGACCGCGGGCCGTTGGGCCGCTCCCATCTTCCGCGGCACACTGCTCTTCCACTTCGCCTATCTCGTGGCGGTAAGCGGGCGCTACCACCAGCTGCCGATCGCCACGGTCTCTCAGGCGCTCACCGTCACCGCCTTTGCCGTTGCCGTGGTCTACGCCTTCATCGAGTGGCGCGGCCGGGAACGCACGACGGGAGTCTGGATGGTCGGGCTGGTGCTCATCTTTCAGATTCTCTCCGCCCTTCTCCCTGGTCCAGAGCCCAGGTACCGCGAGGTCTTCCATAATCCGCTCTTCGCAACACACGTCGTCCTCGCTCTCCTGGGCTACGCCGCCTTCGCCATCGCCGCCGGCTATGGATATCTCTTCCTGCGGCTCTACCGCGAGCTCAAGAACCGCCGCTTCGCCACCTTCTTCGGCCGCCTCCCTCCCCTCGAGGTCCTCGAGCGAATGATGGCGAGCGGCCTCATCGTCGGCTTCGTCGCCTTGACCGGCGCCGTCGCGGCCGGGATCGTCTGGGTCGAAGAGCTGCACCCGGGAA
Organism: Thermoanaerobaculia bacterium; assembly: GCA_046704885.1. GTDB lineage: Bacteria > Acidobacteriota > Thermoanaerobaculia > Multivoradales > JBJKRB01 > JBJKRB01. The sequence continues at coordinate 6,893 of JBJKRB010000126.1, read as the reverse complement.
GCTGGTGGCACGATCCGATGATTCTCTTCACCCTCGGCACCTGGGTGCTCTATGGACTGGCCCTGGCGCTTCGTTCCCTGCGCCGCTGGCAGGGGCGGCAGACGGCCCTTGCCTCGATCGCCGGGCTGACCACGATCATCGTCACCCTGGTCGCGGTAAACCTGCTCTTCTCCCGCTTCCACGAGTTTCGCTGATGTCGCAGCAACAGGAAATCACGCCACCGGCCAGTATCCAGAGGGAACGACGCCCTTCGATCCTCCTGGTCGGCGTTGATCACCGTAGCGCTCCGGTCGAGCTCCGCACCCGGGTCAGCTACAAGGACGAGGAGGCGGAGGACGTTCTCGTCCGTTTGCTCGCAAGCTCGGCGCTCGAGGAGGCCTACCTGCTCTCCACTTGCAACCGGACCGAGGTCTATGCTCGGCCGCGCGACGACCTGCAGGCGTATCGGGTGGTGCGCGAGCTCGCCTTCGACAGCCGCGCCCCGGAGCTCGAGAAGGAGGGGAGACTGTTCGTCAAGCGTCACGACGAGGCGGCGCGCCATCTCCTCAGCGTTGCCTCGGGCCTCGAGTCGATGGTCTTGGGCGAACCCGAGATTCTCGGTCAGGTCAAGCAGGCGATCAATCTGGCGGAGTCGGTCGGAACGCTAGGCCCGGTGATGCGCAACCTGCTGCGTCTCGCGACCACTGCGGGCAAGCGCTCGCGCGACGAGACCGGAATCTGCATCGGTGCCGTGTCTCTGGGGTACTCGGTGGTCGAGCTCGCGCGCAATATCTTCAATCGCCTGGAAGACGTCTCCGTCCTGCTTCTGGGGGCCGGCGATATCTCGCGCCAGGTCGCTGCGAGCTTGAACGAGAAGGGAGTCGGCCGAATGGTCGTCGCCAACCGCTCAATCGAGCGCGCCGCTCAGTTCAAGGAACGCTTTCCCAACACTTCGGTGCGTCCCTTCGAGGAGCGGGGCGATGCCCTGGCGGAAGCCGATGTGGTCGTTGCCTCGACCGCCGCCAACGAGCCGATCCTCGACCGGGCTACCATCCGCAAGGCGATGCGCTCGCGGCCGCTCAAGCCTCTCCTCATCGTCGATCTCGGGGTGCCGATCAATATCGATCCGGAAGCGAGCCGGGTCTCGAACGTCTTCCTCTACAACATCGATGCTCTCGACGATCTCATCCAGCGCAACTTGAAGCGGCGCCGCGAAGAGGTGCCCAAAGTGATCGAGATCATCGAGCAGGAGCTCACGAACTTCCACGGCTGGTACCGGTCGCTGGCCGCCGAGCCGCTGGTCGCCCAGCTGCAGAAGCGGGCCGAGGAGATCCGTCGCCACGAGGTCGAAGTGGGGCGCAAGAACTTCCCGCCCGAAACCCTCGAAGCGCTCGACCGGCTGACGCGCAGCTTGGTGCGAAAACTCCTTCACAACCCCAGCATGCGACTACGCGGCCGCAACGGCGAAACCGAAATCGTCGAGCTCGACCTGGTCCGCGAGCTCTTTCGTCTGGGCGAAGACCCGACCGACGACTCGGTCAAGCACTGAAGCCTATGCCTGCAACGGTCCTTCGTCTCGGCACCCGCCGGAGCGCCCTGGCGCAGGCGCAGTCGGGTCAGGTGGCCCGCCAGATCGAAGCCGCTCACCCCGGGCTCAAGGTGGACCTGGTTCCGATCGATACCCGCGGCGACCAGTTGAGCGGTGATCTCGCGGAGCATGGCGGCAAGGGCCTGTTCACCGCCGAGCTCGAGGCCCGCCTCCTCGATGGCACGCTCGACCTCGCCGTCCACAGCCTCAAGGATCTTCCGATAGCGCTCGCCAACGGTCTGGTCGTGGCGGCCTATCCCGAGCGCGCCGATCCGCGTGACGTTCTCGTGAGCGAGGACTGCGCCACCCTCGCCGAGCTCCCCGCCCGCACGACGGTCATGACCGGAGCCCTGAGGCGACGCAGTCAGATCCTTCATCTGCGTCCCGACCTCAAGGTCGAGGCACTGCGCGGCAACATCGACACTCGGGTGCGCAAGTGGCGCGAGCGCGACGGGGCCGCCCTGATTCTCGCGGCGGCCGGGATTTCTCGTCTCGCGCTCGAAGATGTACCCGCAACCCCCCTAGAAGAACAAGAGATGCTTCCAGCGCCGGGACAGGGGGCGCTCGCCATCGAGGTCGCGAGAGGGAGCGCAGCCGACCCCCTCTGCGCCGTGCTCGACCACGCGGCGACTCGCGACGCGGTGGCGGCGGAACGCTGGATCGTCGCTGCTTTTGGCGGCGATTGCACTCTCCCACTCGCAGCCTGGGCACGGGGGGATGGCGACGGCAAGCTGGTCGTCTCCGCCTGCATCGGCACCCTGGACGGTGGCTCGATGGCCAGCGCCGAAGCGAGTGGCGAAACCCCTGAAGACGCGGCCCGCAACTGTCTCGCGGCGCTCGAGGCCAACGGCGCCCGCGAGATCCTCGCCAAGGTTCGCGCGGATCAACCGCAGGCCGTCAAGTGAGCTCACCCGGAAGACTGAGCGGCGTCCGAGTCGTGGTGACTCGTGCCGAGCATCAAGCGCAGGAGCTATGCAATGAGCTCGCGGCAGAGGGGGCTCAAGTCGTCACCCTCCCTTTGATCGAGGTCGTGCCGCCCGCCGACCCCGGGCCGCTTGCCGACGTGGTCCGGCGTCTTCCCGCCTTCGATCGTTTGATCCTCACCTCGAGCAACGCGGTCGAGGCCCTCTTTGGCGTGCTCCAGGGGAGCATCCCGTCGACCCTCAAGGTCGCGGTGATCGGGACCAGGACGGCGGCGACTCTCGAAGAGTACGGCCGCCAAGCCGACCTCGTTGCCGAGCAGTCTCATTCGGAGGGGTTGGTCGAGATCTTGCTCCGCGACCTTCAGCCAGGCGAGCGCATTCTTCTGCCCCAGGCCGCCGATGCGCGCCCTCTGTTGCTCGAGCACCTGGTCGAGGCGCGCGCCGCGGTCGAGCCCGTCGTCGCGTACGAGAAACGCTTGCCGCAGGGCGCCATGCAACAGGCGGAAGAGATCTTCGCTTCCGGCCCTCTCGGTTGGGTGACCTTCACCGCCCCGTCGATCGCCCGCAATTTCCACGATCTTTTCCAGCACTGGAGCCGCCGCTCAACTACCCTGCTCGCGGCTTCGATCGGACCGGTGACCAGCCGGGCCCTGAGGCACCTGGGCGTGGAGCCCGCCGCCGAGGCGGAGGAACCGTCGGCGGCGGGTTTGGTCCGCGCGATCGTCGGCTCAGAAGCTGCGCGACAGGGTCACTAGTCTGCATCATCCACAAGCTGCCGGCTACGAGCCACGATTGCACGCGATCTCAGGGCGTGCTCGCTCTTCGTTCCTCGACGTACTTCCCAGTACGCCTACGTCACTCATCGCTGTGCGCGTTCCGATCTCACGCACACTTGTGGCTCTCACTACGGCACCTCGTGAATGATGGAGACTCGGAAGCTCCTCGAAGGCAACAAATAGTACGACGCATCTCCCAGCTCGCTCTCCGCCACGGGCGGCCGCGCGTCGTTCAGGTTGTGCCCGTCGAGCCGAATCTGCCAGCGCTGCCAACCGTATGAGATCCCCGCGTCCCAGCTGTTATAAGGAGATGCCAGGGTGTGGTTGGTCTGATCGAGATAGCGATCGCCGACTCGCGAGGCCGAGACCCATCCACCGAGGCCGGCCGCCGGGGCGTAGATCAGGCCAGTCGAGGCCAGGACGCGCGGCGCTAGAGCCAGGCGGTTCCCGGAGAGCTGCTGCACAACCCCTCCGGAGAAGCGTTGATAGTCGCGAAAGCGGCTGTCATGCAGACTCCCTGCGACCCGCCAGGTGAGCGCCGGCAAGATCTCCCAACTTCCCTCGAGCTCGATCCCGCGGAAGCGCTGTTTTCCGGCGTTGGCCAGCTGAGGTAGGCCCGACGGGCTGACCTCGGCCACGACCAGGTTGGAGAAATCCATCTGAAATGCGGTCGCTTGCCAGTCGATCCTCCCGCCCAAGAATGTTCCCTTGACCCCGATCTCCGCGCTCTTCGCGGTTTCCGGCTTGAGGATCTCCCCCTCGGCCTCGGGGCCGAAATCCACGACCGCCGGCTTGAACGAGCTGCGCAGGTCCGCGAAGACCCACAAGCCGTTGTTGGCATTGCCCCAAGCGAGGAAGTTCGCTCCCACGACGCCGGAAAGCCGCGTATCCGTTCGGTGGCTCGCCGCGCCCTCTTCTCCCTCCTCAGGATCGGAAGATTCCATGTCGCCCTGCTCCGACTCCTGCGTGTGGTTCAGACGCGCTCCAATCTCGAGGTGCCAGCGAGGCGCCGGGCGCCACTGAAGCTCCCCGTAGAGTCCCGAGAAGTTTCGCCTATCGGTGAGCTCGGTGCGCTCGTCGATCGGACGGCTGGTGCTGGCTGGCTCATTCACGCCGTTCAGGTGGGCGACATAAGCGAAGTTCGAGCTGTGCTGCGTGCCCGATCCATAGAGGTGATCGATACCCACGACGATCGCCGTCGACCCGTTCGGGTTGAGCGCGAGATGGCTGTCGAAGTAGATATCCGTCTGATTCTGCTTTTGACGGTAGCCGTCCGCATTGTTCCCGTCCGCGCCGATCGCGAGCTCGGGGCGAACGAAGCCGCGAATCGTGTCGACCGTTCCATGCGCGACCGAAAGAGTCGTCCGCCACTCGCCGCCCCAGAGCTTCTCGCTCCAACCGAGAACTCCCTCGAGGCGATCGTGATTCAGCTTTGCGTCGCTCGGATTGAGATTGGCGTCCAGCGGAATGCTGGAGAACGGCGCCAATCCATTGCCTGTGCGAGGACGAGGGCTCGCCGGCGACTGATCGAGAATGAGGGCATTCATGTCGAACCGAAGAGTGCCGCGCCGGGTGCTCAAGGCACCGCGATAGAGCACGTGGCTTCGCTTGAAGTCCGTCCTGGGGTCGCGATAGCCGCGCTTGTCATAGCTGACGCTCAGGGACTGCCGGTAGGCGCCGTCCGCTCCGATCGACCGCAAGGGAGCGGTAACCGAGGCGCCGCCGCTCGAGTGGCTTCCTCCCCAGAGCTCCACGCGCCGGTCTCCAGCTCCGGGAGCCCAGTGAATCACCTGGATGACGCCAACGAACGACGTAGCACCGAACATCACGGGAGCGGCCCCGCGCAGAACTTCGATGCGCTCGACTCCAGTCAGGTCGATGCTTCCCAGATCGGGAAGAAAAGCACCACCGCGCGGAACGCCATCAACCACGAGGAGGTACGCGTCGAGCTCGCGCAGGCCCCAGATCTCGGGCACGCCATCGGCCGGGCCCGCGTCGCCTCCCGGCGCAATCGCCACGCCGCCGACCAGAGCCAAGGCCTGCGCTACCGTCTTGGCGCCCCGCGCTCGGGCATCCTTCCCCTTGATCACCGTCACCGACGCGGGAACGACGGAAACATCCTCCGGAACGCGGGTGGCGGTGACCTCGATGGTGCCGCTGGTGACCGGAAGCTGGCCACTCGTATCGCTCGTCGCCGCTTGTGCCGACGCGCCCGGCGAGCTCAAAGCGATGAGAGCAGCGGCCAGCGGTAAGACGATCGAGAACCGCCTCGCAATGTATATCTTCATTTTCATCCTCTCCTCTTCCGCCTGAATCATCATCGAGACCCCGGCGGCGCGCCGCCACCAGGCGATGCGATCCGGGGAGACTCAGCACGCATGCGCCGGCGCCGCTTGGCGGATCAACGGCAAGCCAAGCCGGCACGGCGCAGAGAGAGGATCACTCGATTCGACGCTCGGTGAGAAGGATGAGGTCGCGAACCGAGTCTTCCGGTCCGCTAAGCGGCTTCCGCTCGGAGACCGCATGGGGATTCCGGGGTGTCGCCCGGAGTGAAGAGATAGGAGACGGTACGGGTTCCGGAACCGTGGCCGGTGGGAGCTCCTTCGCGATGGCATCCTTGACTGCCGCGACCTCGTCCTGCCAGTAGACCGCGGTTACCCAATGCGTGGATCCACCCTCGCGGCCCCCCTCCGACCAGGCGACGACGCCCGAGCTCCCCGGCCGCGCCCGCTCACCCGGCGCGAAGGCCATCTCCGAGGATGTCCAGCATCCGGGGACAAAACGGTCCACTTCCGTCGACCGCGAGATCGTGAAGCGCGAGGACAGTGGCAGCAGAAGCTCGCGCGTCTCGTCTCCGAAACGCAGCAGAAAACGGACGTCGTTCGATGGGAGATCGGGGACCCGCCAGGTTGCGGTGCGAAGCGCACGATCGAGGTGAGGCGTAATGCGGAGCGCGAAGTGCCGCCCGCCGTCGAGGGAGAGGAACGCTTCCCATTCCTCTACCCAGTCGAGGCGCGAGAAATTCGTTCCTGGCCGCCAGACGAGGGTCACCCACTGGCCGGCGACGAGGTGGCTCCCCGCAGCCGGCGAGACAAGAACGATCACATCCCCTGGCGCGGACCCAAAGGTAGTGGCTGCCAGCGCGGCGGGCAGCAGGGCAAGGGAGACCAGAAACGCTGCGAGAACAGTGAGAATCGATCCAAAGTACCGCCTCGCGGGGGCGGGTTTGAAACCCGCCCCTACGTCCGTCGCTGAGGTGAGCTTCATTCCTGTCATCGCGAGCGTGGCGACCTTGATCTGCCGCGGTCTGTCACTGCGAGGAGCCCGCAGGGCGACGCGGCAGTCTCGACGCTGACACCGGGATTCCGCGCCGGTGAATAGAGATTGCTTCGTCAGCACCCAGAGTCTCCTCGCAATGACATGGTTTCAACATGAGACCGCTTCGGACCCTCCGCGGCCTCGCGGTGACATCGGCCGACGCGGGAGAGGCAGCGGCCTCCCTAGGAGTCTTCACCCTCTTCGCCGTCCTTGTCACGCCCGGCCAGCTTGCTCTTGAGCTCGGCGATCTCGGCCTTCAGGCGCTCGATCTCGCTCGAATGCGAGCTTCGCAGGCGCTCGACCGTGCCC
>JBJKRB010000125.1:0-3879 GCA_046704885.1 Thermoanaerobaculia bacterium | reverse complement strand
CTCGGTCGCGGCCGCCCCACGGACTAGGGAGAGGAGAGAGAAAACGGCTTCGCCGAGGAAGCGCCCCTCGGCTACTCGCCGTAGGGGATCCAGATGTTCTTGATCTGGGTCGACTGGCGCAGGAAGTGCTCGCCCTCGCCCTGGGCGGGATCGCTCCACTCGAGCGCCTTGCCGTTCAGGGTCCAGGTGCGCTTCAGGTTCGCGGCGGAGAGGCGTTCGACCTCGGCGCCGCCCTCCTTCGTTCCGAAGTACCAGATGCCGGCGACGTCGTCGTGGGCGGCGAGAACGGGAGCGAGCTCGTCGGCGAGGCCGGTGACGATGTTGATGACGCCAGCGGGAAGGTCGGAGGTGTCGAAGATCTGGTAGAGGTCGGTGGCGAGGAGGGGGAAGCGCTCCGAGGGCACGGCGACGACCCGATTGCCCATGGCCACCGCCGGAATCACCGAGGAGATGAATCCGAGGAGCGCCGGGGCCGGGGGACAGACCACCCCCATTACGCCGATCGGCTCGGGCATCGCCAGAGTGACGTTTCGGTACGGCGTGGCATGGACGTTGCCGTCCCATTTGTCGGCCCAGGCGGCGTAGGAATAGAGGCGTTCGATGGTCCTTTCGACCTCGCGCTCCGCCTTCTTCTTGCTGGCAGCCGTGAGCTCGCGCAGGCGGGCGGCCAGCTCGGCGCTACGAACCGCTAGGTTCTCGGCGACATAGTAGAGGACCTGGGCGCGATTATGCGCGGTCGCCGCGGGCCAGGCGTGGGCCGCGTGGGCCGCCTCGACCGCGTCTCTGATGTCCTTGCGATTGCCGCGTCCGACCTCGCCCGCGAGCTTTCCCCCCGCGTCGAGGATCGCGATCGAATAGGGCGCGTCCGGTCGTTTCTGCTTTCCACCGATGTACATCTTTGGGGTGCGATCGATCGCCGGGAGATCGCTTCCCGCCGCCTTGGGCTCCGGAGTCGCATCCGCCGCTGGCGGGGCGGGGACCTCTAGCGCCTCTAGATCATGTTTCCAGACGGGTTCGAGATACTCGAACATCCCCTCCCGTCCACCCTCTCTCCCGAAGCCGCTCTCGCGGTAGCCGCCGAATCCGGAAGCGGCGTCGAAGACGTTGGTGCAGTTGATCCAGACGCTGCCCGCGAGAATCTTGGGCGCGACGTCCAGGGCGAGATTGATGTTCTCGCTCCAAACGCTCGCGGCGAGGCCGTAACGCGTGTTGTTGGCGAGCTCCACCGCCTCGGCGGGAGTGCGGAAGCTCATCATCACCACGACGGGGCCGAAGATCTCCACCTGCGCGATCGTGGCGGCGGGCGAGACGCGGGTGAAGAGGGTCGGCGGGTAGAAGAAACCTTCCTCGGGGCAAGTCCACGAGGGTTGCCAGCACTGCGCTCCCTCGACCGTTCCCTGCTCGACCAAGCGCTCGATCTTCTCGAGCTGCACCGGAGCGATGATGGCGCCGATGTCGATGGCCTTATCGAGGGGATCGCCGACGCGTAGGGTCTCCATACGGGCCTTGAGCTTGGCCTCGAGCTCCGCTTCGACGCCTTCTTGAACCAGGATGCGGGAACCGGCACAGCAGACCTGTCCCTGGTTGAACCAGATTGCGTCGACCACGCCCTCGACCACGCTGTCCAGATCGCCGTCGTCGAAGACGACGAAGGGTGACTTGCCGCCAAGCTCGAGCGAAAGCTTCTTGCCGCTCCCCGCCGTGGCTTCGCGGATCAGGCGACCGACCTCGGTCGAGCCGGTGAAGGCGATCTTGTCGACATCCGGGTGCTTGACGATGAGCTCGCCGGTGCGACCGTCGCCGGTCACCACGTTCAGCACCCCCGGGGGAAGACCCGCTTGCTCGCCGAGCTCGGCGATGAGCAGCGCGGTCAAGGAGGTGAACTCCGCCGGCTTGAGAACGACCGTATTGCCGGCGGCCAGGGCTGGCGCCACCTTCCAGGCGAGCATCAAGAGAGGAAAGTTCCAGGGGATGATCTGCCCGGCGACGCCGACCGGTCCGTAGCCGGGGAACGCCGTTTCCATGAGCTGCGCCCAGCCCGCGTGGTGGTAGAAGTGGCGGGCCACGAGCGGCACGTCGATGTCGCGCGATTCGCGCACCGGCTTGCCGTTGTCCATCGTCTCCAAGACCGCGAGAAGGCGCGCGTTCTTTTGCACCAGGCGGGCCAAGGCGTAGAGGTAGCGGGCGCGAGCGTGACCGGGAAGCTTGCTCCAGTGCGGGAACGCCTTGCGCGCCGCGCCGACCGCGGCGTCGACGTCGTCGGCTCCCGCCTGGCTGATCTCGGCCAAGGGCTGAGCCGTCGCCGGGTTGATCGTCGGAAAGCGCTCGCCGCTCGCGGGCTGGCGCCAGCGGCCGCCGACGAACAGACCGAAGCGGCGATCGTGACGCTCGAGCCAAGCGTCAGCCTCGGTCGGCGACTCCGGCGCCGGACCGTACTCCATGGTGGCGAAGATGCGTTCGACCTCGCTCATCGTTCCTCCGTCCGCCTCTACCCGACCGGGTGATGGAAGGCCGCCGAGTAATGGCCGGTGGCATGCATTTCAAGCTGGCGCTCGATGTCGGCCAGAAGCGAGCTGGCGCCGAAGCGGAAGAGCTGAGGGGTGAGCCAGGCGTCCCCGAGCTCGTCCTTGATCATCGCGAGCCACGCCAGCGTCTCCTTGGCGGCGCGAATTCCGCCCGCCGGCTTCAAGCCCACCCGATGTCCGGTCGCCTCGTGGTACTGGCGGATGGCGCGGGCCATGACCAGCCCGACGGGGAGGGTGGCGTTGACCTTCTCCTTGCCGGTCGAGGTCTTGATGAAGTCCGCTCCGGCCATCATCGCCACCAGGCTGGCGCGCGCCACGTTGCGCATCGTGGCGAGCTCCCCGGTCGCGAGGATCGTCTTCAAGAGCGCGTGACCCGCGGCCTTGCGAAAGGCCTGAACCTCGTCGTAGAGCGCCTGCCAGCTCTGGGTCAGAACGTGCGCCCGGGTGATGACGATGTCGATCTCTTCGGCGCCGGCGGCGAGCGATGCGCCGATCTCCTCCAAGCGCTGCTCAAAGGGAGAGAGCCCGGCGGGAAACCCCGTCGAGACGGCGCAGACCGGAACGCCGGAGCCTTCGAGCGCTCGTTTCGCGACCTCGACCCAGCGGTGATAGACGCATACGGTCGCGGTGTGGATCGGTAGGTTCTCCGCTCCTAGAGCGGCGAGAATGTCGAGCCGAACCGGCTGCCTCGCCTTGGCGCAGATGCGCTCGACGCGGCCGGCGGTGTCGTCCCCCGAGAGCGTCGTCAGGTCGATCATCGTGACCGCCTTCAAGAGCCAGGCGGCCTGCCACGCCTTCTTGACCGAGCGGCGCTTGGGAATGGTGGCGGCGCGGCGCTCGACGGCGGAGCGGTTGACCCGAACGCGATCGACCCAGTCGAGGTCGAGGGGCATCCCGGGATTCCTGCGGGTCAACGGGGCGACGCGTGCGCCCTGTTCGGGGACGGCGCTGGGTGATGCGTCGGAGGAGTTCGATGCGTTGCTCATGGGAGATCGTGCCGGGGAGTCGAGCTGCGGGGCGCCAAGCGGCGTAAGCGTTTTCTCTTGGCGCAGTATAGCTCAGGGCCGCGCCGCTTAGCCGAATGGCGGACGGGCGACCTTGCTTCGATGCCGAGGGGCCGCGCGCGGCTTACCAACGGCAAACTCATGGAGGAGACCATCGCGGACCCGCCCCTGGTAGGATCGGCGGATCATGGTGGAGGCGCAAGAGAGTCTGCGGGCGCGGCGCTACCTGATCTGGACCTTGTTCGTGGTCTTCGTCATCCACGGGGTCGAGACGATCGAGACCATCGGCGGTTGGTTTGCGGCGCATGCAGGGAAGCTCCAGCTCGCCAAGAGAGCGGTCGCCATGCCGA
>JBJKRB010000124.1:0-24694 GCA_046704885.1 Thermoanaerobaculia bacterium | reverse complement strand
CGCTCCCGCATCGATCCCCTTCGGCACCAGGAAGTTGGTGACGAAACCGACCGCGTACAGGAAGGTGCAGAAGAAGATTCCGTAACAGACGAGACCGTAAACCATCGTGATGAATCCGCTCATCGCTCTATCCTCCTTGTCCACTTGACACATTCGATGAAACCTCCAGGTCGGCATCGGCGAGCTCGAGATTGACCGGCACGCCGCCGCGCAACGTCTGCAGGACCACACAGGCACGCTCCGTAGCGCGGATGAGGCGGTCGACCGCCTCGGGGGCAACCCCCTCGCCGACCTCCAGGTCGAGCACGCAGCGCAGCCGCTGAAATCCGACCGGAACCTCCTGGCTCACCGCCAGAGTGCCGCGCACGTCCACCGCCCCGGTCACCCGAACGGTCAGCTCGACGACCGGAATCCGCAGGCGGGCCGCAAGCATGCGCAACGTCGTATCCATGCAGCTAGCGAGGGCGGCACAGAGAATGTCGCCGGGGTTGGGCTGATCGTGGTCGCCGCCCACCGCGCGATGGATTCCCACCCCCCACCCCTCGCTCTCCGATGCGCCGGCAATCACGAGCCCGTGAAAGGGATCCAAAGTCGCCCCTCCGACGGTCTCGGCGCGATCGTTGATCCACGCATCGTCGGGAGCTGTCTGGTAGCCGCGCCGAAGCGGCTCTTGACGCCCGAGGACCAGCTCACCATGTTCCATCGCCTCCCGCTCCTTTCTTCACTATCGCGTTCGCACCACTACGATTGACCCATCCTAGATAGGCGAAGCGCCGGTGTCATGAGGCGCGCGTCCCAGCGCGTCACCGAAAATTCGCAGTCTCTGGGGAAAAGGGTAGGACCGGAGTCCCGGTTGAGGGTCTTACCGCCCGAAACCGGCTTCGCGCGCCTTGACGATCGCCTCGGCCCGCCGTGAAACGCCCAGCTTGCTGAAGATGTTGCTCACGTGGTTGCGCACCGTCTTGGGGGCGATATCGAGCTCGACTGAGATCTCGGCGTTGCTTCGCCCGCGTGCCAACAGGTCGAGAAGCTCATTCTCACGAGTCGTCAAGTCACCAAAGGTGGTGAGATCCCTTCGTGTCTCGTCTTCCGCGAGGAAAGGCTGCACCACCTCCCACATCCGCTCCCAAGCGGGCTCGTCGGGCTGGAGAATGTGGTTGCGGCCCTCGAGGGCAACGAACTCGGCCCCGGGAATCAGCGTCGCCGTGCGCCGCCCCTCCTCGAACGGGACCATGCCGTCCCCGCGACAGTGCAAGACCAAGGTCGGGACGGAAATCCGCGTCACCAGATCGGCGATATCGAGGCTATGGAAGGCAAGCCACAACCGGCGGGCCATTTCGGGCGTGGCGCTTCGCTGCTCCAAGTCGTTCAGAGCACGGATGCGCTCAGCCCTTGCGTCCGGCATCAGCATGCATGAGAAGACCTCGCGAAACGCCGGCGAGTCACGCCCCCAGCCGTGCTCGATCAGGGTCGCCAAGGCATTGATCTCCTCCACCTGTGGCGGCGGTGGCACCCTCGACAGGGCGCCCTGGACGTAGCTTCCGTAGAGAACGAGCCGGCTTACTCTCTCCGGATGAGTAGCCGCATAGGCCGCCGCGATGGCGGCTCCTTGACAGATTCCGAAGAGGGGAAAGCGGTCGAGCCCGAAGGCGTCGACCACCGCCTCCACATCCTCCACCCAATCCTCGATCGATTGGTGGTCGGGGTGACGGTCCGAGAGCCCACAACCCCTCAGGTCATGGCGCACCAGGGTGTGGGACTTCGAGAGCTCGCTCAACCAGTCGCACCAGGCGACCGACTCCCAGTCGAGCTCGAGATGGGTCAGCCAGGTCGGGGCCTGGACCAGAGGGGGACCGGTGCCATTAGAGCTGAAGGCGATGCGGACATTGTCCGCCGCCCGGCAGAAACGAATGCTGGGGGGCACGGAACTAGTCTACATGACTTATGAATATCGTGCAGAGCCCGCGCCGAGGCGCGTGGGCTACTGCTACTCTTTCAGCGTGATCCCTTCCGTGCGGGCGACGTAAGCCGCGCAGGTGATGTCCCCGGTAACGTTCACCACCGTGCGGCACATGTCGAGGATCCGATCGACGCCGAGAATCAGAGCGATACCTTCCGCCGGCACATGCACCAGACCGAGGACGATGATCATGAGGGGAATCGCCCCCGAAGGAACGCCGGCCGCACCCACCGCGGTCAAGACACTCATCAGAATCAGAAAGATCTGAACCGGCAACGAGAGATGGACGCCGAAGACCTGCGCCAGGAAGAGGACCGTGACCCCCTCGAACAGGGCCGTGCCGTTCATGTTCATGGTCGCCCCGAGCGGCAGCACGAAGCCGCTCACGCTCTCCGGGATTCCGAGCTCCTCCTCCGAAACGGTGATGGTCGTAGGCAGCGTCGCGCTCGACGAGCTGGTGGAAAACGCGGTGAGCATCACGGTTTGCACCTTGCGGAAGAAACGCATGGGGCTGTAGCGGGCGAAGGTGCGCACGAGAATCGGGAAGCTCACGAATAGGTGGATCGCGAGCCCCAGCAGAACCGTCACCACGAACATCCCGAGGGCCCCGAGCAGGCGGAAACCAAAGCGTGAGGTGACGCTAAACAGGAGCGCCGCCACACCGTAGGGCGCGAGACGCATGACCAGGTGAATGATCGCCGCGGTCAGGTCGTTGATTCCCTCGAGCAGACGCAGGATGGGTGCGGCCCGCTCGGCGCGAATCTGCGTGAGACCGACGCCGGTGATGAGCGATATGAAGATCAAAGCCAGCATGTTGGGCGTCGGCGTTGCGATGGCGGCGAAGGGATTGCGCGGGACCACCGCCACGAGAAGATCCATGCCGATCTCGGTCTTCTGCGCGGTTCCCTTGAGCTCGGTCGCTCGCTCGCCGTAGCTGCTCATCAGCTCGCCCTTCATCTCCTTGGGCAGGTAGTCCCCCGGTCGGATCGTGTTGACCAGCGTCAAGCCGATCACCACCGCGAGCGCCGTTACCAGCAGAAAGTAGGCGGCGGTCCTGACGCCGATTCTTCCAAGATGGCGAAGATCGCCGATCTGCGCCACCCCCAGCGCCAGGCTGGCGAAAACCAACGGGATGACGATCATGATGAGGAGATTCAAGAAAATGGTGCCGAGGGGGTCGCTGACGTATTTCTCCACCAGCAACAGACCCCGAGTGTGGGAAAAGAAGGCGTTGGCCGCGACGCCAGCAACGACGCCCACCAGCAGACCCAAGAAGATCTTGGTGTGTAGCGACCAGCCCCGACGGGGCGCAGTATTCCTTTCGCGCGGCTCGCTCATGGCGCTCTCTCCGTTTGCGATTCGGGGCAGAGTCTACACGGCGCGATAGCGATGCACAAAGCGAAAGCAATGACACTGCTCGCGGCAATCGTCGCGAGGTAGAGCTCCTCCCTTGGGATCGCGGAAACCAGAGCGCCGGAGGCGACAGGAACCGCGCAAAGCGCTCAACCCTCTCGAGCAGGTTCGGGCCGGTCAGCCGCCGCGATCGCCGCGCGTCGAGACCGAGGTGCGCGGAGCATGTCCGTGTGGGGACGGGTGAACCGATCCTTCGCCATCGCTCGGTCCGACCGGACGTCCTCCCACCTCGATGATCGCGATGTCTCCGGACTCGAGCAGGAGCTTGAAGCCCGGGTGCTCCTCGGCGTGATCAGCGACCTGGCCCTTCTTGCCGGGCCCGAGGTGGAGAAACTTTCCCTGCGGCAGCGGAACCTTGATGGGACGATGGGACTTGTTCTCGATGGTCTTCATATCGCCTCCTTCCCTTCCAACACGGAAGACCGCGACTCCATTCTAGCGGCACTCGGCGAGCTGGCGCAGAGGCAACGGCTCTCTCCGTCGCTGCGGGCGGAGGCCGACCCGCTTCAGCCGTCCTGGAGGTAAGATAGAGCGCCGCCCCCACAAGCGGTTTTCTCGAGGAGGCTCGAATGACGTCGAAGTACCCGCTTCGCATCTTTTCGTATGCGGTTCTTCTCACCGCGTTCGTTATCCTGACCGTTCTCTCCGGCAGCCCTGGCGTCGCAGCGGCGACCAACGTTCTGTCGCTCGGCGCCGGCGCCCTGCCGGTGGTGGAACCACCGAGCTACTCCGGATGGCCCCCGCTCAAGCTGCTCGATGATGCCCCGGACTCCGGCTGGGCGTCGGTTAAGGGCCAGACCAGCGGCCAGACGATGGTCTTCGAGCTGCCCGAGATCGCTACCGTGAGCAGCTTCGCCTTTGACGAGAATGCTTGCCTCGACGGCAACGGGCGCGGCGCCAAGGCCATCCGGGTCTCGGTCTCCCAGACTTCGAAGTCGCAGGGGTTTCAGCAAGTCCTGCGAGCGAATCTCAAGGAAGGGGCGGACAACCAGAAGTTCCCGGCAAGAAGAGCGCTCCGTGCGCGCTGGGTCAAGCTCCAGATTCTCAGTAATCAGGGCGACCCCCAGTACGTGGAGCTCTGCTCGTTTCGCGCCTACGGTACTCGCTCTCAGCCTCAGTCGATCGGTGACGTCTCGGGAACCTACTCGACGAGCTACTCGCTCTTCCACATTCGACAGCAGGGCACCTCGCTCGTCGGCTGTTACGAGCACCGTAGCGGGCTCATCACCGGAAGCGTCGAAGGCCGGGTCATGAAGCTCACCTGGGAGGAGAACAACGACCCCAAGGACACCGGACCGGCGGTCATGGTGTTCGCGCCCGACGGCAAGAGCTTCCGCGGTCACTGGTGGTACGACTCCGACCAGCGCGGGGCGCCGGACGGCGACTGGAACGGCACCAAAACCTCGACCAAGGTTGGCGGATGTCCGAACTGGACCGGGTCGGTCGGGGGCGAGGTCGCCCGCCAGCTTGCCAAATCGGGCCGGGCGCTCCTCTATGGAATCGAGTTCGACACCGATTCGGCCCGCCTGCGGCCGAAATCGCGCGCGGTGCTCGACGACGTCGCCAAGGCCCTTTCCGCCCATCCCGATTGGAAGCTTTCGATCGAAGGGCACACCGACTCGACAGGTACCGCCGAGCATAATCAGAAGCTCTCCGAGCAGCGCGCCGCCGCGGTCAGCGCTTACCTCGCGGCGCACGGCGTGACAGCGAGCCGGCTGAGCTCCGACGGCTTCGGGGCGAGCCAGCCGATCGCCGACAACTCGACGGCACTGGGTCGAGCGCGCAATCGCCGCGTCGAGATCGTGCGTAAATAGAAGACACTCAAGCCCCTCACGAGGAAGGACACCCCATGCCCGGTTCGCCGAAACAGACTCGTTCCCCCGTCATCCCCGGACTTCAATACCGCGATCCGGCGGCAGCCATCGATTGGCTCGGCCGCGTCTTCGGCTTCGCGGCGAAGGCGGTCGCCAAGGACCCGGAAGGGGCCGTCATGCACGCCGAGCTCGCATTCGGCAATGGAATGGTGATGCTTGGCCCGGTAAACGAGGGTGACTTCGGCCGTCTCCTCAAGCAGCCGAACGAGATCGGTGGCTTCGAAACTCAGAGTCCCTACCTCATCGTCGATGACGCCGACGCGGTCTACGAGCGGGTCAAGGCGAACGGCGGCGAGATCGCGATAGAGATCGAGGACAAGCCCTACGGGGGCCGCGGCTTCACCTGCCGCGACCCCGAAGAGCACCTATGGAGCGTCGGTACCTACGATCCCTGGGAGATCGCGGACCCGTAGCGCCGTCCCGGAGCGCCACCCCCGAATAGATTAGTCGTGCCCCATCAGGTCGAGGACGGCGAGGGTCATCGCCTTGACCCCGGTGCGGATCGTCGGCTCGGGAAGCGGCGCGAAGAGCGCCGAGTGCAGCGGCGGCAACGGCTTGCCGGTCGCCATGTGCTCCTTCATCAGTGCCGGTGCCACGGCGCCGATCCGAAATTGGAGCACCGGGATCTTGCGGTCCAAGCCGAAGTGGCCGACATCCTCGCTCACCATCTCGGGAGGAATCTTGAGGACGTTCTCCTTCCCGAACGCTTTGTCCCAAACCTTCACCACACGCTCCGCCAGGGCCGGGTCGTTGTAGAGGGCGTCGCCGCGCTCGGTCTTCGACACGGTGACGATGGGCATGCGGTCCGCGGGCATTCCGGCGGCTTCAGCCAAGCCTCTAGGAATGCGCTGGAGCGCCGCGAGAACCTTCTCTCTCACTTCCTTCTTGTAGGTCCTCACCGTGAGCTGCAGCGTCACCTGATCCGGGATGACGTTGCGCTTGGTTCCTCCGTAAATCGAGCCCACGGTGATCACCACCGGATCGAGCGGCGAGATCTCGCGGCTGGCAATCGTCTGAATGGCGAGCACGGTCTCCGCGGCGAGGACCACGGGGTCCTTGGTGTGCGACGGCATGGCACCATGACCTCCGACCCCGCGCAAGATGATATCGACCGAATCGATGTTGGCGAGGGCATAGCCCGGACAGTAGGCAACCTTGCCCGCCTCGAGCTGCGAGGAGTCGTGGAGCGCCAGCACATAGTCCGGCCGCGGGATCCGCTGATAGAGACCGTCGCGCAGCATCGCGTCGGCCCCCTTGCCGATCTCCTCGGCGGGCTGACCGATCATCTCCAGCGTCCCATGCCACCGATCTTTCATCTGGACGAGGGCCCGCGCCGTTCCGAGAAAGCTCGTCATGTGGATGTCGTGACCGCAGGCGTGCATGACCCCGACCTCCTGGCCGTCCGCGTTCTTGGTCTTCACCGTACTGGCATAGGGAAGGCCGGTGGCCTCGGTGACCGGAAGGGCGTCGAGCTCGGTGCGAACCAGGACCGTGGGCCCGGCGCCGTTCTTCATCACCGCGGCGACTCCGTAGCCGGTGAGATCCGGATCTTCGTACTTTCCGATGTGATCGACAACCGTGAAGCCGAGGGCGCGGAGCTGATCGGCGATGAAGGCGGAGGTGTTCTTCTCATGGCCCGAGAGCTCGGGAGCCTCGTGCAAGGACTTGTAAGTGCCTACAAGAGAAGGGAGCTCCGAAGCCACGGCCTGATCCACCGGCGATGGGCTCGTTTGGGCACGGAGCCCCGGAGCGATAAGGAGAGCGACGGAAGCTACGGCGAGGACGAGAGATACGGCGCGGCGACGAGGCATCGGACCCTCCAATCGTTCGAGAACAGTGTTGATGAGACGGCGGCTTCGGCAATTCTAGCCGATGAGGCACCCGACACCTCCGCGAAGGGCCTGGCGCCGCGGAGAGTAGATGGGTTGGTTGCGCGGGCTTCCTTACCCGTTCAGAAAGAGATCACACCGGACGAGGCGTGCATCCCGAGATTCTTCTCAGGGCAATCGATCAAAGAGTCGCTTCCGTTCGAGATGGGACGCAGCCGAGCATCGCTTCAAGCCGGGAGAAACAGCCAGCGTCAGCCCGCTTCTTCCCGCACGAAGGTGATGTAGTCGGTGTTGACCGGCTCTTTGCCCAGCCTGCGCATCTCGTGCGCCACCTGCCCCCGGTGGTAAGCCGAGTGCAGGGCCAGGTGGGTGAGCGCCGCTCCGATGGTGTTGCTGAACTCGATGCCCTTGCTGTTCTTGTAGGTTATGGGGCTACCCAAATCGGAACCTGAGAGGTCGTCCAATAGAGCTTGAAGCGCCGAGGCATTTTCCTCTTCCAGTGCCTCGCACTCGCTCAAGCTCAGATCACGCCACGGCGCGCTGCTCGAAGATTCCCCCTTGATTCTTTCCAACCAGATGCGCTCGGCGAGGAACGCATGCGCCAAGATTCCGAGTAAACCCGGGTCGTGGATCTCCTGGCGCGCCAAGGCGCTCAGCAACCGCCGATTCGCCCAACGGCTGTAACGGAAGACTCCGGCGAAGTGCTCTCTCATTCCCATACCTCCTCGTTTCGTCGTGGTCCGGCGCGGTCGCGCGAGACTTCCCTAGGGAGCAGCGAGGTAGTCCTCCCGTCGCACCAGACCGTAGGGCTCTTCGCCGGCGAGGAAACGAGCAACGTTCTCCCCCGCCAAGCGCGCGCCATCCGCGAGGGCGCCTTCCACCATCGCCGAATTGTGCGGACAGCCGAGGAAGTTCTCGAGCTCGAAGAACGGATAGTCGACGCGGAACTCCCCGTGCCGCAGGGGCTCGATCCACCACGATTCGACCCCCGCCTGGAAGCTCGGATGCGCCGCAAGATGCTCGTACAGCGCTTTCTGGTCGACGAGCTCGCCCCTGGCGACGTTGACCAGGATGGCGTCTTCCTTCATCCAGCCAAGCTCGCGCGCACCGATCAAGCCGCGCGTCCTGACCGTCAGCGGCAGCGAGAGCAGGACGACGTCAGCGCCTGAGAGCACCGCATGAAGGTCGTCGAGCGTGGCCGCGAGCTCGACGGAATCACTGGTCTTCCCCGAGGTATTGACGGCGAGAATGCTCATGCCGATGGCCCGAAGCATACGCGCCGTCGCCTGGCCCGTGCCGCCGTAACCCACGATCGCGGCCTTTCCCCCGGCCAGACGGCGATTCAGGTTCCTCTGCCGGAACTCTCCCCGGGCCAATGCCCGGTGCTCGATCAAGAGCCGCTTGGCCAGGGCGAGGATCATCGCCAAGGCGTGCTCGGCCATGGGCTCGGCGTAGGCGCCCGCGTTACTCGCGATCCGGGGCCCCTCGGGAATGGCCGCGAAAGGGACGTGGTCGACTCCGGCGGACACCATCTGGATGAGCTCGACGGAGGCCAAGGCATCGAGCTCAGCGGCGGTGAGCTCGCGCTGCGGAACCCAGCTGACGACGACCTTTGCGCTTCTCACCAGGTCGAGGCGCTCAGTCTCGCCTGCCTCTTCTAGATAGGCGACGCGCGCCTTGCCCTCGAGAAGGGGCTCGACCGCCGCCTTTTCCTCGGGTCGCGCAGGAGCCGAGATGACGACCAAGGGCAATGTTGGACCGCTCACCGGTTGACTCGCTTCATGCCGTGCTCGGGATAGCGGGTTCCCGCCGCCGCGCCCTTCGGGAAGGCCTCTTCCAGCCTCTGGATCTCGCTCGCGGCGAGCTCGATGTCAGCGGCGGCGGCATTTTCTTCGAGGTAATGAACGTGCTTGGTTCCCGGAATGGGAACGATGTCCTCGCCGCGCGACAGGACCCAGGCGATAGCCAGCTGCGCCGGCGTCACGTTTTTCTCCATCGCGATCTCTCGAACCTTGACCACGAGCTCGACGTTGCGGGAGAAATTCTCTCCCTGAAATCGCGGGTTGTGCCGCCGCCAGTCGTCCTCGTGAAGGTCGTCGAGACTCTCGAAGCGGCCGCTCAGCATTCCGCGGCCGAGCGGGCTGTAGGCGACGAATCCGATCCCGAGCTCGCGGCAAGTGGCGAGAATCTCATCCTCGGGCTCGCGGCTCCAGAGCGAATACTCGGTCTGAAGCGCCGTGATCGGATGCACGGCGTGAGCGCGTCGGATCGTGTCCGGCGCCGCCTCGGAGAGCCCGAGATAGCGGACCTTCCCCGCCTTGACCAGCTCGGACATGGCTCCGACCGTGTCCTCGATCGGCGTCTCCGTATCGACCCGGTGCTGATAGTAGAGATCGATGGTGTCGATCCCCAACCGCTCGAGGCTCGCATCGCACGCCTCGCGGACGTAGTCCGGGTGGCCCTTGATCCCCAGAAATTCGCCTTCGGATCCACGGACGTTTCCGAACTTTGTCGCCACGACGAACCGCTCACGGCGCCCTTTGAGCGCCTTGCCTACGAGCTGCTCGTTACGCCCGACTCCGTACATGTCAGCGGTATCCAAGAAATTCACTCCGAGCTCGAGGGCGCGATCGATGGTGGCCAGCGACTCCGCTTCATCACCGCCGCTGTAGAACTCGGACATACCCATGCAACCGAGCCCGACGGCCGACACCGTCAGCTCGGAACCCAACTTCCGTTGTTTCATCGAACCTCCTTCTCGAGCAGCCTTGGCTCGTTGATTGCGGGGGCCTCGATGAGCCTAGCGAGCGGCTCGACACCCCGGAGAGGGCTGCCTCGGTCAATGTAGCACGAGGCCGAGATAATCTATGCCTCCGCGGCCGGTCCACGGGCCGGCCCCATCGAACCGGAGGATAGAGCGAGGTGCCGCCATGAGCCAGCAAGATTCGAAGGGAAAT
Organism: Thermoanaerobaculia bacterium; assembly: GCA_046704885.1. Taxonomy (GTDB): domain Bacteria; phylum Acidobacteriota; class Thermoanaerobaculia; order Multivoradales; family JBJKRB01; genus JBJKRB01. The sequence continues at coordinate 14,661 of JBJKRB010000124.1, read as the reverse complement.
CGACGGGTGACCCCCGTCAAGATGGAACCCGAGGCGTTTCGCCGCCTGGGGCATGAGGTCGTCGATGCCCTGGCCGAGGTCATGAGCACCCTCGGCGAGCGCCCGGTAAAGCCAGACGAGAGCCCCGGTGAGCTCCGGAAGCTGTTGCCGGCGGGGCCGCTGCCAGAGACTGGGACGTCGGCGGACAGCCTCCTCAGCGAAGCGGTTCCCCTGCTCGCGGACCACTCGCTCTTCAATGGCCATCCCCGCTTCTGGGGATACATCACGTCATCGCCGACTCCGATCGGTGCCCTCGCGGATTTGATCGCCGCGGTGATCAATCCCAACGTCGGCGGCTGGCCTCTCTCTCCGATCGCTACCGAAATCGAGCTCCAGGCCGTGCGCTGGATCGCCGAGCTCGTCGGCTATCCCGCGACCTGCGGCGGCATCTTCGGAAGCGGAGGGACCATGGCCAATTTCATCGGCCTCCTGGCGGCGAGGAAGGCCCGAGCCGGGTGGGACATTCGCGCCGGCGGTCTGAGGGCCGGCGACCAGCCCTTCGTCGTCTACGCCTCCGAGGAGACCCATACGTGGATTCAAAAGGCGGCCGACCTCTTCGGAATGGGCACCGACGCGATTCATTGGATCCCGGTCGATGACGAACAACGAATGCGAGCGGAAGTTCTCGAGGCCGCGATCCAGGAGGACATCCAAGCCGGGAGCTTGCCCTTCCTGGTGATCGGCGCCGCCGGTACGGTCGGCACCGGAGCGGTCGATCCGCTCCCCACGATCGCCGAGATCTGCCGCGCGCACGACCTCTGGTTTCACGTCGATGGCGCCTACGGCGCCTTCGCCGCCGCCTTGCCGGAGGCCTCATCCGATCTCAAGGGGCTGGCGCTGGCCGACTCGGTCGCGCTCGACCCCCACAAGTGGCTCTATGCTCCCCTCGAGGCGGGGTGCACGCTGGTGCGCGACCCGGCCCACCTGGTCGACGCCTTTAGCTTCCACCCCGCCTACTACCACTTCGAGGACAGCCAGGAAGAACAGCTCAACTTCTACGAGCGGGGCCTCCAGAACTCGCGCGGCTTCCGCGCCCTCAAGGTGTGGCTCGCCCTGCGCCAGGCCGGCCGCGACGGTGTCGTCCAGATGATCCGCGACGACATCCGTTTGACCGAGGCGATGTTCGAGGCGGCCGCGGCTCACCCGGAGATCGAGGCGCTCACCCAGAGCCTCAGCATCGCGACCTTCCGCTATGTGCCGACCGACATCGACGCGGGGAGCGCCGAAGGCAAGGCGTATCTCGACGAGCTCAACACCGCCCTGGTGGAACGCCTGCAGGCGAGCGGAGAGATGTTCGTCTCGAACGCACTGGTCAACGGCAACTTCGTCCTGCGCGCCTGCATCGTGAACTTCCGTACCGAGCTCGACGACGTCCTCGCGGTCCCCGAGATCGTTGCCCGGCACGGACGCCAGCTCCACAAACGGATGCGCGCCGGAGGCGCCTGAGCCGCTCGGATGGAGCGCATCAGCAGAACGCAACGCCGCTGGCGCGTTTGGAACCTACACCACCTCGCGCGGCGCATGCAGGGAGGGCAAGCCCTACCCACGATCGCTCGCGACCTGGTCGGCATCCACTCCTCCGACCCGGTCTCGGTCTTCCTCGCTCTCCAGGCGCGCGTCTCCGCAACGACCCCCGAGCGGATCGAGAGGGCGCTGTATGACGACCGCTCTCTCGCGCGTTTCCTCGGGATGCGTCGCACCATGTTTGTGACCCCTCCGGAACTCGTGCCGACGTACCACGGCGCGGTCACCGCGGCGCGGGCGCCCGGGGAGCGGCGCCGCGGTCTCAAGCTTTTGGCCACAGGGGGCATCAGCACCCAACCGGGACCGTGGTTCGACCGGGTGGCCGCCAAGACCCTGCGTGCGCTGGAGCGCAGAGGCGAAGCGACCGCAGTGGAGCTGACCGAGGACGTCTCCGAGCTCGGCCTCCAGATCGAGGTGGGCCAGGGCAAGAGTTGGGGCGGCAAGGTCGGCGTCTCGACGCGCATCCTCTTCTGGCTCGCCACCTCCGGAAAGATCATGCGCGCCCGCCCCCTCGGCTCGTGGCGTTCCACGATGTACCGCTGGGCGCCGACCGAAGCCTGGCTCGGCTTCTCGTTTGACGAAGAGCCGGCGGATCCCGCCGCCTTTCGGGCCGAGCTCGCCCTCCTCTATCTCCACGCCTTTGGTCCGGTCACCTTCGACGACTTGCAGTGGTGGACGCGCTGGAACAAGGGACAGACGCGCAAGGCCCTCGAAGCGATCTCTCCGATCGAGGTCGAGCTCGAGAAGGGCACCGGATTCATCCTCGCCGATGATCTCGAGGAGACCGTCTCCGCGGAGCCGACTTGGGACGAAGCCAGGGTCGTCCTCCTCCCCGCCCTCGACTCGACCACAATGGGCTGGAAGGATCGCGACTGGTACCTTGGCGACCTGGCTCCCCGCCTCTTCGACCGCAACGGCAACGCCGGCCCCACTGTCTGGCGGAACGGCCGCGTGATCGGCGGCTGGGCGCAACGCCCCGACGGAGAGATCGCGGTTCAAACACTCGTCGACGTAGGAAAAGAGGCCCAGTCAGCAGCTAAAAAGGAAGGAAGCCGCCTCGCCGCATGGCTCGGCGAGGTCCGGTTCACTCCCCGTTTCCGCACTCCCCTCGAGCGCGAGCTGACGGCCTAGAGCCTCTACCAACCCCGCGGTTCTCTTCGAGCGGACGGAGGATCTGATCACCTCCCGATCATCTGCGGCCAGTTGAGAACCACGGTCATCCCCGCAACTTGCGGGTTGCCGAACGGTGACACGAGAAGAAATCTCTGGCCACCGTCGGCAACGATGAACAGGTTGCGCCATAGAGCAACGGATGCGAGGTTGGCCCGGAACAGCTCTCGGGGGACTCCGACGGAGAAAGCCTCGCCTACCGTGACCGGAGCCGCCACAATCGTTCCATCCTCCCTGCGGTAGTAGATCGTATTGCCGTTGGCACTCCAGTGGGGCTCAAAGCCACCTTTGACCGAGACCTGCCACTTGCCTTCACCGGAAGGAAATGAGCGCAAATAGATCTCACTCCTGCCGGTCTCGTCCGAAGAGTACGCGACGTATCTTCCATCTGGCGAAAACACGGGGAGAAGGTCGTCGAATTCGTCGGCCACGAAAGCAAAAGGCTTGCTCTTTCCGTCCGCGGGAACAATCCAGACACCCCACTTGCCGCTCGGGCGCAAGTGCGACACGGCGATAAGCCTCCCGTCATGCGACCAGTCGTTGGCGAAGACGGGGCTTCCCGGCGCCCACAGCTCCTCCGCCACCCCTTTGCCGAGAGCTCTCTTCTTCCACAGGCTCGGCAAGCCGCTGCGCTCGGAAGTGAAGGCGACGACGTTTCCGTCGGGCGACCAGATCGGAGCGTAGTCGCTCGCCGAGCTGAAGGTAAGGCGAGAGGTCGCGCCCCGGGCGAGGTCGCGGATCCAGATATCCGACTTGCCCGTGCGCGAATCCAGGATGCCCACAGCGAGTCGCGTACCGTCCGACGAAAGGACCGGGGTGCGATAGCGCCCCGGCTTGCCGACGACCGAGATCTCTTTCCCTTCTCGATCAACCCAGAGGAGGCGACTATCGGCAGTGGCGGCCGCGCGGTAGGCGAGCGTCCCATTGTCGCTCACGGAGGCCTGCAGCCAACCACTCGCAAAGCTCGCTATCTCACCGACGATCGGGACAGGTTCGCCCGTGGTTTCGAGCGACGATAGGTCGAAGGGCTGAGCCATGAGCGTCCCGGTCCTGACGAAGAGGAGGTAGTCGGGCGGCGCGAAGAGCGCATTGGAGTCTGCGGTGACGAGCTCGCGTGGCTCCTCCTTCGAGTCGACGCTGGCGAGCATGATGTGCCCCTCGCCGCCGGATCCTCCTGATTGGTGGTAGAGAAAATGACGTCCGTCTGGGAGAAAATAGGGTCTCCTCGCGGCCCTGACTCCCGAGCTCCTGATCAACACCCTCGCAACCCCGCCTTTAGCAGGCACCTCTCGGATTTCACCCAGTGATGCCCCATCGAAGAGAATGGTGCCGCCTCTTCCCCAGGTGCCACTGGCATCGAACGGCGCAGGGCAGATCCTCTGTGGCAGTGCACCCGCAAGACCAACCCTCTGGAGAGTGCCGTTGGCGAAAAAGGCGATCTGGCGACTGTCCGGCGACCAGAATGGGCGGGACGCGGCGCCCTCGGTGCCGGGCACCGGGTACGGGTCGAGCGCGTCGAGAGGACGAATCCAGACCTGCCACTTGCCACCCCCGGCTTGCGCTAGGAAGGCCAAATTTCTCCCGTCCGGCGAGATACGCGGTTCTCCGAAGGTCAGCAACCGCCCGGGAAGGTCCACGGTAAAACGAACCGGGCTGGAAGATCGCGGAGGCTTGAGGATGGACCTGACAAAGAGGGCGGCTACGGCGAGGAAGAGCAGCGAGCATAGCGTCCAAGCGAGCGCCTCCCGGCGCTTGCGGCGGGGCGCCTCCACCTGGGGAGTGCCCGCCTCAATGCTCCCCTCGGCGATCCATTGCAGCTGGAGCTTGACGTCTTGGGCGTCTTGAAAGCGGCGCTCCGGGTCTTTGGCGAGACACGTTCGGACCAGGAGATCGAGAGTGGGCGGCAGCGACGGAGCAAGAGTCGCGATCGGCTCGGGCTGTTGATTCAAGATCGCGCCGATCACCGAGGCGCGGCTCTCGCCGACAAAGGCGCACTTCCCCGTCGCCATCTCGTAGAGCACACAGCCTAGCGCGAAGATGTCGGATCTCGCGTCCGCCTCTTTGCCCTCCAACTGCTCGGGCGCCATGTAGGGATAGGTCCCGAGGACGGTTCCCTCGACCGTCAACGAACCATCCGGGCTCATCGTCAGAGTCGGCAGGTCCCCGAGCTCGCCCTCCGTCGCCGCCATCCGCGCGAGACCGAAATCTAGAAGCTTCACGCCGGAGGGCGTCAACATGATGTTGCCCGGCTTCAGGTCGCGATGGACGATTCCTCGCCTGTGCGCTGCGTGCAGGGCCTCCGCGATTTCGGCCCCATAGCGCAACGTATCGTCCAAAGATAGCGCTCCCCGTTTCAAGCGCTCGGCAAGGGTCTCACCAGAGCAGTGCTCCATCACCAGGAAGTGGATGCTCTCTTCCTCCCCGATATCGTGCAACGTGCAGACGTGCGGGTGCTGGAGATTCGAAATGGCCCGTGCCTCGCGCTCGAAGCGCCTGAGTCGCTTAGCGCTCGCCGCCAAGCCTTCGGGCAAGACCTTGATCGCCACCGTCCGACCGAGCCGAGTGTCGCGCGCCTCATAGACCTCCCCCATGCCGCCCGCGCCCAAGGGCGCGACGACCTCGTAAGGACCTAGCCGCGAGCCTGCCTCAAGAGGCACTAATTGCTTATTCTAATAGATAGAAGCTCTTGCTGCGCCCTCCCGATTTAGCCCCGGCTCTCGCGCCGCGGGCTGGAACGAACCCCGCTCGTAGGGCCAGTCCCACGCTCCCCACCTTGTGGGGTGGGGCCCACCCGCCCGCCCGGGTGTCGCACCCTGGCGCTACCGGAATAAGAATGCTCAAGGGAGTTCGGATTTGCCTGCACAGCAAGACGTTTCAATTGCCGCCGTACCGTTGGTAGCTCGCAGCTTCTCAGAAGCACCTGGACTCGGCAGCCCCACCACGAATACAACTGCAGACAAAGAAGGCCGCGAATGCGCGTAGTCGAGAGCACCGCTTCGCGGCCTCGGCACTCTCGTGTCGATGATTCTCCCGCGGGGATCTCGCCGGCCAGAGGAGGGGGACGATGGAGCGGAATTTAGAGAAGAAAGCGAAGCCGGCACCGACCACCAACAGGGTGCTCGACGAGAAGGGGCAGGAGGCGAAAAACGCCCGCCAGCAGATCCGTCGCGAGCACGAGAACCTGCACAACACCATCAGTTTCATCGAACAGACGTCGGACCTTCGGGTTCTCATGCCGATGCTCGCCGACCTGCGCGGCCAGCTCGAACGCCACTTCGCCCACGAGGAAGGCGACGACGGCCTGCACGACGCGATCGGCGACTCCGCGCCGCACTTCTTGACCGCGGTACAGAGACTGTTTGAGGAGCACCGTGACTTTTTATCTACGCTCGACCAGCTGATCGAGGAGGCCCAGGCGTGCTGGGAGGGACCGCTGGCCGACATTCTGCGTCGAGCCGAGGCGCTATGCCGCAGGCTCGGAGAGCACGAAGCCGAGGAGACGGAGCTACTGACCGACGCCGTCTTGCTCGACCTCGGCGACAGCAGCTAGCGCCGCCGGTTAGCGGCGCACCTTTTCCACCAAGGTAAAACGCTCAAACGGACGAAGACAACGGTCGAGGAATGGGAACCATAGGGGATATCCATGGCTAAAGAAGGGCAAACTGCAACCAAAGAAGCCGCTTCCAACGAGGTCGAGGAGGCTGGACGGGAGCCCCGACGTCGAGTCGAGGAGCAGATCGTCGAGATCGTCAGCGACTCGGGTGAAGGCGCGCAAAAGGCGGGCCAGACGTTCGGCACCGTAAGCGCCAAGATGGGCAACGGCGTCTGGACAGTCGAGATCATTCCGGCCGAGATCAAGCCTCCCGCGCGCTCGCGCGCCGGGGCCAGCGGCATCAGAGTGCGCTTCGGCTCGACCAAGATCACCAACATGGGAGACGAGGCTGACTTGGTGGTCGCCTTCAATGAGCAGGTGCTTTATGGACGGGTCGAGCAAGGCGCCTACAAGCCCGGCACCATCGTGCTGCTCGAGAACAAATGGGCGGACGACCCGCAGACAGACGTGCGCCACCAGTTCGCTGACGCGGTCGCCGATTTCCGGGCGCGCGGCCTCGTCATCGAGGAGCTACCGCTCGAGAAGATCCAGCATGAGGTCCAGCCCGAGGCGACGAGAGGCAAGAACATGCTCGTCCTCGGAATCCTCTGCCACATCTACGGCCGTGATCTCGACAAGGCCCTCGAGGAGGTGGCATTCGTCTTCGGACGCAAGGGGGAGAAGGTCGTCACCGCCAACCAAGAGCTCGTCGAGGCGGGCTACTCGTACGCGCGCGAGCACCTCGATCTGCGCTTCGAAGTACCACCCTGGCCCAACGCCAGCCCACAGGTTGTGATGAATGGCAATCAGGCCGCCGGCCTTGGCATCATGGCGTCGGGAATGGAAGTCGCCGCCATGTACCCCATCACCCCCGCGACCTCGGTCTCGCACTATCTCGGACGCGCCTTCTACCGGGTCGGCGGCAGCCTCCATCAAGCGGAGGATGAGATCGCCGCCGCTGGTTACGCCATCGGAGCGAGCTGGGCCGGGAAGACCGCTTGCACCATCACCTCCGGGCCGGGACTGGCGCTCAAGACCGAGTTCCTCGGGCTCGCCGTGATGGCGGAGATACCTCTGGTGATCCTGGTCGTGCAGCGCGGCGGACCGAGCACCGGACTTCCCACCAAGGTCGAGCAAGGCGATCTCCTGGCTGCGCTCTACGCTTCACCCGGCGATTCGCCCAAGGTAGTGATCGCCCCCGCAACGATCGAGGAGTGCTTCCACTTCATGCCCGTGGCGCGACAACTGGCCGAGCGCTTTCGCGGTCCGGTCATGGTGTTGAGCGATGCCAACCTGGCCACCGGAGTCGCCCCATTCCCGCGCCCGGAGCTCAGCGCCGAGTGGTTGGCGGCCCCTTACGACCAGTCGCCCTGGGAGAAGGGCGTGGCGCCCTATGACTGGGACCCGGAGACCGGGCTATCGCCGCGTCCGATTCCGGGCCAGGCCGGCGGCGAGTACACCCTCACCGGCCTCGCTCACACGCGGTGGAGCAAGGTCGCTTACGATCCAGGCGCCAATCAGGAAGGGTGCGACATGCGCAGCCGCAAGCTCGCGACCCTGCAAAGCACGCTCGTTCCACCCGAGATCCACGGAGACGACAGTGGAGACCTGCTGGTGGTGGGATGGGGCTCTACCCTGGGATCGATCGACGAGGCGGTGGACCGAGTCCGGAAAGACGGCCACAAGGTCTCCTCGATTCATCTGCGCTTCCTGTCACCGCTCGAACCGGGATTGGCGGAGATCTTCGCGCGCTTCAAGCGGGTCATGACGATCGAGATCAACTACAGCGACCGCAAGGAGGATAGGCGGCCCAACGTCGACCTCCGGCGGCGGGCGCAGCTCGCGCATCTCCTGCGAGAGCACACCTTGATGGACATCGATAGCTGGTCGACCGTACCTGGTCAGCCCCTGCCGCCGGGAGCGATCGCTGAACAGATCCTCCAGCGCGTCACCGCCAGCAAAGGAGAAACGGCATGTTTGGTTTGAAGGAAGACTGGTCTCTGGACGTCCCGGAGCGCTACTTCACGCTCGAGAATTACGAAGGAGGCGTGGCCCGATGGTGTCCGGGGTGTGGAGACTTCGGGGTGCTGAGCGCCGTACAACGCATCTGCCGCGACGAGCAGATTCCCCCGGAGAAGGTTCTGGCCATCTCCGGCATCGGCTGCTCGAGCCGGTTTCCTCACTACATGCACTCCTACGGGTTCCATGGACTCCACGGTCGCGCCCTTCCAGTGGCCAGTGGTGCCAAGTCGCGGCGCCCGGATCTCCATGTCTGGGTGGCGACCGGGGACGGTGATTGCTGCTCGATCGGCGCCGGGCACTGGCTGCACGCGGTGCGCTACAACATGGACATGACGGTCATGCTGTTCGACAACAACATCTACGGGCTGACCAAGAAGCAAACCTCTCCCACGAGCCCTCAGGGACTTCCCACGAATACTCATCCTCGAGGCGCCTGGCTTCCGCCGGTCAACGTCGTCCAGACGACGCTCGGCTTCACCAACGTATCGTTCGTGGCGCGCACCGTGGACTGGAACCCGCTGCACCTCTATCAGACCCTGCGCCGCGCCTACGATCACAAGGGCCTGAGCTTCGTCCATATCCTGCAGAGGTGCCCGACCTATACCGAGGACATCTTTGCCGAGCTGCGCAACGACCCGGACCGTCTGCAGCTGCTTACCCACGAAGACGGGGTCGTGGCCGACCCGGCGGTCTCCCGCATGTACAAGAACCAGCTCGAGCACGATCCCACGGACATGGCGAAAGCACGGGAGCTCGCGGCTCAGAACGATCCCCTCGCCATCGGTCTCTTCTACCTCAATCCCGATGCGCTGTGCTACGACGAATACACGGCGGAGGGGATCGGTATGAGCAACGCCGAGAAGCTCGAGGCGCTGTCCGGCGAGCTCGACCGTTTCGCGATTTGAGAGCGAACATGGAGGCTTCAACCATCATGCCGACTCGAGAACAAGCTCAGAGAGGAGCTTCCGAGGAAGGGCCCGCGACGGCCGAAGGCCGCCCTGAGAACGGTAGGAGGCGGAAGCCGGCCCGGTCCGCTGGCGCGGACGAGTCGTCGTCCCCCGACGTTACCCGGCGGCCTCGATACCTTCCGGCTCTGCTCCGCCCCTTCCGCCAATCCGCGGGCGTCCGCTGGGACTATCCGATCTTCCTCTCTCCGTTGGCGGAATCGACCGGCGGCGAGGATGCGGCCGACCTCTCTCCCTTGGACCTGTCGAATCTCCCCGACCTTCTCGCAGCTCTGCTCCCCGAAGCGCCGGAGGCGCGCATCTTGCGCGACAACATCTTGCGGCTCGAGCGTGCCGTGCGCGAGCTGATGGCGGGCTCTGCGGACGACGGAGTGCCGCGCCAGGCGCTACCCCTGTTGCGCCAGGCCGCGCAGCGAATGAGCTCGGAGCTCGAGCTCGGCGCTGAGGATGCCGCGACTCTCCAGTCAGACGTGGATGCCTTCCTGGCGCAAGTTCCCGAGGGTTCTCTCTTCGAGCCGCTGAGCGAGATAACGCCGCTCCACCTGCTCTTGCGCTCCGCGGCGCGGCGTTTCGGGCCGCGGCGGCAAGCCTTCGTGGCACGGGCGAACGATCTCGCCGCGAAATTGCGCGCCATCCTGGAGATCGACCACGGCAAACGACCGGAAGGCCGAAGCCCCGAGGCCATCCGCGGGGCGATGGGTGCGTTCGGAGGCCGGTTCATCGATAGCGCGGCCCTGGCCCAGGCCCTGGGGCCGCAAAGGGGTAGCGCGCCTCTCGATTCCGAACACCGCCGGGAGATCGAAGCGGCGGCGCAAACGCTCGAGAGTCTCAACGACTCCGTGCCGGAGACGACGCTCGTGATCAGCGACGCTCCCCTGCGCGGGCTCGCGGACCAGGCGGCTGGCGAGATCCAGGCTCTGGTCGTCGCCGACCCCTGCCAGGAGGCGGGAACGAGATTCGAGAAGATCGCCGCAGAAGCGGCGAATGTCGTACGCGCGGCACGCCTGGCGGAGTGGGTCATCGAGAATAGTTACGACCCCAAACGAGATCAAACGCTCCTCGCTCGTCTCGACTGGAGATCGTTCCGCCCTGAAGAGCTCGCATTGATTCCGCCGGTCATCGCGTGTACTTCGGCCTCGGCGATCCTCTCCCGCGGCCTCCTCTCGCTCTCCCGGCTGCTCCTGTCAGGGATGCCGATCCAGATTCTGATGACTCTCGACCCGGCGCACGACCCCGCGTCCGAGAGCTCAGGCGAGTCCGCAGACTTCACTGGATTCCGTTTCGAACCGGCCTACCTGGCCTTGGCCCATCGTCAAGCGTTCGTTCAACAGACTTCCGCGGTGCGCCCAGCGCACATGAACGCTGGATTTGACCGGGCGGTCGAGCTTCCGCGCGCCGCGCTTCATGTGATCGCAACGCTTCCCGAAATGGTGCCCCACTCCTTCTCTCCTTGGATCGCGGCGCAGGCCGCGATCGAGGGAAGAGCCCATCCGCTCTTCCGTTACGACCCAACGGCGGGCGCTTCCTGGGCGAGACGCTTCACCCTGGACGGCAATCCGCAGAGCGACCTTTCATGGCCCGCGTACCCCGCCGACTGGCAAACGTCGAAAGACGAAGAACCGGGGGACGTCGCCTTCACCTTCGCCGACTTCGCCCTTCTCGACCCGCTCCTCTCCCGAGAGCTCGGGCCTCTCGCCACCGAGCTCGAAGGAGTGGCGGCCGTGCCCCTCGCCAACTGGCTGGAGCTCGATCCCGAGGAGGAGCGTGGATCGGTGCCCTTCATCTGGGCGACCGACGGCGAGGAGGGAACACCGCCTCTTCGCCTCGCTCTCAGCCGCTCTCTCGCCCTCGCCTGCCGCGATCGGCTGGCGTTCTGGCGCACCCTCCAAGAGCTCGGTGGGGTCCATAGCGAGTACGTCGAGCAAGCCGTCGAACGCGCGCGTGGCGAGGCGCATGCCGAGGCGGAGAGCCGAATCGAAGAGCTTCAAAAGCAACACGCTGAAGAGCTCGAGGCCCTGCGTACCAGCGCCGCCGAGGAGCTGGTCGACAACTTGATCGGGGGGTTGCTCGCCGCTGATGCCGCTTCGCTCGCGGCCATGCCCACCCGACCGTCAGACCGGGCCACCAGCGCGCAAATTCCAGTACCGCCGGCGGCGGAGCCCGCCGACGGCGGTACTTCTGAAGGAGCTGAAATGCCTGCAACCGCCACCGTTCTCGAGCCCCCTGTCCTCGAGCAGGAGGAGAGCCTCGAGCCGTACATCGATACCGAGCTGTGCACGACCTGCAACGACTGCATCAATCTCAACCCTCTGATGTTCGCCTACAACGCTGACAAGAAGGCCTACATCAAGGACCTGCGAGCGGGTACCTTCCAGCAATTGGTTCTCGCCGCCGAGAAGTGTCCGGCGCGAATCATCCACCCTGGAAGCCCGGTAAACCCGGACGAGCCGGATCTCGACAAGTGGATCCAGCGCGCCGCGAGGTTCAACTGAGCAACGCAGCGAAGCCGCAATGAGCGAGCTCACTTCGGCCGCGCTGGTGATGGGAGGGCTGGGCCTCTTCTTTGGGGCGGTTCTGGCGCTCGCCTATCGCTATCTGAAGGTCGAGGAGGATCCGCGAATCGAGACCGTGGAAGGGATGCTCCCGGGCTCCAACTGTGGCGCCTGCGGCGAACCGGGTTGCCGGGGACTGGCGGAGAAGATCGTGACCGGTGAGGTGGCTCCGAGCAAGTGCACGGTTTCGAACCGCGAGGGCATCGAGGCCATCGCAGACTTCCTCGGCGTCGACCCGGGCGCCGAGGTCAAGCGGATCGCCCGCCTCCACTGCGCCGGTGGACTGGGTCGCGCCCGTCAGGTCGCTAGCTACGAGGGATATTCGAGCTGCCGCGCCGCCCACCTGGTAGCGGGCGGAGGCTTGGAATGCAGCTGGGGCTGCCTTGGCCTATCCGACTGCGTCGACGCCTGCACCTTCGACGCGATCGAGATGAGCTCGTTGCGCCTGCCGGTGGTCGACGTCGACCTGTGCACGGCATGCGGCGACTGCGTCGATGCTTGCCCCCGCGATCTTTTCGATATCTTGCCGATCGACCACCACCTGATCGTTCAGTGCAAAGCCCCGCTTGCCGCCGACGAAGCACGACGTTTGTGCCGCGTTGCCTGCGACGCATGCGGTCGCTGCGCGCTCGACGCCGCCCCTGGATTGATTCGCATGGAGGGGAACTTGCCGATCATCGACTACGCGGCTGGTGGGCCGGCCGAGCCCAAGGCAACTTGGCGTTGCCCCACCGGCGCCATCGCATGGGTCGAAGGGAGGCAGTTCCCCGAGGTCGAGGTTCCGTCGGATCGGAGGAGAAGTCATGCCTGAGCTGCCCCGCATCGCCGACCGCTGGCGGCGCCTCTACCAACGATGGATCGGCTCCCGCCGCGACTCGGGCGGAGCGCAGCCGCAAGTCCTGATGGCCAGCGACGGCGCCCAGGCGATCGCCTTCCTCGAGTCACTGGTCGTGGATGCTTGGTCGGTGGGCGGCTCATGGCCGGCCGCGGACGCCGCCTCCGACTTGAACCGCCATGCCGGGGGCCGGCCAGCGAACCTTTTCGGTCGCATGCCGTCGCTCGTCGAGGGAGAGGGTCCGCGAGGAGCCCTGGCGGCGGCGATGGGCGCCTCTCTCGCCGGTCTCCGAACCGCGACCTTCCTTTCCGGTCCCGATCTCTCCGCCAGCGTCGATCTCTTGCGCGAGGCCGTGCGCCGGCGTCTCCCCCTGGTCATCCATGAAATCGCCCGGGCCGGTGGTGGGCGCACCAGCTTGCGAGGGACCAGCCACGACAGTATCCACCTCGCCGCGGACTCCGGCGCCCTCCTCTTTGTCGCGACCAACGTGCAGGAAGCCGTCGACCTGACGCTCCTCGCTCACCGCGCCGCCGAGCTTGCCCTCCTACCCGTGGTAGTGGTCATGGACGGTCCGGAAACAGCGCGTTCCGTACAAGACTTCCTGCTTGCCGACGGCGAGATCCTGCGCCGCTTCCTGGGCGATCCCAGCAACGTCATCGACACACCGGCCGCCAGCCAGGAACGGTTGTTCGGTCCTCGCCGGCTCCGCATCCCACGCTGGCACGACGCGGAACGGCCCCTCCTCTTCGCGCCCGGACTGGAAGGACCACTCCCGGCTCTAGCCGCGGCCTCTCGCCAGTTGATGAGCGACCGCGACGTCATCGAGGTACTGAGCACGGCAAGCGCCGACCTCGCCGCCATGACCGGACGGGACTGTGGGCCGCTGCGCCGGCACGCTCTCGACGGCGCCAAGCACCTGCTCCTTGCCCTGGGGTCCGCGGTCGAGATTCTCGAGGGTACCAGCGACAGGCTGGCCGACGAAGGTGAGGCGAAGACGGGAGTCGTAGGCCTCCGCTGGTTGCGCCCCCTTCCCACCAAAGAGCTCGTCGAGGTCCTCGCTCGGCGCCGGGGCGTTGCCGTCTTCGAGAGAAGCGAAGCCCCGGGGTCGGCCGAGCCACCACTCGTTCGCTCGATACGTTCCATTCTCGGGCAGGCCACCGAGGCCGGCGAGCGAGACGACAAGCACGTGAGGTCGATTCCCACCCTCGCCAGCAAGGACGTCCCTCGACTGACCAGCGTGCTCTACGGCATGGGCAGCTTGCCGCTCGAGGCCAGCGACGTCGCCTCTCTCTGTCGCACTCTCGACGACGCGAAGCATTCCCCCCTCTATCTCGGTCTCGAGTTTGCTCCGGCTGGCGATCTCTATCCGAAACAGGCCGCCGAGCTCGGGGCCGCGGCGCGCGCCTACCCCGACGTCGCCCAGCATGGTCTTGCCCACGACCCCTCCGTCTTCGACGTCCGCCCGAGCGACGCGATTTCGGTTGCGATCCTGGGCGTACCCGACTCAGACGACGCGAACGGCCGGCTGGGTGCCGAGACCGGCGAGCTCCTCGTCCGCCTGTTGGGTGGGCATCTGCGCTCGAGATGCGGGGAGGAAACGAGCGGCGCGGAGAGCGCAACCCTCGATCACCTCACCCACAGCCGCTCCCCGCTCGGTGATCCGGGCGACGGCGGGCCGATCGACCTCTTCTACTGGAAGGCCAACGATCAGGTTCCCTCTGCGACCCTCCTCCGCGCCCTCGGCCGCATTACCCAGCAAGGCGTCCTCGTTCTCGAGCCGCCGGCCGGCGATGCCGGAACCCCGAGCACGCTTCCGCAGAGCGCGCTCGACCTCCTGGCCGAGCGCAAGGCCGAGGTGCTCCTCAGCCACAAACCGCGCGCCTCCGGCGCCATGGCGCACGAGCATCGACTGGGATCTCTCCTCGGAGCGATCGCGCGCCGCGGTTGGCGCGACATCCATCC
>JBJKRB010000123.1:0-2583 GCA_046704885.1 Thermoanaerobaculia bacterium | reverse complement strand
GACCCGGTCTGCGGCATGACCGTCACAGCCGACAGCCAACATCACGCCGAATACAACGGCGAGACCTACTACTTCTGCTCCGCAGGCTGCCGCGAAAAGTTCCTGAAGGACCCCGAGGGTGTTCTCCACCCGCAGGAGGAAGCCGCGCCCAAGGAGGCTCCGAAGGGGACCACCTACACCTGCCCCATGCACCCCGACGTCAAGCAGGACCATCCGGGCGCTTGTCCCCAGTGCGGCATGGGGCTCGAGGCCGAGGTCCGTGCACCACAGACCAAGACCGAGTGGACCTGCCCGATGCACCCAGAGATCGTGCAGGACGAGCCCGGCAACTGCCCCTTGTGTGGCATGGCGCTCGAGCCGCGAACGGTCACTCTCGAGGAAGAGGAAAACCCCGAGCTCAAGGACATGACCCGGCGCTTCTGGGTGAGCGCCGCGCTCACCCTGCCCCTTCTCGTTCTCTCGATGGGCAGCGCGATCTGGCCGCACCTGTTTGGAAATCTGCTCTCCCCCCGCACCCGTGGTTGGCTCGAGCTCGTTCTCGCCACGCCGGTGGTGCTCTGGGGCGGCTGGCCCTTCTTCGTTCGCGGCTGGCAGTCGATCGTCCACCGCAGCCTCAACATGTTCACCCTGATCGGCTTGGGCGTCACCGTCGCCTACGTCTACAGCCTGGTGGCACAGCTCTTTCCCCAGATCTTCCCGCCGTCATTCCACACCGAGGGGGGCGAGGTCGCGGTCTACTTCGAAGCGGCGGCGGTGATCACCACTCTCGTTCTCCTCGGGCAGGTGATGGAGCTACGCGCTCGCAGTCAGACGGGCGCCGCGGTCCGCGCGCTCTTGGGGCTAGCTCCCAAGACCGCACGCAGGCTCGCCGACGACGGCAGCGAGGCGGACGTGCCCCTCGATCAAGTTCAACCCGGCGACCGTCTTCGTGTTCGGCCCGGAGAGAAAGTTCCGGTCGACGGCGAGATTCTCGAAGGGAGAAGCTCGCTAGATGAGTCCATGGTCACCGGCGAATCGATTCCAGTCGAGAAGGGTCCCGGCGACCGCGTCATCGGCGCCACGGTCAACGGCACCGGCGGTTTCATCATGAAAGCCGAACGGGTGGGATCCGAGACTCTGCTCGCGCAGATCGTCCAGATGGTTGCCGAGGCGCAGCGCTCGCGCGCTCCGATCCAGCGCCTGGCCGATCGCGCCTCCGCCTACTTCGTACCCGCCGTGGTGGGAGCCGCGATCATCACCTTCATCATCTGGTCGATCTTCGGCCCGCAACCGGCCATGGTCTTCGGCCTGATCAATGCCGTCGCGGTGCTGATCATCGCCTGCCCCTGCGCCATGGGTCTGGCAACGCCGATGTCGATCATGGTGGCGACTGGGAAGGGCGCCACCGCCGGAGTGCTCTTCCGCAACGCCGAGGCGATCGAAACGTTGCGCAAGGTCGACACCCTGGTCATGGACAAGACCGGGACCTTGACCGTGGGAAAGCCCAAGTTGATCGCGATCGAGACGAACGGCGAGCAGAGCGAAGCCGAAGTCCTGCGCTTTGCCGCGAGCCTCGAACGGGGCAGCGAGCATCCCCTGGCGACGGCGATCATCGAAGGGGCCGAGGATCGTGGGCTCACCCTGGTTCCCGCCTCGAACTTCGCATCGGTCACCGGCAAAGGGGTAAGCGGCAAAGTGGATGGCCACGAGGTGGCGCTCGGCAACCGGGCGCTGATGGACGAGCTCGGAATTGATTTGAGGCACCTCGCCGAAACCGCCGAAACCATGCGCGGCCACGGCCAAACCGTCATGATCCTATCCGTCGACGGCAAAGTCACGGGACTGCTCGGCGTCGCCGATCCCATCAAGGACGAGACGCCGGAGGCGATTCGTGGTTTCCACCACCAGGGTCTCCGCGTCGTCATGCTGACCGGCGACAGCGAGACCACCGCCAAGGCGGTTGCCGCCCAGCTCGGAATCGACGAGGTGGTGGCGGAGGTCCTACCCAATCAGAAGACCGAGGCCATCAAGCGCTTGCAGGCGGACGGCCACACCGTGGCGATGGCTGGCGACGGGGTCAACGACGCTCCGGCTCTGGCGCAGGCCGAAGTCGGCATCGCCATGGGGACCGGTACTGACGTGGCGATGGAGAGCGCCGGAGTCACCCTGGTCAAGGGCGACCTGCGCGGCATCCTCCGCGCCCGCCGCTTGAGCGAGCTCACCCTGCGCAACATCAAAGAGAACCTCTTCTGGGCCTTCATCTACAATGCACTGGGCGTGCCGGTGGCGGGAGGAATCCTCTACCCGTTCTTCGGCATCCTCCTCTCCCCGATCATCGCCGCCGCCGCGATGAGCTTCAGCTCTGTGTCGGTGATCAGCAATGCCCTGCGGCTGCGCCGGGTGAGACTCTGATCGACCTCGCCCTGGGGAATGACATCGAGAAGGTGGTGAACCGAAGATGTGGATGATGATGCTGATCATGGTGCTTCCGGTGCTCGGGCTCGTCCTATTCAAGCTCTGGCCGCTGGCCGCCGCCCTGCCCACCTATATCGTCCTGACCGCGGTCTCCCTGGTCTTCGACGTCATCATGATCAAGGCCATGCG
>JBJKRB010000122.1:0-7324 GCA_046704885.1 Thermoanaerobaculia bacterium | reverse complement strand
GACGCATGTTCATCGCCGATCGCAACCACATGCACCATCTCCTCGAAAGCTACGCCGCCAACCGCAAACGGATCGTCTGGATCATCTATTCTCTGGTTCTGACCTTCAGCGCCCTGGCCGTGGTGGTGGCGGCGACCCGAAGCGGCACGGCGGCGCTCGTCCTCGTGGTCGTGGAGTTTCTCGTCATCCTGGGCATCCGCCACAGCAGCCTGCGGCGCGAGGCCCGGATCCTCTCCGAAGCGCAACGCGCCGAGGCGCGCGAGGCGCTCACCGGCATCGAGCCGAAGGCCAAGGTCACTCCGATCAACGTTCGGCGGATCGGCGAATGAAATACCCCAGGCTCAACTGGATTCTCTATCCGTACCGATTCATATCGAAACACACAAGAGAATGAGTCTGCATCATTCAGCACGCTTCGTCGCGAGGGCTCGCAAATGGCCCGGGATACAAGGCGCCCGACGCAAGGGCGACGGAGGCGTACTCCAACGAAGTACGTCGAGGAGCCCGAGCAAGGGCAACGCCGTAGACCGGGCGATTTCCGAGCCCGCAGTAGAAGTGCTGGTGAATGATGCAGACTAGCATCGTCACGGGCGGCGCCGGCTTCATCGGCTCGCACGTCGCCGATGCGCTCACTGCGCGCGGCGACCGGGTGCTGGTGATCGACGATCTATCGGGCGGCAAGCGCGAAAACGTCCCAGCGGGAGCGCAGCTCGAGACCCTCGACATTCGCTCGCCTGAGGCCGCGAGGCTGGTGGCGCAGAGTGGTGCCAGGACGCTGTTTCACCTCGCCGCCCAGATGGACGTCCGGCGCTCGGTCGCCGATCCGCGCTTCGACGCCGACGTCAACATCCTGGGAACGCTCAACCTTCTAGAGGCCGCGGTGCGCGGCGGGGTCCGCCAGGTCATCTTCGCCTCGACGGGAGGAGCGATCTACGGGGAGCAGGACGTCTTTCCGGCAACGGAGGAGCACCCGACGCGGCCGCTTTCACCCTATGGCGTCGCCAAGCTCGCGGTCGAGCGCTACCTCTACTTCTTCCACCACGAGTACGGGCTCGATGCGACCTGCCTGCGTTACTCGAACGTCTATGGCGAACGGCAGAATCCGCACGGCGAGGCCGGGGTGGTGGCGATCTTCTTGAACCGTCTGCTCGCGGGCGAAGCGGCGGTCATCAACGGCGACGGCCTGCAAACTCGCGACTACGTCCATGTCTCAGACGTCGTCGCCGCCAACCTCGCGGTATCCGCAGGAGGGGGCGAACCCGGATTTACCGTCTATAACGTCGGAACCGCAGTCGAGACCTCGGTGGTCAACCTCTACGCCGCCTTGAGCCGCGAAGCCGGCATCGACCGACCCGCCGAGCACGGCCCAGGCAAGCCGGGAGAGCAACGGCGCTCGGTCATCGATGGCAACAAGATCCGCGCGCGCTTCGGGCTTCCGGCCCCGCTCGGGCACGCGGAGGGCCTGGCGCGCACCACCGCCTGGTTCAAGGAGACGACCGCCGTCAAAGGCTAGGCGAAACAAGCGACCCCCTTCCGAGCGGCGACGCCGGCCTCCGGTTTCGCCGCTCGCCGTTTCTCGGGGCGTTAGTATCAACGAGATGGCGGAACGACGCTCGAGCTACGACTCCTTCGAGGCCACGGAGATCTACTGCCCGAACTGCAAACGGGCCCAACCGGTGCGCGAGCACCTCCTTCTCGTCCTCCCAAGCGGCAACAAGTACGAATATCGCTGCTCGGTCTGCGGCACCTCCCTGGGCGCCCGCACCGACGACGACAAGAGCGCCTTCGACATCTTTCGGCGTCAGTGATTCCGTCAGCTACGAGAGAAGCGAGGTCAGACACATGAAATACAAGATAGCCCTTCAAGAAGACGAAGAGGGATTCAGCGCCTCCGTGCCAGGTCTTCCCGGCTGCTGGTCCCAAGGCGCCACAGAAGAAGAGGCTCTCGCCAATATCGAGGAAGCCATCCGAGAATACCTCGCGGTGCGCGATGAGCTCTTTCGCCACCTCTAGGTGCCACCCCCGTAGAGCTGCGCACCACCAAGTGCCAGGGTAGTAGAGATAAGTCGGCGGCAGCGCCGCCCTCGAGCCCGAAACGAGGCGCCACGCGGGCGTTTCTTGCCCCACTGGGCCGTTTCGAAGCCCCCTTCCCACCCCGGCCCCACCCTTCTATCCTCCACGTGCCACCCTTTTGGAGGTGGTGGGGCATCCTTCCAGCCGATAGCCTCTTCATCGAGGCGTCACGGTGAGCGGTGGATCCCTCAGCTCGTCCTTCTTCCTTCTCCTGATCGCTCTCGTGACGGTACTACCATCCTCGGCCGCGCAGCGGGGTCCCCGCGGTCGCAGCGATGCCTCACGCATCCCACTCCCCCCTCCGCAACCCCCTGAGCTGCAATCCATCGAGGCGACCCTCGCCAATCGCCGCTCGCTTCGCTCCTATAGAGCCGCCGCCCTCGAGCTTCAACAGATCTCGCGCCTGCTATGGGCCGCCCAGGGGATCACCAGCCGCGACGGCAAGCGCACGGCGCCTTCGGCCGGCGCGCTCTATGCGTTGGAGATCTATCTCGTAGTGGGAAGGGTGGAGAGCCTCGAGCCCGGCGTCTACCACTACCACCCCGGCGGTCACGCGCTCGATCCACGCTCCACCCAGGACTCAAGAAAGGCGCTGGCACGCGCCGCGCACGGACAGTCGTGGATCGCCGAGGCACCGGCCGTGGCGGTGATCGCCGGCGTCGTGTCGCGGACCGCGCGCAAGTACGGCGCCCGGGCCGAGCGCTACGTCGCGATCGAGTGCGGCGCCGCGGCCGAGAACATGGCGCTCGAAGCGGTGGCGCTCGGCCTCGGAACGGTTCCGGTCGGGGCCTTCGACGACGACCAGGTTAGGCGCATTCTCGCCCTCCCTGCCGGCGAGAGGCCCCTCCTCATCCTGCCGATCGGCAAGCCGCGATAGGCGGGAACCCCGCCTGCATCCGCTCTCACCTCTAGGTGCCACCCCCGTGGAGGTGAGATGGCGACGATCCGAGAATTCGCCGCCAAATCCCGCCATGTGGGGGGCAGCTCACTATCTAGTTAGCGCTCAGGCCGCCTGAAGCGGAGCTAGATCGGAGGAAGTGAGCGGCGGCAGCTCAAAATCCGCCAGGACGGAGTTGAGAGCTCCGAGACTAACCGCTGAGGGTGCCGTAATCTCTATGCCGATCGGCCTACCATCACGACTGTAGTCGATTACGAGGCCCGGATCAGCTTTTGAGGTGCGGTGGCTCTTCTCATGCTTGTCTCGCGGAAGGTAGAGATATGCCGCGATCGGTCGGCCTCGCCGAAACGTTACCTCGAGATAGGGTTCGTTGGTCATCTGACTTCTACAGTGGATATGCGGTAATGACGACGACTTGCATCGTGATCGCATCTGGCTCAACGATAACTTCCCAGTCGCTTCCGCGAAGTCGCGCCGTGATAACCCAGCGGCCCTCGACAACGTCTTCATGATAGCTCATCGCTTCCGCAAGCATAGCTCTAAGGTCCACCTCGGTAAAACCCCTGTCCTCCATCCGCTTGTAAAGATGGGACGTGAGCTCCAGATCCCAGCTCCACCATTCTGGCCAGCCCTCCTGCCTCAAAGTCTCTACCTCCCACTCAACGGGCGTGCGCTTCTCCCTTAACCAGGGACAAATCCTACCGCCTAGCCGAGCAAGTCACATTTAGGCGGCCACATGAAGCTGGGCTGCTGAAACGCAGTAGCTCCACGTGCCACCCCCTTGGTGGGGAAGGGGCCGGCAGCTAGTCGTCTCCCTCCTTCTTGTCTTCCTCCGAACCTTCGTCCTCGGCACCGCCGAGCTGCAAACCGGCGCCTTCGCCGGTGATCCGCGCTCCACCCAGGGCCGCGATTCCCGTCATCGCCCCGAGACCCATGGTCTCGACCGCGCTCGAGGGCACGATCACCATGCTCCCCTTCTCCTTGATCGCTTCGTAGAGCATGTTCATGGCCCGGAGGTGCAGGGCCACCCGATTGTCCTTGTAGAGCGTCGAGGCCTGGGCGAACTTGGCGGCGATCTCGGTCTCCGCGGTGCCCAAGATGATGCGCGCCTGGCGCTCGCGCTCCGCTTGAGCGCGCCGCGACATGGCATCCTCGAGCTCACCTGGGATCTTGACGTCGCGGATCTCGACCGACTGGACGGTGATCCCCCAGGGATTGGTCTTCTCATCGAGGATCTGCTGCAGCTGTTGGCCGAGCTTCTCGCGCTCGGTGATCATCTCGGCGAGCTCGTGACGTCCGATCGCCTCGCGCAGGGCGGTCTGCGACGAGAGGTAGATCGCCTGATAGAAGCTCTCGACCTCGAGCACCGCCTTCTCGGCGTCCCACACCAGCCAGAAGACGATGGCGTCGACGTTGACCGGCACCGTGTCCTGGGTCAAAGCCGACTCTGCGGTCACGTCGGTGGCGCGCACGCGCTGGTCGACGAAGTGGGCCACCGAGTCCACGATGGGGATGATCCAGAAGAGACCCGGGCCCCGGAGGCCGAGGAACTTGCCGAAGCGCAGCACCACGGCCTTCTCCCACTGGTCGGCCATCTGGATGGCGAAGAGGAAGAAGAGGCCGAGAAGCGCCCCGCCGATCAACGCCACGACTCCGGGCACCGCCGTAGCAGGGTTGCTCACCAAGACCAGGCCGACCGCCAGCCCGACGAGCCAGGAAACGATCGCGACGAACACGGCGACCCGGTTGAAGGGCATGCGGATGGGCTCGCGCATGGAAGATCCTGCACTGACGTCACCAGAGTCGCCCGAGCTGCGGCCGCGTCTCCTGCGACCGAATCCAGAGCTTGGAACCACGGGAATGAACATGGGTTACTCTCCTCTCTCAGTTGTCTTATGGGGCTTCTCAGAGCCCGTATCGGTTGTGATTTCGCGGCGATCCTCGAGCTCTTGACGGATGTCGTCCAGCGAGACTCCCAGCCGGGCCGCGCGGGCAAGAAACTCGTCGACCAGCTGCACCGTGCGTCTTCGAGCTTCGACCTGGTCACCCGCGACCGCCTGCGCGGAAATGAAGGAGCCGCTCCCCTGCTGCGTCGTCAAGACGCCGCGGATCTCCAGGTCGCGATAGGCCCGCGCCACCGTGTTGGGATTGATCGACAGCTCCACCGCCAACGCCCGCACCGTGGGCAGACGATCACCAGGTGCCAGCCTCTTGGTGGCGACGCCGGCCAGGATCTGGTCCTGAATCTGGCGATAGAACGGAACGCCGCTTGCCGGCTCGAGCTTAAAGATCGGTTCGCTCATGATTGCACCAACGAATTAATACAATACTACATTAATACAAAACATTCCAATCCTCAAGCTCCCCTGTACAATTGAGCCAACGGCCACCGATGAACGACCTTTCCGGGGGGATCATGCGACGCTCCGTCACGAGCTGGACACTCATCGCGTCAGCGCTTCTCTT
This sequence comes from Thermoanaerobaculia bacterium, assembly GCA_046704885.1. GTDB lineage: Bacteria > Acidobacteriota > Thermoanaerobaculia > Multivoradales > JBJKRB01 > JBJKRB01. Next base: position 1,887 of record JBJKRB010000122.1, on the reverse strand, counting down.
TTCGCTCACTGCCCTGCCTGTCGCGGCAAACACTACAGCCCAGGTCGACCCGTCGACGCCAGCGAGCGCGGCAAGCATCCCGTCGTCCCAGGCGAAACAGGCCCCATCATCCAAGCCGGCGACCGTCGCCGCCCTGGCCGAGGCCTTCGCCACGCCGTCGCTCTCCGGTCCAGGGATTCCCGCTCAAGGGAAGAGCTGGAGCGAGGGACATCTGACGATTCAATTCCAGAGCGGGACCTTGTACCCGCTGACCGCCTTGCACGAGACCGTCGGCTGGTTCTTCACCGGCAAGGGAAACTTCACCTACACCTCGGGCGATCCACTCGAAGCGGCCAACTTCAAGAACAACGTCGGCGCCTCCTCTCGCTACGAGCTACACGGCTCGTCGGTCGGCGATGAAGTCGAGAGCGTCCTGGTCCTCTGCCCGCAGCGCGTGCATGAGCTCGGGGGAGCACGGGGTTGGCCGGGGGGCACGACTCCTGCGCAAGCCACCAAGGCCCTCGCCGATCACCTCGAGCGCTTCGCCCGCATCGATGGGTTGAATCTCACAAACTACGCCGTCGAAGCGCTGGTCGATCCCCCGCCCCGAAGCTTCGCCGCCGCCGAGATCCACGGCGACAAGAACGACGCGATCCATCTCTACGACACCATTCGCGAACACGATGAGAGCCTGTACACGGTGCGCGGCTACACCAGTCCGCCGCCGGTCCTGGCCGATCGGCGCTATCCGGCGATTCTCAGCAAGCAGCCGATCGGACGCGCGCCCTTGGATCCCCGCCCCAAGCGGTGGGACCTCACCGCCGTCGACCTCACCCTGCTCAACCGGGGCGGCCTCGCCGCCAATCTCCAGGTGCGCGAAACCGTCACCGCCGAGGCTCCGGTCCGCGTCCTCGACTTCTCTCTCTTCAGCCGCGTCCTCGGCACGGCCGGCGCCGTGGGCTCCTTGGTCGCCAATCCCTACCACCTGGCGAGGGTCACGCTCGCCGATGGCACGGCGCTCCCCTTTGCCCACGCCAACGACGACCTTCTGGTCGAGCTACCGCAGCCGCTCGCTACCGGACAATCGACGACCCTCAACTTCTCACTCGACGGCAACATCCTCTACCGGCCGGGAGGCGACTCCTACTGGCTCCTCCCCATCTCCCCGTGGCTCCCGATCCCCGAGCGGATGGACCAACAGGCGTTCACCTACCACGCCATCATCAAGGTGGCCAAGCCCTTCATCCCCTTCTCGGACGGCACCACCGTCAGGCGCTGGCAAGAGGGCAACCTCGACTGCGCCGAGTTCCGAGTCGAAAAGCCCATCCAGTTTCCCGTCGTTCTCGCCGGCAAGTACCACATCTTCAGCGAAGAGAAGAAGGGCATCACGGTTCGCGTCGCGACCTATGTGATGCCCGATCGAAGGGCGATGGAACGGCTCGCGACCAACATCTTCGGGCTCCTCCAGTTCTATCGTCCCTTTCTCGGCGACTTTCCGTTCAAGGAGCTCGACCTGATCGAGATCAACTCCTACGGCTTCGGGATCGCGCCGGCGGGAATCATCTTCATCACCAAGGAGGCCTTCGAGCCGCTGGCCGACCAGACGTCGAAGTTCTTCTCGCAAGGGATCAACGCCCGCCTGGCGCACGAGGTGGCGCACACCTGGTGGGGCCATGTGGCCAAGATGTCGGGGCCGGAGAGCCAATGGATGTCGGAGTCGTTGGCCGAGTACTACTCGGCCTTCGCCATGAGCCGGCTCATGCACCGTTCCGAGATGGATCGGGCGCGGCGCGACTGGCGCGAGCGCGCCCGCGACGTGCACGATCACGGCACGATCTATCTCGCCAACCAGCTCTCCGGATTCAACGCGGGACGCGACCGCACCGAGCTTCTCTACGCCAAGGGCCC
>JBJKRB010000121.1:0-2806 GCA_046704885.1 Thermoanaerobaculia bacterium | reverse complement strand
CTTCTCGCGCGGTACCCGGCGCATCGCTTCGAGGACGCGCGGATCATGGATTCCGCGCGCCTCGATCTGGTCGAGGACCATCTTCGCCCTCAGCTCTTCGGGGGATGCGACGGCTTCCTTCATGGCGCTCCTCCTTCCGGCTCGCCGTCGGCGGCTCGCTACGTCTGGAGTGGCGAGCTTCGAACTCTCTGGCCATCAAACTAGGCGTCGGCGCGCGCTCGGTCAACACCCGCGCGGGCGGGGAAGGGCCCGCCTCTGGGCGGTAGCTTTACCTATGCCGTTATCGGAATATAATGGCCCGCATGGCTCGCGCCGCAACTACTTCCGACGCTTTCAACGCCGTGGCGGAGCCGCAGCGGCGCGAGATCTTGCGCCTGCTCTCGGGCGGGGAGCAGACGGTAAACGAGATCACCCGGTCGCTGGAGATGCAGCAGCCCCAAGCTTCGAAGCACTTGAGGGTGTTGAAGGACGTCGGCCTCGTCGAGGTTCGCCGCGACGGCAGGTTTCGTATCTACCGCCTGAAGCCCGACGGTTTGAAGCCGATTCACGACTGGGTCGGCGAGTTCGAGCGCTTCTGGAGCGAGAGCTTCGATCGCTTAGACGAGTACCTGCGCGAGCTTCAAGCGCAACAAGAGGAGGGGAGCGATGAGCGAAACGAGGAATGATCGACCGCGAATGGTCGACGGAGTGATGGTCGTGACCCGGTTCTTTGCCGCGCCGCGCGAGCTCGTCTGGCGCGCCTGGACCGAGGCCGAACGATTTCAGCGCTGGTTCGGGCCCAGGGAGTGCACAATCCGCTACTGCACCATGGACGCGCGCGTCGGTGGTACCTTCCACTTCCTTCATCGCATGGCCGACGGCAAGGAGGTTTGGAGCAAGGGGATCTTCCGGATCGTGGACCCGCCACGGCATCTCGAATGGGATGACTTCTTTTCCGACCCGGAGGGCAATCTCGTTGAACACTCTGGCTATCCTCGGCAGATGCGGATCAGCGTGGTCTTCGAGGAGCGCGCCGGCGGCACGGAGATTACCATCCACCATGCCGGGCTCCTCAGCGATCAAGGCGAGAGTCAGGGCTGGATCGAAACTCTCGATCGGTTGGCCGAGGAGCTGGCTTCCTGAAACAGGTATAGAAGGAAGATGGCGATGGATGTGAAGCAGACGAAGGTGGAGCGCTCCGAGCGAAAGCTTCAGGCGCAATAGGAGGAGGAGTGCGATGAGCGAGATGAGTAACCCGCAACCACAAATGATCGACGGGGTGCTGGTGGTGAGCCGATTCTTTGCCGTGCCGCGCGAAGTCGTCTGGCGCGCCTGGACCGAGGCCAATCAATTTCAGCGCTGGTTCATGCCCAGAGGCTTTTCGATGCCCCATTGCACCCTGAACGCTCGCGTTGGAGGCTCCCTCCACTTTCTCCATCGCAATAGCTATGGCGAGGAAACATGGGTCAATGGAGTCTTCCGCGAGCTGGTACCGCCCGAGCGCTTCGAATGGGAGCTCTTCTTCTCCGACGAAGAGGGGCACCTGGTGGAGCGCCTAGGGTTTCCGCGCCAATCGAGGGTCACGGTGACCTTGGAGGAAAGGGCGGGCGGCACGGAGATCACCGTCCGCCACGCCGGGCTCCTGCGCGATCAAGGAGAGGGGCAAGGATGGACCGAGTCGCTCGACCGCTTGGCGGAGCTGTTGGCCGGCTCAAACCGATTGAAGCAGGAGACGACGATGGATGCGGAACAGACGAAGGTCGAGCGCAAGCATCTCGAGTGACGGGGCATGTTAGCCTGAGCTCGAGGGAAGGGATTCTCCGAACCGAAAGGCTCGCACTGCCCCGCGTCTTTGATCGCGGATCGCCCCGTGGTGAAGGAGGGAAGCATGCGGCTGTTCGAGACGAAAAGATTACCGGTTGACCGAGACGTCGTCGCTCCGGACGGCTCCGACGTCCGCATCCTGCTGGGCTTGGACGGCGGCGGAATGGGGCACTTCGAGCTCGCCGCGGGCGAGACCTCGATCGCGGTAACCCACCGCACGGTCGAGGAGATCTGGTTCATTCTTTCCGGGCGTGGCGAGATGTGGCGGCGCCGGAGCAAACAAGAGGAAATTGTGGCCCTCGAGCCCGGCATCTGTCTGACCATTCCCCTCGGCACGGAGTTCCAGTTTCGCGCTTCATCGGCAGGGCCGCTCGCGGCCGTCGCCGTGACCATGCCCCCCTGGCCGGGGGACGATGAAGCCCAGACCGTCCCGGGAAGATGGGAGCCCACGGCTCCGCCTGCCGCGGAGTAAGCCCGGTTGTCCTCACACGCCGGCTCGCCCATGAAGCCGTCGCAACGAATCTCGGGCCCCACGCTGGTACGCGTCGTCTCCCGCTGGGAGATCGTCGGGCTGGTGATCAACGGCGTCATCGGCAGCGGCGTCTACTTGCTGCCCGCCGCCGCCGCGGCCCTGCTCGGCGCCACCAGCATCTGGGCCGTCGTTCTGGCCGGCTTCGCCGTGGCGCTCCTCGTCCTCTGTTTCGCCGAGGCTTCGAGCTACTTCGACGAGCCGGGCGGCGGCTACCTCTACGCCCGCGAGGCCTTCGGCAGCTTCGTGGGCTTCGAAGTCGGTTGGATGACCTGGCTTGCCCGCGTCGCTTCGGTCGCCTCGCTCTCCGCCGGGTTCGCTCTCGCCACCTCCTACCTGTGGCCGGCGGCGGCGCACGGCTGGGGCCGCGTCCTGGTGGTCACCCTTCCGCTCGTGGCGCTCACCTGGATCAACGTCGCCGGGGTCAAGGCGGGAGCGCGCGTCGCCGTCGGTCTCGTGGTGACCAAGAGCCTG
>JBJKRB010000120.1:0-26751 GCA_046704885.1 Thermoanaerobaculia bacterium | reverse complement strand
ATGGGCTACGCGACCGACTTCATCGGCTTCATCCGGCGGGTCCTCCCCGAGCTCAAGGAGCGTAACGTCAAGGTGTTGACCAACGCTGGGGGCCTCAATCCTCGCGCTTGCCGCGCCAAGATCTTCGAGGTGGCAAAGGAGCTCGGGGTGACGGGGGTCAAGGTCGGGGTGGTCGAGGGCGACGATTTGATGCCCCGTTTGCCGGAGCTCCTCGCCGCGGGCAACGAGCTCCGCAACATGGAGTCCGGCGAGCCTCTGGCGCCCTTGGCTGATCGCGTCACGAGCATGAACGCCTACCTCGGAGCCCGGCCAGTGGTCGAAGCCCTCGAGGGTGGCGCGCAGATCGTTCTCTGCGGGCGGGTAACGGACACCGCTCTCGCGCTGGCTCCAATGGTCTACGAATTCGGCTGGGGCGAGGAAGATTGGGATCTGCTCGCGGCCGGCACGATCGCTGGGCACATTCTCGAATGCGGAGCGCAATCGACGGGAGGCAACTTCAGCCGCTTCTGGGAGGTGCCGGACCTCTGGAACGTCGGCTACCCGTTCGTCGAAGCGCACCCGGATGGAACGTTTACCGTCACCAAGCACCCGGGCACCGGCGGCATGGTGACGGTGGATACCGTGAGCGAACAGCTCGTCTACGAGATGGGTGACCCTCACGAGTACATCACCCCCGACTGCGTTGCCGACTTCAGCACGATCGAGCTCGCGCAGGCGGGCGAGGATCGGGTCGCGGTCGAGGGAATCCGCGGCCGGCCAAGAACCCCCTATCTGAAAGTCTCGGCTTCCTATTTGGATGGATTCAAGGCGAGCGGGCAGGTGACGGTTTCCGGCCCGCGGACGATCGAGAAGGCGCGCCTGGCCGCGGATATCGTCTGGCGCCGCCTCGCTCGGGCCGGCGTCGAGTTCGAGGAAGATCAGAAGGTGACCGAGCTGGTGGGCCTCGACGCATGTCTCCCGGGCATCCTGGCGTCCTCTCAGGATCCCGCCGAAGTCGTGCTCAGGCTGGCCGTACACGATGCCGACCGGAACAAGGTCGCGCGCTTCGGCAAGGAGATCGCGCCCTTGGTTACCGCCGGACCTCCAGGAGTCACCGGGTTCGCCGGCGGCAGGCCGAAACCTCAGGAAGTGGTGGCTTATTGGCCGGCGCTCCTCGCGCGCGAAGAGGTGGAGCCGCATTTGCAAGTCACCGTGGAGGAGGCCTAGCCATGGCGACCCAGCGAGTTCCTCTTTCCCGCATCGCGCATGCCCGCTCGGGCGACAAAGGCGACGGCAGCAACGTCGGCGTTATTGCCAACGACGAGCGCGCCTTCGAGCTTCTGCGGCGGGAGCTGACGGCGGCCCGCGTCAAAGAGCACTTCCGAGAGGTCTGCCGCGGCGAGGTCGAGCGTTTTGAGGTGCCAAATCTGCGCGCCCTCAACTTTCTCCTCCACGACTCTCTGGGAGGAGGCGGCACGGCCAGCTTGCGCACCGACGCCCAAGGCAAGACCCATGGACAGGGCCTACTGGTCATGGAGATCGAGGTGCCGGAGGACTGGCTCGCCTAGGGCAGGCGCCGCGGCTCTTTCTCCGCCCTTGGAGGGAGGAGGAGCGAAAGCCGTGGGGTTCGCTTTGGCGTCGGAGTGCCGCTGCTATAATGCGGGGGCTTCCGGAGCGACTCTCATGATGCGTCTGAGCGTCTCGTGGCGATTGATCGGTGTCACCCTTTCCTACGGGGAGCCCTGTGTCTGACGGCGGTCTTGGAGAAAACCGGATCGAGCGCTTGCGGGAGCGCTGGCAAGCGGATCCGAGCTCGCGTCTGTTTCTGCAGCTCGCGGAAGAGTACCGGCGAGCCGGTAGGATGGACGAAGCCATCGAAGTGCTCGAGAAGGGTTTGCAGCATCATCCCAATTACTTGTCCGCCAAAGTTGCCTTGGCGCGCTGCCATCTCGAGACCGGCAAGCCGCAGGAAGCCGCCGAGGTGCTGCGCGTGGTGGTGCAGCAGGACCCGACCCAGCTGGTTGCGAATAAGCTTTTGGTCGAGGCCTATGTGGCGATGGACGAGGATCGGCTTGCGGGCAAGGCGCTCGACGCCTACATGGCTCTCAATCGGAGCGATCCGGAGATCGAGCAGCTCGACCAGCGAATCGAAGCGATGCGCAGCGACGACTACGAGGACGTGGAGCAGACCGTGGAGAGCGAGCCGGTCGAGAACGATCGGGAGGACGAAGGCGGAAACTGGGAAGCGGCAACCGATGACGCGTATCGCCTGGGCGAGGAAGAGGTCGCGAGCGCTGCCCCCCTGGCTAGCGAGGCGCCAGCCATGCGTTTGAGGGCAATGGAACCGTTTCCCGGGTTGTACTCGCATCGCGAGCGTCATCTATGGTTGCAAGCGTTGTCGGCCGCGGGTCTCTTCCCGGTGGCTGGAGCGCAGGAATCGAGCGCGCCGGTGGCAGTCGAAGAACCCGAAGAGGAACCCCAGGCAGTCTCCGAGCTCGGGCCGTCGATCGCGGTCTCCGCCTCCGAGCCTCAGGATTCGCCGGCTCTCAGCGAGACGGAGGAACCGCCGGAGAGAGACGAGACGGTGACCCTTGGTCGGCTCTATCTGGAGCAGGGGCATCTCGATCAGGCAGCCACGATCTTCCGCCGGGTCATCGATCGAGACCCTGCCAATGTCGTGGCCTTGAACGGCCTGGCCGAGGTGGATCGCCGTCTGCATCGGGCCCAGGAGCCGATGGCGCAGATGGCGCCGTTGTCGCCGATAACGCCCGAGGAGCCGGTGGCGCACGAGCAGCGGCCGGTACCCAGCCTCAACGAGCGAAAGATTCAGCACCTGCAAGAGTATCTGGCCCGGCTCCGGCGAGGCGCGGGAAGCCATGTTTCTTGAGCGGTTGCGAGCAATTCAGGAGCGAGTGCCTGGCTCGGTGGCGCTCTCCCTGGTGGGCAAGGACGGTATTCCGGTCGAATCTATCGAAGATCAAGAGGGTCTCGATTTAGAGGCCTTGGCCGCCGAGGTGATGGCCCAGGTATCCGCTATCTCGTCGAATCCTTCTGACCTACCGATGGGAGCCCTGCAGCAGTTCTCGATCACGACCGACCGCTATACGATCCTGATCGGTGCGCTGAGCACCAGCTACTTTCTCTTGATGGTCCTCGTGCCGGAGGCGACCTACGGCAGAGCCCGCTTCGAGCTGCGACGTGCGCGGCTGGCATTCGAGGATGACTTGGACTAACACTCTGTGGCTATCGGCCCTCCAGAGGAGGGGAGCATCGTGTTGAGCTTTGAACAAATCAAGGAACTGATCGGTCTCGTATCGGACCATCGTTTGCAGGGGATCGAGATCGAGCGCTCCGGGTTTCGCCTGAAGATCGAGGGCCGTGAGGCCGCTCGTCCAGTGGCTACGCCTCCCGAGGATGTGCCCGCGGTCATCGAGCCTCCCACGGAAAGCGTGGTGGAAGCGGCCGCTCCAGCGGAGCCGGCCAAGTCGAGATCCGACAACGCGCACATTCTGAAGTCGCCCATCGTTGGAACTTTCTATGCCGCCGCGAGTCCCGATGCCGATCCTTATACCGGGATGGGAGAGCGAGTGAAGAAGGGGCAGGTTCTGTGCATCGTCGAGGCAATGAAATTGATGAACGAGATCGAGTCGGACGTGGACGGCGAGATCGTGGAAATCTTTCCCCAGAATGGTCAACCGGTAGAGTTCGGCGAACCGCTGTTCGCAATCGCCGCCGGCTAGTGCGGGCAGCCGGAACTGCAACTCCTTTCAATGTTCAAGAAGATTCTCATCGCCAACCGGGGGGAGATCGCCCTTCGGATCATCCAGGCCTGCCGCGAGCTCGGGATCCCGACCGTTGCCGTTCATAGCACCGCGGATCGCGATAGCCTGCATGTGACCTACGCGGACGAGGATGTCTGCATCGGCCCGCCGTCCCCCCAGGCAAGCTACCTCAACATCTCCGCCATCATCTCCGCGGCGGAGATTACCGGCGCGGACGCCGTGCATCCCGGCTACGGGTTCCTGGCCGAGAATCATCACTTCGCGGAGGTCCTGAAGGAGTGCCAGATCGGGTGGATCGGTCCCGCCGCCAACAGTATCCGGATGATGGGCGACAAGGCGGAGGCGCGGCGTACGGCCGCCGCCGCCGGGGTGCCCGTTCTACCAGGAAGCCAGGATCCACTGACCAGCGCCGCCGAAGCCGCGAGCCTGGCCAGCGAGGTCGGGTACCCCGTTATTCTGAAGGCGGCAGCGGGCGGAGGGGGGCGTGGAATGCGGATCGTCCGCACGGCGGACGAGATCGAGGACCAGTTCAATACGGGTAGGGCGGAGGCGGCGAAGGCCTTTGGAGACGGGTCGCTCTACCTCGAGAAGTACCTCGAGAACCCCCGCCACATCGAGTTCCAGGTCTTCGGTGACCATGATGGAAAGGTGATCCATCTGGGCGAGCGCGAATGCTCCATTCAGCGCCGCCATCAGAAGCTGGTCGAAGAGTCTCCATCGCCGATGATGACGCCCGAGCTGCGCCACGAAATGGGAGAGGCTGCCATCCGGCTCTGCGAGGCGGTCGATTACGTGAATGCCGGAACGATCGAGTTTCTCGTCGATGCCTCCGGTTCGTTCTACTTCATGGAGATGAATACTCGGATCCAGGTCGAGCACCCGGTGACCGAGATGGTAACCGGCGTGGACCTCGTCAAGCTCCAGATTCGCGTGGCCGCGGGCGCCAAGCTCGAGCTACCGCGTGAAGTGGGGGCGACCGGCCACGCGATCGAGTGCCGGATCAACGCGGAAAACTCCCAGACCTTTGTCCCTTCACCGGGCAGACTGCAGACCTTTCATGTGCCGGGTGGACCGGGTATTCGGGTCGACACGCACGCCTACGAGCACTACGTGATTCCTCCGTTCTATGACTCTCTGGTAGCGAAGCTGATCGCCTATGGAAGTGACCGCGCGGAGGCGATCGCCCGTATGGAGCGGGCCCTCGACTTCTTCGTGATCGAAGGTATCGACACTTCGATTCCCCTGGATCGCGAGATCTGCCGCGATCACGTCTTCCGCGCCGGAGACCTCTCGACCGGCTTCATGGAGCGCTTCCGGAACGAGCGCGAGGAGAAGGCGTGAAGCGGGACCGGCCCACTCCGCCATCCCTTTATGCCATCGCGGATCCGGCGTTTCTGACCCTCCCTTTGGAGGAGAGCGTGGGGATCATGGCGGAAGCCGGCGTTCAGTGGATTCAGCTGCGGTCGAAGGGGCGCCCGGATCGAGAGCTCCTGGCGCGATTCGAAGGGGCCGAGGAGGCGGCGACGAGGCACGGTTCTCGGATCTGGCTCAATGACCGCCCGGACATGCTTGCTCTGCTCGGTGGCTCCACCGTCGTCGGCGTACATCTCGGCCAGGAGGACCTCCCCGCGGCGGCGGCTCGGAAGGTCGTGGGGGAAGGCGCCTGGATCGGAGTCTCGACTCATGACGAGGTGGATCTGGAGGCGGCTGCGGCCGATCCCGAGGTCGATCTGATCGCCGTGGGTCCGGTCTTCCCAACGGGTAGCAAGCCGGATGCTCTTTCCGCCGTGGGTCTGGACCTGGTGCGCAAAGCACGAGCGGGCACGGACAAGCCGTTGGTCGCGATCGGGGGCATCAGAGCGGAGAACCTCGCTTCCGTCTTCGATGCCGGCGCCGACGCCGTCGCCGTTCTCTCCGCGATTTGCCACGGCGACGTGGGGCTCAACGCCGCGCGATTGCTCACCGCGGCCGCCAAGGTAGGTGTCTCGGCATGAGCCAGTCCGAGCAGTTCGGGAGCCGCTGGGGACTGGTGCTGGCGACCCTGGGAATGGCGGTCGGCACTGGCAATATCTGGCGCTTCCCGCGGGTGGTCGCGACCAATGGGGGTGGCAGCTTCTTGATCGCCTGGGCGGTCTTCCTCCTCATCTGGTCGGTGCCCTTGATGATTGTCGAGTTCGCCTTTGGCAAGGCGGCGCGGAAGGGGACCGTGGGAGCGTTCGCCAAGCTCTCCGGCCGGGGTACCACCTGGATGGGAGCGTGGGTCGCGCTCTGCGCGACCGCCATCATGTTCTATTACTCGGTGGTCTCGGGGTGGTGCATCCGATACCTCTTCGCCTCGCTCGACGGCGAGCTTCGGGGAGAGGCGCCCGGGGCCCTTTGGCACAGGTTCACCGGCTCTTCGCAACCTTTGCTCACGCACGCCATCGCGCTGGCCCTGGGTGTCGCGGTGGTCTGGTACGGAGTCCGTGGAATCGAGCGGGTCGCCAAGCTTCTGATCCCCACTCTCTTCGTCCTGGTAATCATTCTCGCGGTGCGGGCCGTCACCTTGCCCGGGGCTGAGCGCGGTCTCGAGTTTCTGTTCCAGCCGAATTGGGCGGCCCTCGGGCACGTAAAGATCTGGCTGCAGGCATTGACCCAGAACGCATGGGATACCGGGGCCGGTTGGGGCCTGATCCTGACCTACGCGATCTATATGAGAGTGCGCGAGGATGTACCGCTCAATGCATTCCTCATCGGATTTGGCAACAATAGCGTCTCCCTGCTGGCGGGAATCATGGTCCTGTGCACCGTCTTCGCGATCAATCCGGGGGCGCAGAGCCAGATCGTCGGCGCGGGGAATGCTGGCCTGACCTTTACCTGGATGCCGCAGCTATTCGAGCACATGCCCGCCGGCGGCGTCTTCATGGTGATCTTCTTCCTGGCGCTCTCGTTCGCCGCTCTGACTAGCTTGATTTCGATGATCGAGCTCGCTACCAGGGTCTTGATCGACTTTGGCCTGGCGCGCCGCAAAGCGATCCTCTGGGTGGCCGGCGCGGGTTTCGTCTTCGGTGCTCCCTCGGCGTTGTCGCTCAACTTCCTCAACAACCAGGATTGGGTGTGGGGAGTCGGCCTCCTGCTATCCGGCCTGTTCTTCGCCTGGGGCGCACGGCGATTTGGGATCGAGCGCCTGCGCCGAGAGGTGGTGAACGCTCCCGGGCATGATATCGAGATCGGTACCTGGTGGAGCTTCCTCATCGGCGTAGTCGTGCCGGTAGAGGCCGTCGTGCTCATCGTGTGGTGGCTGTGGCAGGCATCCTCCGGCTCGCGGCATCTCGCCTGGCTCAATCCCTTTAGCGTGGGGAGCGCTGGAACCGTCCTCGCGCAGTTCGCGGTTGCTCTGATCGCCCTCGTGGCAATGAATCGCTGGCTGAATCACCGGCTCGAAATGACCACGAGCCAGGCCGCGGGCGAGGACGAGGCTGGGGGAGGTGAACAGTGAGCTTGGCGGCGATGATTACCTTTGTGGTTATCGGCCTCTATGTCTGGGGAGGTTTCCTTACTCTGCTTGCGCGCGCAATGCGCAAGGAAGGCGAGAAGGAGCATTCAGGATCCTGATGGCCGAAGGCCGCGGCGAGGCCCCGGAGCTCTTGTCGAGCTCGGGGAAGCCGTCGTTCCGCCATGCGAGTATTTCTGACTGGTTTCATGGGTGCCGGGAAGACGACCGTGGGCCGTCATTTGGCACAAGGTCTGGGTTGGCGATTTGTCGACCTCGACCTCGAGATCGAAACCACGATGGGGCTCGGGGTGCGCGAGATCTTCGCTCAGCAAGGAGAGGAGAGCTTCCGCCGTTACGAGAGCGAGCAATTGGCATCCGCGGTTGCGGAGGATGAATTGGTGGTGGCTACAGGTGGAGGCACGATGACTGTCGAGGCCAATCGTCGATTGATGGCGAGATCTGGGGTGACGATCTGGCTCAACCCCTCTTTCGACGAAATCGTGACGCGCATCGGAAGTCACGGCAAGGTCGATCGGCCGCTCTTTCCGGATGAGGTGACGGCGTTCGAGCTCTACCGAGAGAGACTGCCAAGCTATCGGAACGCCGACCTTCGGATCGACGTCGCGCGGGGAGAGACCCCGGCGGAGACTGCGGCAAGAATTCTTCTGCGCCTGCGGGAGCTGCGATGAAGTATTTGATTCTCTCCGACATGCATGCCAACTGGGATGCTCTCCAGGCGGTATTGCGGCGGATTCGCCGCAAACGATTCGATGGCGTATTCGTGCTCGGCGACCTGGTGGGTTACGGGGCTAGCCCCAACCAGGTGGTCGAGGCCATGCATGGGCTCAAGCCGCCGACGCTTTGGGTGCGGGGCAACCACGACAAGGTAGTGGCGGGTCTCGAGAGCGGAGAGAACTTCAACCAAGTGGCGCGGCGTGCCGCGGAGTGGACGACGAACCGGCTGACCGCCGAAAACCTGCGCTTCGTCCGCAACCTTCCGCCCGGGCCGACCAAGGCGCTCCCCGACGTCCAGATCTGCCACGGCTCACCTTTGGATGAAGACATGTACGTCTTCTCGGCTCATGACACCGTGGATATCTTCCAACGGATCAAGGCGCCCGTGGTCTTTTTCGGTCACACTCATATTGCTTCGATCTTCATCCTCGACGGGGATGAGATCGAGGCGCGTCTGCTGCGTGAGGATGGCGGAAGCATGGAGCTCGACCCGGGTTGCCACTACCTCATCAACCCGGGATCCATCGGACAGCCGCGAGATCACGATCCTCGCGCGGCGCACATGGTCTACGACAGTGAGCGGAGAGTCATCTCCTGGTACAAGACGGAGTACCCGATTCGGCGTGCCCAGGAGAGGATTTGGAAGGCCGGTCTACCGACGGTCCTCGCCCACCGGCTCGCCGTCGGCTCTTGAACAGCGGCTCAGCGGCTCAAGCCGACCGCGCGGGGTGCTCATCCTCCGCGATTGCATCCGCTTGGCGAGCCATCCGGGCGCGATGGATGATCGCCAGTATGCCGCCGATGAGGATAATGTAGAGGCCTCCCCAGACCATCCCGATCAAGGGCTTGTGGCTCACATCGAGCGAAAGGGTGGCGGGTGTGCCGGGATTCGCGCTGCTTCCCGCCAGGCCGGTGAGCTCCAGCTGCACTGCGCCCTGGGAGGCGTTGATCCCTCGGATGCCCACCGTGCCGCCATCCGGCAATGCAAGATCGGGGGCCTCGACTCGGCCCGTGCCCTGGAAGTGGTAAAGCGGCTCGAAGCGCTTGGTCTTTCCGTCCTTCCCGGTGAGCTCGATCTCGGCGCCGATCGTCACGAGGCCGCCGTTTTCCATCGCTGTCAAGGCATTGCCTTGGGCGTTGAGATCGAATCCGTCGAAGGTGACCTTGTAGTTACCGACCTGGGTCGACTGTCCCTTGCTGAGCTGCACGGTCTGGTCGCCGCCAGGCGGCTGGCCTGGGTCATACTCGATCGGGGAGACGTAGAGATCCTGCAACAGCTCGCTGTGGACGTCAGGATGGGCCATCAGCTGGCCGGTGCGGTCGTTGATGAAGAGCTGCGGATAGGAGAAGAAGATCGACCCGTCCTGCTTCTGGACGGCCACCTTCATCCGCTCCCTCTTGTTCGCGGTGCGCGGGAGGTATTCCATGAAAGTGAGCTTGAGCGAGCCGACTTGCTGCGGAATTCCTCGGGTGAGCGTTACTCGCTTGCTGGTGCCATAGCCGGCCGAGGAGATCACGCCGAGGAGCAAGACCGCCACGCCGACGTGGGCGAGATAGCCCCCGGCCGCCTTGAGCCCCCCATGCCGTCCCTTTTCGATCGTCTTCTGGAGGTTGGAAGCGGCCGCCATGGCGGCGAAGAGAATGAGCGCCAAGTTCACCGGATTGCGCACGCCGAAAGCGACGGCGACGATGGCCGCGAGCACTCCGACGGCCGCCGGCCAGCGTAGCTTCTTGCTCAGGCTCTGGCCCCCGCGGCCGCTCCAGGTCAAGTAGGGAACCACCGCCATGAGCAGCGCCACCAGGATCGCGATCGGAAGATTGACCCGGTTGTAGAAGTCAGGTCCAACCTGGCCCGGGTTCTTGAGGAATCCGGTGAGAAGCGGGGCGGAGGTTCCGATCGACACCAATATGGCGCAGAGAACCAGGGTGATGCTTGCCATCACCATGAAGCTCCCGCGCGACAGGAAGGGGTCCTCGTTGGGCTTGGTGGGAACCGACTTCAGGCGGGTGGCGAGCAGATAGATCGCCATCAGGCCGAAAAAGGCAATCAGCCCGATCAGCCAGCCCGAGATCCCGAGCCCGACGAAGCTGTGCACCGAGAAATCCGCCAGTACGCCGGAGCGGGTCAAGAAGGTCCCATAGAGCACCGACATGAAGGTCAGCGTGGCGAAGATCAGGTTGGCGCGGCGGAAGCGCCCGCGCGTACGCTCCATGTGCAATCCGTGAATCAAGGCGGTGCCGAAGAGCCATGGGATGAGCGAGGCGTTCTCGACCGGATCCCAGCCCCAGTAGCCGCCCCAGCCCAAGGTTACGTAGGCCCAGTAGCCGCCGAGGAGAATGGCGGTGCCGAGAACGAGGAAGCCGGCCAGTGCCCAGGGGAAGGCGCGCGCCGCCCAGCGAGAGGTGTCGCGCCGCCACAGGGCGGCCATCGCGAAGGCGAAGGGGATGGCGCTCGCGGCGTAGCCGATGAACATGATCGGCGGGTGGATGACCATCCAGTTGTTCTGGAGCAGCGGATTCAGCCCCGCGCCGTCCGTCGGGGTCTTGTGCAGCATCACGAACGGGCTCTCGCGCACCAGGATGAAGAGCAAGCCGAGAAGGACGAGGGTGTAGACGCCCATCACCGAAGGCTCGTCCTTGCCCGCGGACTTAGCCACTCCGAGACCGAGCAACGATCCCCACAGCAGCCAGATGAGGAAGCTCCCCTTCTGACCGGCCCAGAAGGCCGCCAGCTGATACTGGTGGGCCAAGTTGAGGCCGCTGTACTGATAGACGTATTGGATACGGAAGTCGCGCCGCAGGAGCAGGACCGCGAGGATGAAAGCGGTCAGCACTATCGAGAGGGTGAAGAAGCGGTAGGCACGGCGCGCAAAGATCAGGGCGGCACGATCCCCCCGGAGAACCAGGGAGTAGCCCCAAAGAGAAGCGAGGGCGAAAGCGAGAGCGCACCATAGGGCGAGCGCTCCCGGCAGATATAGGTCGGTCAAATAGGTCATCGGTTACTTTGAGACTCGCGGCAAGGGGTTAGCTGCCGTAGGTTCGGGCCGCCGCCGCGCCCTGATACTTGCTCGGACACTTGACGAGGAGCTTTTGGGCTTCGAGCTCCTTGGCCTGCGGGTTGTAGCGCCCGATCGCGACGATGCTGATCGCATCCTCGAAGTTGCCGGGACGAACGCCGTGATAGCGCACCTGCATCGTTTCATGCGTCTTGGGGTCGATGAGACGGAAGACCATGGCGCCTTGGCTCTCGTTATAGGTGGTGCTCCCCTTGACGAGCCCGCCCGCGACCTGCACGACACGGTTCAGGTGCTGGGCTTCGCTGAAGGAGACGTAGGGAGTCAAGCTGGTCCGGAAAGAGGCCAGCGAGAAACCAGCAAAGGCGACTAGCAGGACGCCGCCCAGGATATACATCGACTTGTTCTTCATCGCTTTGACTCCCGGTTGCGCGCCTTTCCTTCGAGGCGCAGGAGGTACAGGAAAATTCCCGTCCAGATAATCAGGTTCACCGCCACCACCCAGCCGATCCCTCCGCTCACATCGCCCGGCATGATCAGGCCGCCTCCCGTCGGCGTTCCAAGCGGCATTGCAGGCTGTGGAGCCAGAAGAAGAGAGCCGTGAATCCGATCAAGGAGCCAAACAAGACGACCTGCATGTGCCACTCCATTTCAATTCTTCCGCTGCCGTTGACCACCGGCTCGGGGTGCAAGGTAAAGCCGCTGATTCGCGGCAGAACGAAGTAGAAGAATGGGGCGACGACCAAGCCGAGAACGGCGTAGACCGCCGCGAGACGGGCTTCTGTCTCCGCGTCCTCGATGGCGCTTCTCAGCGCCAGGTAAGCGCCGTAAAAGAGCAGGGCGAGGACGATCGTGATCTCCCGCGGATCCCAGTTCCAATAGGTGCCCCACATGATGCGGGCCCAGATGGCGCCGGTGATCGTGGCGAGAATACAGAACATCAGACCGAGCTCCACCGCGACCCTTGCCCGCTGATCGGATCGCGGGTTGCGGCGCAGCAGGTAGGCGATGCTCCAACCACCGGCGGTGAGGAAGGCGAGAAACGACACCCAGGCCATCGGGACGTGAAAGAAGAGGATCCGGCTCGACTGGCCCTTGAAGCCGACCGCCAACGGAGACCAGATGAGGGCGCCGACAATAACTAGAGCGATCCACAGCCACAAAAGCCAGGCAAGTGCGGTTCGCATCGTTCGAAATGAGCTCCAGGTGGCGTAGGCGCCGATCCGTCCGTCCAAAGAATTGTACAGCAGCCTTAGACGCCGGGCAACCAAACCGCCGGAAAGAGCATCAGGGGGCCAACGGTGAGAGCTCCGTCGTAAAGCACGAGCTGCCCCAGGGCCGGGCCGGTGGGGTCGCCGACGATCGCGGTGCGGGTTAGCTCGATCGCCAAAAGGAAGAGGGGAAGAAGCAGGGGAAAGGCGAGCACGGTAAAGAGCGCGCCCTTGCCCCGTGCCTGGGAGATGATCGCCGCGATCAGGGTGCTGCCCAAGGAGACCCCCCAACCTCCCAACACGAGCACCAGGATGAACAGGCCGGGGCGAACGACAGTGAGCTGGACGAGGGCGAGGTAAAGAGGCGCGACGAGTGCCTCGATCGCGAGCAGGAGAGTGAGCGAAAAGAGGGCTTTGCCCACGAAGATCGCCGAGGGCTTGGCCGCCAGGCGCAGGGCCACGGCCGTTCCAGACTCCTCTTCTTGAACGAACGATCGTGGCAGCCCGGCGCTGCTGGCGAAGAGCAGTATGAGCCAGAGAAGAGTGGGCAGCACCGTCGCGCGCTCCGCTCCTTGGCTTCCCAAGGGGCCGAGCCCGAGGCTGACCAGGACCAAAGTGGTGAGAGCGAAGAGCGCAACCGTGTTCAGGGCGTAACGCGTCCTGAACTCGCTTCGCCAGTCCTTGGCGAAGACGGCGGCGGCTTCAGACCACCAGCTCAATGCGGCTCGAGACACCGGGGAGGTCCAGGGAAGAAGGGTTGGCAATGACCGCCAGGCCGCCGCTCTCGAGGTGCGTGCGCAGCAGCTCGGTGACTCCGGCGATGCCAGGGGAGTCGAGGTTCTGGAGCGGCTCGTCGAGAAGAAGCAGGCGGGGATGATGGAGGAGCGCCCAGGCCCAGCGCAATCGCTGATGCATGCCCGCCGACAGGGCGGAGGTCATGCGGTCGAGGGGCAAGCCGAGAAGCTGGAGAATCTCCAAGCCGCGTTCGGGTACATGACCGCGGAGCCTGGCGCCGAAGACCACGTTTTCACGGGTCGTGAGCTCGGGGTAGAGGGTCAGGTCGGGGGCAACGTAGCCCAAGCGCCGCCGCCGCTCATTGCGCGGTAGGTCCGTACCCGCCTCGCGATAGGAAATTTCGCCACTCTCCGGCGCCAGCAAGCCGGCAAGACAGCGCAGGAGCGTGCTCTTGCCGCTGCCGTTGGCTCCGGTGACCATGAGCGCCTCGCCGGCCCCGACCTCGCCCGAGACCTCGGAGAGGACACGCAGAGCGCCGAAACCGCGGCGCAGGCGATCGAAACGGAGGCGGGTATCGTCCACAGCGCGCCGATTATAGTGTGCGGCCGGCCCAGCGCTGGCTTCGATCGTTCGCCGGGCTCCCAATCAATCGGCCAGGTGCGGTGATCCTCGCTCGCGCCGCGAACCATGGGAGCCCCCGGCGGTGGGCGGGCTGGGCGTCGCGGCCGTATACGGAAAAAGGGGAGGCTTTGCCGCGCCCCGCTGCTAGGATCATCGAATGAAGCTCGTCCCCATCGCTCTGGTGCTTTCGCTCCTTACGGTCTCCTGCGCCTCTACCGGCCCCACTCCACCTCCCTCTGGGATCACCCCAAAGTCGTTACCCGGCAGCTCAATCGCTAGCTCGAAAGCGTCGGACATGTCCCTCGGCGCGATGCCCGGCCGCCCGTCCACCCCCGACATCGACGAGCAAGCGCTGTTGCTGTTTCTGGTCGACCATAAGCTCTACGAGCCCTTCACCGTGTCGCGCACCGTGACCGGGCCGCCGGCACTGCGGGCCGACCTCGCTACGACTCTGGGGCGGGTGGGGAGCTCGCGCGGCCTGCCGACCCTCGAATCCCTGCTCACCGATCCGGCGCCCGAGGTCAGGCGAGCGGCGGCCTTCGGGCTGGGACTGGTTGGCGCCAAGAGTGCGATTCCCGATCTGCTCAAGGCGGCGGCCGATCCGGATCAGGCTACCGGTCGGCTGGCGGTGGAGGCGTTGGGCAAGTGCGGCGAACCCCTCGCCGATGTGCAGCGGGCGTTGGCCGCCCTTCCCGCGGAAGAGGGTGCCGCCCGGCTTCTTCCCTCGCTCTACCGCTTCGCGGGCGCGGATATGGTGAATTATGCGCGCGGCGCGCTGGCCGAGAAGGAACCCAAGCTCCATCGCTGGGCCGCGTATGCCTTGACTCGCAATCCCTCGGCCGCGGCGGTAGCGACGATTCGAGAGCTGCTGAACGACCCCAACGGCTGGATCCGGTCGCTGGCGGCGCGAGCGCTCGGAAAGGTGGGCGACGGAAGCGACCTCGCTCGTCTCGAACCGCTGCTCGGCGATCCTTACGCGGGGGCGACGATCGAAGCCTTGAGGGCGGCAGGGGCGATTATTTCAACGGGCAAGGCGGCGGCGCCACCCGCCTGGCGCGACAAGCTCGTGGCGTTGATCACGGATCAGCGCCCCGACGTGCGGATCAGCGCCATCCAGGCAAGCGCCGAATGGCTTCTCGATCCGCGCCTGAGCGCCGCGTTGGTAGAACGCGAGAAGACCGGTGACGCCTGGGACAAGGAGACCGCGATCGTGGCCTTGGCGCGCGGTCACGATCCTCATGCCGCGGTTCTCGCGGCGAACGCGGCGCATGCCGCGAGCCCGGAGCTAAGAGCCGCCGCGGCGCGGGCTGAGGGCCTCCTGGGCGATCACGACGCGCTCGAGCGCCTCAGGACCGATTCATCGGTGCTCGTTCGTTTGGCCGCGTATGACGCGCTCTTCGCGTCGAGCTCCAGCTCGGCCCTCGCGGCGGCTAAGGAGGCCTTGGGCGACCACGATCCGGCGGTGCGCGCCAGCGCGCTCGAGTGGCTCGTCGATCACCCTGCTCTCCCTTCCGCGACGATCGCCGACGCCATGGTCGGTCCGGGCGCCGGCGGGCTGCTGGATCTGCAGATCGACGGCGTCCACGCCCTGGTGGCGCGAGCCAAAGCCGACTCTGATGCACGGGCTTCGATCATCAAGGCGCTTACACAACTCGCCGGCAACGCCCATTTCGTCATTCGCCGGGCGGCGGCGGACGGCCTTGCCGAGCTCGGGCAGCCAAAACCAGCGGTCGGCGAGGCCGAGGGGCGCAACGATCTCAACGTCTATCGCACGATCATCGAGAAGACCCGCAATCCTCGCTGGGTGGAAATCGAGACGACGCGAG
Source organism: Thermoanaerobaculia bacterium (assembly GCA_046704885.1). Lineage (GTDB taxonomy): Bacteria > Acidobacteriota > Thermoanaerobaculia > Multivoradales > JBJKRB01 > JBJKRB01. Next base: position 11,373 of record JBJKRB010000120.1, on the reverse strand, counting down.
GAACCCTCGAGGTCGAGCTCGACTGCCCGGCGGCGCCGCTCACCTGCCTGAGCTTCCTTCAGCTTGCCACTCAGGGCTTTTACGACGGCCTGACGTTCCACCGTGTCGTGCCCGATTTCGTGGTGCAGGGGGGCGATCCGCGGGGTGACGGCTGGGGAGGCCCCGGCTACGCCTTGAGGGACGAGATCAACCGCTTGCGCTACGGGCGGGGGGTGCTTGGGATGGCGCTGTCGGGGCCTGACACCGGGGGAAGTCAATTCTTCATCACCCTCTCACCGCAGCCTCATCTCGACGGCGGTTACACGGCGTTCGGTTGGGTGGTCAAGGGGGAGAAGGTCCTCGATCAGATCGAGAAGGGCGACAAGATCGTGCGGATCCGCGAGATCGCTTCAAGCTCCGCGGCAAAGAGCCCCGTAGGGTAGACTTCGAGCCATGAAGAAGCAGCCCGGGGCCCTTGTCTCTCTCGTCGCGATAACTGCGGCTTCCGTTGCGGTTCTCGCCGCAGCGCCGAGCGCTACCGCGCGCCGCGTGGGGACCTTCGAGGGCAGGCCCGTCGTGGTCGGCCTCCTCACCCGTGCCGAGATCGAGAAGATCGTTCCGGGCTGGGTACTGGCGGAGGTTGCTTCGCAGCCCGCCCTCGCGACGGCGCGCCAGCTGGCGACCGCGGGACGGGGGGCAGCGGTGACCGTCTACATGGGCACGTGGTGCCCGGACAGCCGCCGGGAGGTCAGCCGCCTTTGGCGCGCTCTCGACGAGATCGGCGACAACGTTCCGTTCAAGATTCGCTATATCGGAGTGGACCACGGATTGCGCCGGCCGGCTGAGCTCATCAAGCGAGCCCATCTGCTCAGAGTCCCTACCTTCGTCGTCGACCGCGATGGGCACGAGCTCGGACGCATCGTCGAGGTCTCTCCACACGGGATCGAGAACGATCTCCTGGCGCTTCTCAGCGGGAAGGAGCATGGATTGGTGACTGGCAGCGAGGATCTCCTCCATTCTCGCGCCTCGGACGGCTCGCGGCGGTGAAGCGCGCCGCCGTTGGCGCCCAAAACCGTGGAAAGTCCCATGCTCTTACTCCGCGCATGCGCGGTCCCGTCTTCGACCTCCATTCGCAACCTTCTGCGCGCCGTATCGTAGATAACCATGTCGAGCGCGGAACCTCAGCCTAGCGATCAGCAGCTCGTGGCAGAGGTCCTCGCCGGCGACCAAGAGGTTTTCGCCGAGCTGGTTCGGCGATACCAAGGGCGATTGACGAATTATCTCTACCGGCTTCTTCGCAACGCGGACGAAGCCCACGACATGGCGCAAGAGGTATTCATCAAGGTGTACAAGGCTCTCGATCGCTACGATCCGTCCTATCGGTTCTCTACCTGGCTGTTTCGGGTGGCGCAGAACTCGGCGATCGATCAGCTGCGAAGGCGTCGCCATCGCGAGCTGTCGATCGAACCTCGCGCTGGAGACGACGGGGAACCGCGAGGGTACGAGATCGCGAGCGACGATCGCGGTCCCTACGCTCATTTGCGCAATCGGGAGAGAGGAGAGGCGATCCAACAGGCGATCGACGCCCTGCCCTGGGAGTACAGGGAGCTGATCGTCATGCGCCACTTCGGCGAGCTGTCGTACGACGAGATCGCGCGCTCGAAGGGTATGCCTCTAGGTACGGTGAAGAACAAACTGTTCCGGGCGCGTCAGATGCTCAAAGAGAGCCTGGCGGATTTTCTTACCGACTGAACGACCACGCCCAGCGAGGAGAGACAATGGACAGCTTCGAGCACGACACCTACCGCGAGTGGCTCGACCAGAGCCGCACCGGGGAGCTGCCGGCCGCCGACGAGGCGCGGCTGTCGCGCCACTTGAGCGAGTGCGCGAGCTGTCGCGCGGAGCTCGAAGCGACCAAGCGCCTTGACACGCTCCTCGTCAGCGAGCAGCTCGAGCCCCGCGCCGACCTCGTGGAGATGGTGATGGCGCGGCTTCCTGAAGCGGGCTGGCAGGCCCGCCATCCCCGTTCCTGGGGTCCCGCCCTCGTGGCGCTCACCATGATCGCTGGCGCTGCCGCGGCCTTGGTCGGGAGCGGCGCGGCGGAGATCGAGCCGCGGACGCCGTTTCTAGGCGCTCTGGCGGCCCTCTTCGAGCTCTTCAAGGGGGCCCTGCTGGCCGGGGCGGGCCTCTTGCGCGCCTCTTGGCATGGCGTGGGTCTAGCGGTGGGCAACCTTCTCTCCCGCTCCTTGCTCGACGGTTCTTTGACCGTGATCGGAGTGCTTTCTCTCGATCTTCTGCTTCTCGCGCTCTACCGTCGCTACGGGCGAGAAAGCCGTCAGGCTCAAGAAGTGGAGGGTGGCTCCAGAGGTATGAAGAGGCTGTGAACCGGCGTTTCGCGATCAGCGCGACGATTTTGGCGGCGCTCGTGACGAGCGCCGCTTTTGCGCAGGCCCAGACTCCTGCTCTCACCCTCGAGGCCGGGAGCGTTTCGCATCGCGAGCTGGTGGCGATCGGCCGAAACCTGGTGGTCGACGGCGAGGCCGAACGCGACGCCGTGGCGATCTCCGGCTCGGCCCGGGTCGGAGGCCGGGTCGATGGCGACCTCATCGTCTTGCAGGGCAACGCGGAGCTTCGCCCCGGAGCCGTGATCGCGGGGGACGTCTTCGTGCTCGGTGGCCATCTCATCGTCGATCCGCATGCCACGATCCGGGGGCGCGCGGTGTCCTATCCCACGGTCAGCGCGGCATGGCTGACCCTGATCGAAGGTCCAAGCCTGGGACTCTCGGCCACCTCCACCGTAGTGCTCGGGACGAAGCTGGCGTTGCTCGCCGCCTGGCTTCTGCTCGCGATCTTTCTCTTCGCTGCCGCGGGCCGCGATCAAATCGCGACCTCTCATGCGATTCGCGCGCAGCCCTTTCGTCTGTTCTTCATCGGCTTGACCGCCGTTCTCTCCCTCACGCTGACCGCGGTCCTCCTGACCGCGGTGGCCGCGCCGCTTGCCGGGATGCCCCTTCTGATTCTGGTGGTGATCGCAGCATTAGTGCTCAAGCTCTGGGGAGTCGTCGCGGTGTTCCATGCCGTCGGCAGCCGTCTACTCCGGCGTTTCCCCCGCCTGCGCCCCAACCCGGTCAATTCCATGCTCGTCGGCCTGCTCGTTCTCGGCGCCCTCAAGCTTCTTCCGTGGGTGGGAACCTGGGTCTGGACCATCGCGAGCCTGATCGGGGTGGGCGCCGCCCTGGTCACCAAGCTTGGACGTCGCGAGCCTTGGTTCGGGGTCGAAGCCGTTCCCTTGACCCTCGGCGATTGATCCCTTACGCTGCGCGGTGACGAGGCGCCCGCGGGGCGCTGATCTGAGTAATTGCTACCCTGGGGAGTCGTCGAATGAACAAAGAGAGTTCTATTCAGAAAATTGGAGTGGTAGGCGCGGGAACGATGGGGCACGGCATCGCGCAAGTCGCGATCCAGTCCGGATTCGATGTCGTCTTGGCAGACGTCTCGGAGAGCGCCCTCGAACGCGGGATAGCGCGCATCGAGAAGGGGCTCGACCGGTTGGTGAGCAAGGATCTTCTGAGCGCCGAAGATCGCGATGCGGCGCGCTCCAGGTTGAGCGCCAAGCCCGATCTCGCCGATCTCGCGGGCTGCGAGCTGGTGGTCGAAGCCGCGGTGGAGAGGCTCGACGTGAAACTCGAGATCCTCTCCGAGGTCGATCGATTGAGCCCTCCGGAGACCATTCTCGCGAGCAATACGAGCTCGATCTCGATCACCAAGCTGGCGGCGGCGACCGGGCGCCCCGAGAAGGTTATCGGGATGCACTTCATGAATCCGGTGCCGCGCATGAAGCTGGTGGAGGTGATTCGCGGCCTCGCGACCGGGCAAGCGACCTTCGACACGGTCGAGCAGGTCAGCAAGGCGATGGGCAAGGTGCCCGTGGAGGTCCACGACGCGCCGGGCTTCGTCTCCAACCGGGTGCTCATGCCGATGATCAACGAGGCGATCTTTTGCCTCGCCGAGGGCGTGGGAGACGCGGCGGCGATCGACGAAGTGATGAAGCTGGGGATGAATCACCCCATGGGACCGCTCGCCCTTGCCGACCTCATCGGTCTCGATGTCTGTCTCGACATCCTGAGGGTTCTTCAGGGGGGCTTCGGCGACCCCAAGTACCGGCCCTGCCCGTTGCTCGTCAAGATGGTCGATGCCGGCTACCTCGGCCGCAAGAGCGGTCGCGGTTTCTACGATTACGCGGAGGCGTGACCCCCCGAGCGATGTTCTGCCAGTCCTGCGGTGCCCAGAATTCGGATGAGGACGAGCACTGTCACCGGTGCCACCAGAAGCTACTGGTGGTTTCGGGAGAGAGTGTCGACGGGGCCAAGGACCTGGTCGAGGACATCGAGGAGAGCTTCGCCTTCGATGAGCACCTGCTCGAGCGCATCTCCATACTCGAGGAGGTCGCAAAGAGGACGACGGAGAGCGTGCGCCAGCTGCTCGGTGCCGTCGGCCGGCAAGAACGAAACATCTTGATCAACCAGACCGGCCTCGAGACTCTACGCGAGGTGCTCGAAGGGGGCGGTGTTCTGCGCCGTGAGGAGTGGACCGAGCTCTGGGAGTCGAAGATGGACTACCAGCTCCTTGCCCTCGAGAAGCGGGAGCGGTTCGTGGCGATCAAGGATCGTGTCGGGGCGCTCTACCAGGGAGACAAGCGCAAGCTCTTTCACGATTTTCTCGACGAAGCCGAATACGCGCTCTTCGCCTTCGACATCGATCGCGCCTTGAGCGCCCTCGAGTCCGCGTTCAAGCTCGATCACGAGAACTACGAGCTCGCCTACTTCATCGGCGAGACCTACTTCAACGAGGGCGCGGTGGGGCAGGCGTTGGAGTATTTCGACCGGGTCCTCGAAGCCAACCCGGATCACTACGAGGGATTGGTCTACAGTGGCATCATCTTGCACGAACGGGGCGCCCCCGAGCGCGCCGAGGCGCTGTTGAAGCGAGCCGTCGAGCTCAACCCCGACAGCTTTCTTCCCCACTTCAGTCTCGGCACGGTCTACGGCGAGCAGGGGAGGCTTTCGCTGGCGGAGGTCTATCTCGAGAAGGCGGTCGAGCTCGATGGTGTTCCGCAGGCCTACTACCTTCTGGGGAGCTGCCAGTACGAGCAAGGGAAGCTAGGACCGGCGATCGCGTCACTGCGTGAGGCGGTGCGCCACGATCCAGCGTTCGAGGAAGCGCATCACCTGTTGGGCCTCGCCTATCTCGACCGTCACTGGAACCGCAAGGCACTCGCCGCCTTCCGCCAAGCCCAGCGTCTCAATCCCAAGCGCATGCGCTACGAGGACCTGATCCGCTGTCTGAGCGGTCAGGAAGCGGGATCACCGCTCCCCGACGTCAGCGGGCGGGCGGCAGAGTGGCTCTCCAAGGCGGAGGAGCTCATCAACCTCGGCAAGCCCGAGCGGGCCATCTCCTGCTACCGCCGGGCGATCGCCGTCGAGCCCGACAATCCCACTCTGCTCATGGGCTATGCGATGGCCTGCGCTCAGCTCGACCGTAGCGGCGAGATCGAAGTGGTGGCGCGCCGGGTCCTGGACCTCGATCCCGGAGAGAAGCTCAAAGCCTCGGCGTACGCCACGCTCATCGAGGCGTTGCGCAGCGAGGGGCGGTTCAAGGAAGGGAATCGTATCGGCAAGCTGCTCCTTGACGAAGGAGATTCCGACTTCGCCAAGACGCTGGCCTACTATGAGCTCGCCTTCAACCTCGCGGAGATGGAGGAGAATCTCGATCAAGCCCTGGACTATGCGCGGCAGGCTCTCGAGCTCTCGCCCGAGGAGCTGCGCCAGTTTCCACTCGCCGCTCTTGGCTGGGTGCACTACAAGCGCAGCGAGCTCGACGCGGCGGTGGAGTTCCTCGCCAAATCGAGCGAGGCGGACCCTTCCGCTTCGACCCTGACGCACCTGGGTTTGGCGCTCCTTGCCTCCGGCGAGGAAGAGCGCGCGCGCGGCGTCTTGGCCGAGGCGCGCAAACTGGGAGGGCACGGGGGCGGGCTCGAACGCAAGGTCATGGAGTGTCTGCGGGACTCGAGCCGCCTGGTGGAGCGGGCACGACGACAGAAGAAGTAAGGGGAGGGAGAAATGCGCTGGAGCCGATACCATCTCTACACCACTCGCGAGGCACCCAACGACGCGGAGGTCGTGAGCCACCAGCTCATGGTGCGCTCCGGAATGATCCGCAAGGTGGCGGCGGGCATCTACAACTACCTGCCGTTGGGATGGCGAACCATGGCAAAGATGATGGCCATCGTGCGGCGCGAGATGGACGTTGCGGGGGCGATCGAGCTGTCGATGCCAGCGGTGCAGCCGTCCGAGCTGTGGAAGGAGTCTGGCCGCTGGCAGCGCTATGGAAAGGAGCTACTCCGCATCACCGATCGCCACGACCGCGAGTTCTGCTTCGGCCCTACGCACGAAGAGGTGGTGACCGACATCGTTCGCCATGAGGTATCGAGCTACCGGCAGCTTCCGGTCAACCTGTACCAGATTCAGACCAAGTTCCGTGACGAGATCCGTCCGCGCTTCGGCCTCATGCGTGGCCGTGAGTTCATGATGAAGGACGCTTATTCCTTCCATGCGACCCAGGAGAGCCTCGACGAGGAGTACCAGTCGATGCACGATACCTACTGCCGGATCTTCGCGGCGCTCGGTCTCGACTATTCGGTGGTGGAAGCCGACGTCGGGTCGATCGGTGGCTCCGCATCGCACGAGTTCATGGTTCTCGCCGAGACCGGAGAGAGCGCTGTCGCCCGCTGTCCCCACTGCGGGTACGGCGCCAACGTCGAGAAGGCCTCGACCCGCCCCTTCGCAGTAACGGAGGAGGAGGAAGAGAAGCTCGAAGAGGTGGAGACGCCGGGCCAGTCATCGGTCGAAGCGGTGGCGGAGTTCCTCGGCGTTCCCGCCGCCAAGGTGGTCAAGACCCTGCTCTACGACAGCGACCAAGGCTTGGTCGCGGTCTTGGTCCGTGGCGACCGCGAGGTCAACGAGGCGAAGCTCGCCAGCCATCTGGGAGCGGCCTATCTAGAGCTGGCGAACGAGGATCGGGTGAGTGAGGCGACCGGGGCCCCCGTGGGCTTCGCCGGCCCTGTGGGGTTGGCCGGGCGCGGTATCCGGATCCTCGCCGATCAGTCGGTGCGCGGCATGCGAAACTTCGTGGTGGGAGCGAATCGCGCCGACGCCCATCTCAAGGGTGTGAACCCCGGAAGGGACGTGAGTCTCGAGGATTTTGCCGATCTCCTCCTGGTCGCCGCAGGTGACCCTTGTCCTCGTTGCGAAGAGGGGACGCTCGAGATCTACCGCGGCATCGAGGTGGGGCACATCTTCCAACTCGGGACCAAATACTCCGAACCGATGGGCTGTACCTTCCTCGATCAGAACGGGGCCTCGCAGGCGATGATCATGGGCTGCTATGGCCTGGGAATCGGCAGGACCGTGGCGGCGGCGATCGAGCAGAACCACGACGAGCACGGAATCATCTGGCCCCTCCCCCTCGCCCCGTTCTCGGTTCTCCTGATCGCGCTCAATCCGGACGACGAGGCGGTAAGGGGGACGGCGGAGAAGCTCTATCAGGAGCTCTTGGATTCAGGCGTAGAGGTGCTGTTCGACGATCGCGACGAACGTCCCGGGGTCAAGTTCAAGGACGCGGATCTGATTGGCATACCCATTCGCGTCGTGGTTGGGAGCAAGTCGCTCGCCGGCGGCCAGATCGAGCTCTCCCTGCGGCGCGACCGCGAGCGCCGGATGGTAGCGGTCGACGATGCTCTCTCCGAGGTTCAGGCCCTGCTGTCCGAGGGTGCCTGAGCTTCCGACGTCTGCTCACCACCCGCTCCGTCCAATACCAGACGCAGCGTCTTGATGCGGTTGCGTTCCGCCTCGACCACTTCCGCGGTCAACGGGCCGACGCGCACCTTGTCGCCGATCTGGGGACGGCGACCGAGCTCGGAGAGGACGACTCCGGCAATTGTGTCCTCGTCGCGATCGGAGAGCTCGAGCCCGAGATCATCCTCCAGGTCGACGACCAGGAGCGCTCCAGAAGCGAGATACACGCCCGGAGACTTGGCGACCAGCTCCGGTTTCTCGAGGTCGAACTCATCCTGGATCTGTCCGACGATCTCCTCGATCACGTTCTCCAGAGTGACGATCCCGGAGACTCCTCCATATTCGTCGAGCACCGCGGCCAAGTGGATCCTTTCCACGCGCATCCGGCGTAGCAACCGGTCTAGGGAGAGCGTCTCGGGGACGAAGGCGATCGGCCGTTTCACCGCGGCAAGCGACTCGGGAGGCTGGCCGGCGCGGAAGAGATCCTTGATGTGGACGAGGCCGATTACGTGATCGAGGTCACCGTCACATAACGGAAAGCGGGTGTGGCCGCTGGCCCGCGCGAGGGCGAGGTTTTCATCCGTGCTTCGCGCCGTCGACAGGTAAACCACGTCGGCACGGGGCACCATCACCTGACGCGCGACCCGGTGTGAGAGCTCGAAAATGTTGTCGAGGAGCTCGCGCTTCTGCTTGGAGAGCGCCGCGGATTGCGGCGAAGCGAGCAACAGTCGCATCTCTTCCTCGCTGTGGGCGAGCTCGTGGCTGCCGACGGCGGGCGCTCCGACGAGGTGAAGGATGCCGTTGGCGGCGTGGTTGAGCAGCCAGATGGCGGGATAGGCCACCTTCGAGAACGCGTAAAGGGGCAGTGAGATCCCCAGGCTCGTGCCTTCGGGCGCGCGGATCGAGAGCGACTTGGGTACGAGCTCTCCGAGGACGATGTGGAGAAACGTAATGAAGAGAAAGGCGGCGGTCAGGCTCACCGAGTGGACGGTGGCGGCGGTCGCGCCCGGGAACTTCTCGACGAGCGGCGCCATGATCCAGGCGAACGCCGGCTCTCCCACCCAACCTAATCCAAGGCTGGCGAGGGTGACGCCGAGCTGGGTCGCCGAGAGATAGGCGTCGAGGTGGCGGATGAGGTGCTGGGCGGTGCGGGCCCGGCGTTCCCCCCGTTCGGCCCGAGGCGCGAGCTGGGTGGGGCGAACCTTGACGAGGGCGAACTCGGCGGCGACGAAGAAGCCGTTGAGAAATACCAGGAAGAGTCCAAGGAGGAGACCCACCCAGGAATGAACCATCGCGGACGGCGATTCGGCTCCAATCGCGACGAGAGAAAGAACGCTCATCGTGCCGGAACCGACGCGGAAGCCGAGTCGTCAAACTTGCGGCGGGCCGGGGCGAGGATCGGCTGACGTTTTCGAGGTTGGTCGCTCACCGGTGCCCGGATGCTAGCACGCGGAGCCCCTCACCTCCCGCTATTGGGCGCTTGGGTCGACTGCTCGAGGGTGGCGAGAGTCTGGCGCACGTGCGCGGCGCGCGGGTCCTTGGCGTGCTTGCTCAGCCACTCCTTCTTCTTGGCGATGGCCTTGTCGCGTTGGCCGGTCATGAGCAGCGCGTCAGAGAGCTCGAGCGAGACGTCGAGCTTGCCTTTCCCCAGCTTCTCGGCGCTCTGTAGGTTCTCGAGGGCGGTCTTGCCGAGACCGAGAGCGAGGGCGCTCCTACCGAGGTAGAGCTTGGCCATGGGCGAAGTCGGGTCGATGAGCGCCGCCTCCTTGAAGACCGGCTCCGCCTCGGAGTAGCGCGAAGCTTGGAAGAGCAGGATCCCGAGGTTGAAGCGGGCCGAGTAGTCGGCGGGATCCTGAGCCACGGCACGGCGCAACATCTGCTCCGCTTCCTGGCTCTTGCCGGCGAGCTGGAGTTGAACGCCGAGGTTGGTGAGCGCCGGGGTGAGGGACGGGTCGGTCTCGATTGCCTCGCGCAGAAGCTTGACCGCCTGCTCGGATTTTCCGTGCTTGGCGGCGATGAGCCCTTCCATCATGAGCTTCCTCGCCTTGCTCTCCGTGTGCCCGACCATCTGGTCATCGGAGTGCTCCTTGATACGGCGATTCAGGTGGAGCGTGAAGTCCTGCCGTTGACGGTCGATCCACACCGCGACCTGCTCCGAAGCCGAGTAGTAGCCCGGCGCGTGTACCCGGATCTCCCAGAAGTCACTGTGCTGCGGAATCGAGAGGCTGTAGTAGCCCTGCGAATCCGTCACCGTGTAGGCGCTCCGGAAGTTGCTGCGTAAGTATGCCTCCACCGTCGCTCCGGCGATGGGCTGGGAATCCACCGTTGTGACATACCCCCAGACGACCGAGACCGCGGGTCCGAAAGGTGTGGGCTCTGGAGTACGACCCGTATCCTGTGTCACGGCTTGACCGCTCGCCAGCGTCGCGAGAGTCAGCGCGAGCACGGTGGCGATCATCCAAGAACGAGTGCGAAAAGCAGGCAAAGCGTAGCGACCAATCATGAGCCTTCCTCCTTCTATCGGCCCGAATCCGAAGCTGTCGGGTCAGGAGCCCTACACCGAAACGGGGCGACCATCGTCCAGCGCTCGCTGCGGGGTTCAACCGTGACTATTCTACGCCCTCCCCGTTGCTCGCGCCACCGGCGGGCTCGTTTCTACGGTTGACCGGGAGCTCCCTACTCTCAGTGCTTGGGGCGAACCACCATGCGCTGGAGATCGGGCTGGTCGGGATTGAGCTCGAGGCTCTTGCTCAGCGCCTGTTCCGCCTCCTGCCTGCGGCCGAGCTGCAGCGCCGCGACGCCGCGGTTGCGCCAGGCGATGGCGCTCGAGGGATCGAGCTCGCAAGCCTTGCGGAACGCCGCGAGAGCCTGCTCGATGTGGCCGCTCTGGCCCAGCATCGTGCCCTCGTTCAAGGCCAGGGTATAGCTCGTCGGGCGCCGCCGGCGCGCCTCGGTGAGAACGCGAAGGGCGCTGGCCGTCTGCCCCTTCTCCTTGAGAGCGAGGGCAAAGTCGACGGAGGCGTTCTCGGGCTTGATCATGCCGCGATCGAAGGCCTTGAAGAAGGCGGTGACCGCGTCGTCGTAGTTGCCGAGCTTGACCAGCACCGTGGCGAGGTTGCGGTAGGAGCCAGGATAACCGGGATCGGCCTTGATCGAACGCTCGAAGGCGGCACGCGCTCCCTGGAGGTCGCCACGGGCCATCAAGCGCGAGCCGAGGTTGTTGAGCGCTCCCGGCGTGATGCCGGGCTCGTTCTCGGTGCTCGATGAAGTGCTGCTCGGCTCGCCACCGAGATACCCCAAGGCCTGGAGCTTCTTGAGCTCGCTACCGCCGCCACCTTGCGCCGACGTCTCGCCGACGCGCCAGTTCCCGACCAGCTTCTGGTAATCGACCGGCTGGCCGGTCTGGGGCGGTGTGGCGAAGGCCCAGTCGAGGACCTTCCCCGTCATCCGTTGGCCCGGTGGCAGGTCGAGGAGAGCGAGGAGGGTTGGGGCGATGTCGAAGACGCTGCCCCTCCCGCGGGCGCCCGCCTTGATCCCGGCC
>JBJKRB010000119.1:0-11532 GCA_046704885.1 Thermoanaerobaculia bacterium | reverse complement strand
CGCCACTCACCAGCATCACTCCCTCCTTGGTGATGGCGCGCAGCAGCCGCACGAGCTTGCCCGCGATGCTCAGGTGAATCCCCTTGAGGATGTTCTCGGTCGAGATGCCCCGACTCACCATGTTGATCACGTCCGTCTCCGCTAGAACGGCGCAGATGCTCGAGCAGGCCTCCGGATCATCGGCGGCCATCGACAAGCGCCCGACGTCGTCGAGCGGCACGCCCAGATAGCGGGCGATGTTCTCGAGGAACTGACCGCTGCCGCTGGCGCACTGACTCGTCATCTTGTGGCGCAAGACCTTGCCCCGGTCGTCGAAAGCGATCGCGCGAGCGTGCAGGGCCCCCATATCGAGGACCGTGCGGGTCTCGGGCTCGAGAAAGAGCGCCCCTCGGGCGTGCGTGGTCATCGAGTAGAAGTGGCCGGTGCGGAAGGTCACCGCCTCGCCGTCTCCAGTGCTCGCTACATAGTCGAGATCGGAAGGCTCGATACCTGCCTCGGAACAGGCGTCCTGGAAGGCACTGGTCGCGACTTCACCGATGTTGCGTCGGCGCATCCGTTGCATCGCGGTCGCCAAGACCTTGCCGTCGTCGCCGGCCCGGCTCCGCATGATGACGACTTTCACGGCGCTCGAGCCGGGATCGACGCCGGCGGTCAGATGTTGACGGGGTTCTTCGCTCATCTCGATATCTCCTCTACTCGGCTCAGCTCGCCTTGGCGAAGGTCGGTAGCATTCCGGGCTTGCCCGCCTTGAGATCGCTCAAGGCGAAGAGCGCGGCGCCCATGGCCCCGGTGTAGATCGAGTCGGGGTGGGTGTTCATCACCACTTCCGCTCCGTAGTTCTCTTCGATCAGCTCGCGCAGGATCTGGGTCGCCATGGGGTTCTTGCATACGCCGCCGGTGAAGGTGAACTCGTTCTTGACCCCGCCCGATCGCGCCAAGAGCGACATCGCGCGCAACATCATCGAGCGGTGAAGGCCGGCGAGAACGTCCTCGCGCCGCTGCCCCAGCGCCAGGCGCTCGCGAAGCTCGGCGCCGGCGAAGACGGTGCAAGTGGAATTGACCTTCACGCGGCTCTGCGCCTGGAGCGCCAGAGGACCGAGCTCGTGCAGTCCGAGATTGAGCTCGTCCGCGATGTAGCCGAGATAGCGGCCGCACCCGGCGGCGCAGCGGTCGTTCATCTGGAAGCTGGTGACCACGCCGTGCTCATCGAGCTGGATGGCCTTGGTGTCTTGACCGCCGATGTCCAGAACCGTACGAGTCTCCGGGAAGAAACGATGCGCTCCCCGTCCGTGACAGAGAATCTCGCTGCGCACCGATTCCTTGGGGAACGGCAACGTTTGACGGCCGTAACCGGTGCCAACGAAGGCGAGCTCCTCGATCGGTTCGCCGCTTACCGTCTCGACGACGTCGCTCAAATGGCGGTCGAAGGCGCTTCCCACCTGCCAAGAGTCGCCGCGCCGCAAGCGACTGGCGGCGCGCCGCAAGAGATCCTCGAAGGCGCTCGGCGAGTGGGTGGTCTCGACGTCGAGAATGGCGCGGTCATAGAGCGCCAACAGCCGCTCGAACGGGACCTCGCGCCGATTCGAAACCTGTTCGGCGGCCTCCACGAAGGCTGCCCCGGCGAGGTCGCGGAAGAAATCGCTACGCCGCTGGGCCTGGGGACCAAAGAGCTTGGGAGCCGCTTCCGCCGCGAGATCGAGGACCTCGCCAACCGCCGGCTCGAGCATCTCCCGCCATTGGCTCTGGGCCGGGAGGACCAGAAGCCAAAAGATCTGACGACGAAGCTCACCCAGCTGATCGAGGTAGAGCTCGAGACGAAAAGCCTCGCGCAGTTGAGCTTCCACCCCATCGGCCGACGCCCCGTCGTTCCCCTCGTCAAGATGGCGCTCGAGCAGGGTGAAACGGGCCGCGGTCAGCGCCTCGTCGCGCGCCACGGCGCAAGCGATGTCGTAGCTGCTACGGCTATTGGTGATTCCACGGCCCAAGACCTCGCCCTGCTCGTCGAGCAGAACCGCCTTCGTTGTGGTGGACCCGAGATCAATTCCGACGACGCACCTCATGCGTAGCTCCCTTGGCGACGGGCATCGAGCATCTGTAGATAGCTCTGAATGCGGTTCTCGATGTTGGACTTTCCGAAGTAACGGGGGTCGACCAGGTCGGACTCGATGAATCCGCCCGGCAGACCGGTCCGGTTCTCGAGCTCGCGCAGCATCACCAACTGGCCGACGCTGAACGAGTTGCACGATTTGACGCTGTTGATGAGGAGCCCATCCGCCTGGTAGCGCTTGAGATAGCTCTCGAGGAGGTCCGCCCGTGCCGGCAGGCAGAGGTTCGTGTAGCAGCCCAGACAGTAATCGGCCATGGTCTCGAGCGGATGCTCGGGATCGTGCCGGAACCCGGTGTCGTAGAGGCCGCCCACCTTGGTGTAGGTGCTGGAGACCACTACCGCGCCCTCGCGGCTCAGCATGCGCCAGAAGTCGTTGAAGTTCGTCCAGTTAGGGGGACCCTCGACGACCAGACGGTAGCGCTCCTCGCCGAGCGGTCCATCCGGGGTCATGGGGCCCAACCCCAGGCGCATCCGCTCTTCCACCTCCGCGCGGAGCTCGCGATAGTAGGCGGCGGCATCCTCGCCACCGCGGAAGGCCGAAAAGATGGGGCCGACATAGTAGACGCCGCCGAAATAGGCGTCGATCGGCGACGGCCGGTGGGTCGCGCTTTCCCATACCGCCACGAGATCCTCCTCAGCCTGGCGGGAGAGTTCGAGGCGCCGTGCGAGCTCGTTCATGTCGAGCTTACGCCCGGCAACGCTCTCGAGCGCCGGGATGACCTCCTCGCGCAGCTGGTCGACCACGTAGGCGCGCATGTCCTCGGTGATCCGTCCGTCCGCCTGGTAGGGAACGTGCAGCATCACCACCGGGCATTTGTACTCTTCGCGCAGAAGCTCGAACCACTTCATGAAGGTGAAGCAACCCGTGTAGGAGAGGAGAAGCAGATCGGGCTCCGGGAGCTTGGTCCCAGTCGGTCCGATGTTGCCGGACTTCATCATCCCGATGTCGCACTTGACGTAGGTGCAGACGTCTTCGGAGTGGCCCGCCTTCTCGGCCTCGCTGATGTAACCCCCGGACTTGTTCCGCATCGCGGACTGCAGGGCGTTGATCTCGGGGAGGACGGGGAGCAGATCGAGCGCTCCGACGAGCTCGGTCAGGTTGCCGGGAACGAAGGTGTAGACGACCTTGCGCCCTTCCTCGTGAGCCCTCTCGAGCTTCTGATAGTGCTCCGCGATCATGCGCTTCTGGCGCAACTGGCTCGCGTCTTTCGTCTTCGCCTGCGAAGTAGCCGCGCTTTCGGCAGCAACCGCCTCGGGTGTCGTCATGCGCTCTTCCCCCATAGCTTGACCGAGTCAGAGAAAGCCCCCGCCTGCTCTCGGATGACCTGAAACTGACCCGTATTCTCGGAGAACTTGAAACCGGTAAAAGGCACGCCTTCGCGCTCGAGAGCCGACTCCAGCATCGGCTGATCGAGGAGCGCCGGATCGCAGAACGAGGCCGCGGCGAAGACCACTCCGTCCGCCTCCGCCTCGGCGACCCGGGCAAGGAGAGCGTCTCCCTTCGTCCCGTCACCGATATAGCGCGAGGCCGTTGCCGAGCCCCGTTCCAGGTATGCCATGGCGAGGGCATCCAACGGATCGCCGGCCCCGACCTCGATCGGACCCTCGACATACCGGAGCCCCAACTGGAAGTCGTCGTCCACGATGTAGCAGCCCGCCTTCTCCAGAGTCTTGATGAGGGAGAGCGGCGGTTGCTCGCAGAAGGAGCCGACGACGACGACACGAACATTGTCGTAGGGCCGCGTGCTGCGCTCGCCGACCGCTGCGATGACCTCCTCGATGAGGGCGATGTGCTCCTCGGTGGAGAGAATGCCGCCGGCCCTCGCCACCAGGTAGGCCTCCGAGGCGAGAAGCTTCCAGGGCTCGCGCCGGCGCAGGGCGTCGAGGTCCGCCAGCGCTTGCCGGCGGCGATTCTCGATCTCGATCGCCGCCGCCAGCCGCTCGGCATCGAGGGGCAGCGCTCCCCGCTTGGCGAGCTCCCCGGCCAACTGCTCCATCTGCCGGCGGTAGAAACGACCACCGATCTCCGGCCGGAAGTTATGCGGAAGATCGATATAGAAGACGAATTGCTGAGGCGCGATCAGGTTCCAGATCCCACCGAGGTTGCGGATGACGTCGCAGATCGAGGGAAAAACCAGACCATCCAGGCAGTCCAAATCGCCGCGCAGGCCGAGCTCTACCGTGCTGCGCGGAATGTGACAGATGTAACTCTGGAAGAAGGAGTCGCCGCGAATGATCTCGACCTGGTCGCCGCCGCCGAAGATCGCCACCGGACGGCATCCCTGGGCCTCGAGCAAGGGCCGGGGGATATAGATCGGCATGTAGCCGATCGCGAGGCGTCCCGGATTCTTCTCCTTGAACCGCCTGACCTCCTCGAAGGACGTGTCCTCGACCAGCTTTCGGCAGCGTTCGAGGATCGGCTCCGCGGGGTCGGCCGCGCTCGACCCACCGCTCGCTCTCGTCTGAGGTTGCTTCAACGAAATCATCGTCTTGTTCCCCTCCTCTTGTTCAACTCAGCTCGTCGCTTCTCGGCTCATCCACCGCACCCAAGAGCGGAGGAGACTCCACCGTCGCCAAGTGCCGCTCCATGTTCTGCTGCAAGTCGCGAAATGGGCAGGCGGAGACCAACCCGCAAAGCGCCATCTGGTGGATGGTGCGCGCCACCTCCTCGGGGCTGCCGTGTCGCTCGGGCTCGTACCAGCCGTAGATCCAATTGAGCATCCCAAAGAGGCTGTACGTGATCCGGTCCACCTCCGCGACGTCCTCGACGCTGCGACCGTCGGCCCCGATTCGTCCGCAGCCACCGGTCACGAGCTGTCCCACGATCTCCCGGCCGATGGCGAAATAGCGTTCTTTCAGGGCTCGAACGGTCGCGCGCTCGTCGGCCGGCAGCGAGGCGGCTTCATGCACCAACACCCGCATGACCTCGGGGTGTTGCGCAAAGTAGTGGACGTGGTGCGAGATGAACACGTATAACCGCCCGGCGGGATCCGGAACCTCGGCTAGCGCCTCCTCGGTCGAGGCGATGAGAGTCTGGAAGGCCTCTCTTTGCAGCGCATAGAGAATCTCTTCCTTGGAAGCAAAGTAGTTGTAGAGATTCGACAGGCTACTCTGACTTGCGTCCGCCAATCGCCGCATCGACATGCCGTGATACCCCCGCTCGGCGATGAAGCGAGCCGCCGCCTGCAAAATGCGAGCTCTCTGCTCATGCTGACGGTGGGCGGCGCCGCTCTTCACCGTACGCTCTCCATCGCGGCGGCGCTCAAACCCTCGCGCGCCGAGGGGGAAAGGATCTCGAGCATGAGCTCGCGGTCGAGCTTCCGGCCCTCCGCCAGCGCCCGGCGCAATGCAATGAAGTCGATCTCGCGCTCGCCTCGATCCCCATAGTGGAAGGCGGGGAATCCAGCGGCAGCCTCGGTCGCCATGTTGAGCGAGAGCCAAGAGCGGTTGGTCTCGGAGTTGGAGAACCAGTGCTCGAGCTTCTTCTTGCGCAGGCTCTCCAGGGTCTTTCGCGTGCAATCTGGAAACGTGAAGAGGAGCTGCGTCACCAGTCGTTCAACCGCGGCGTCGAGGGCCGTGAAGTCGAAGAGACACCCCTTGATCTGCGCCTTCGCCTCCTCCTTCCCGCTCCCCGCTTTCCAGTCTCCGTAGACGATCCGTCCGGATTCGTCGAGATAGCGATCCGTGATCACGAGGGGGTTTGCAAGGTATTCGCCGTCCCCGCCGCGGTAGACCGGGGCGAGATCGTTGATCAAACCGAGACGCAGAGCCATATAAGCCGACCACGGACGCTGGCACAAGACCAGAGACTCAGCCGCCTTCGCGTAGCCCACGTAGAGGTGGAGAAAATCCGTCGAGCCGCCGTCGGGAGCCGAACCGTGCACCGGACCCGCCTGGCCGAATGACGCGTGGTCTCCCGCGATCGAGAAGTCGCACGCCATTCCGATCTCCTGGCCGCCGGCGATTCGCATGCCGTTGACGCGGCAAATGACGGGCTTGTCAGCGAGCAGGATGTTGGTAACCGTGTCATTGAAGAGGCGCATGTACTGGAGATACTCGAGCGGCCGCCCGGCGTAGTAGGTCGCGTACTCCTCCGTGTTGCCACCACTCGAGAAAGCCTTTTCGCCACTCCCGGTGAAAATGATCGCGACGGCGCGGCGGTCGTCACTGGCGCGGCGGAACGCCAGAATCAGCTCCTTCAAGGTCTCCGTCGTATAGGAATTCAGCTGCGCCTCGTTGTCGATCCAGATCCATACCTGATGGAGTCCCTCAACCTCGGCACCCGAGCGGTCGTGGACCGGACGCGTCTCGTAACGCACATGCTGGAAGGTTGCATCAGGGACGAGCTCGTGGTTCTTAATTTCGATCATCTTCGGTTCTCCTCACTGGGTCTGTAGCGGATCTCGGTTCAACTTTCAGGGTGAAGAATCATTCGGCGCGAAAGGCGGTGATGCGCCATGTCGTCGAGCAAGGAATTGAGGCCGGACATCGGCGCGTGCTCGATGAAGGGACCAAGCTTCACCTGGCCGCGATAGATGAGATCGAGCACAGCGGGATAGGCCTCGGGTGGGCACCCCCAGGTGCCGTGCACAGTTGCGTCGTACGCCATCAAGTTCGACAGCCGGAGCGGTACCTTGTCGGGAGTGAATCCGACCTGCACCATCGTGCTGGCGCGATCGATGAGCGTGAAGGCGAGGAGCTGGCCGGGGGCGCTGCCGCTACACTCGAAGATACGAAGCTTGAGAGAAGGAATCCCCCATCCCCCGGTGGCTTGCTTCAAGCTCTTGCGCACGGCCCGAGACTCCATCCCCGCTACCTCGAGAGTGACCTCGGCGCCGAGATCGGAGACGACCTCCAAGCGTTTCGGATCGACGTCGCAAGCCGCCACTCGTGCCCCCAGGGCGCTCGCGATCTGGATCACGAAGCCCCCTACACCTCCCGCCCCGATCACGATCGCCTGGTCGCCAGCTTCGAGCCCTGAGCGCAGCACGGCTTGGTAGGCGGTCGAAACCGCGTCGGCAACCACCGCCAGGTCATCGAGCTCGAAGCCTTGCGGAGCATCTTCGAGGGAAACCAGGGCTCCGCCCGGAACCAGGAGATGGTGGGCAAAGCCGCCGTCGAGATCGTTGCCGGGCATCTTCTGATCCGGGCAGGCGTTACCTCGCCCAGAGCGGCAAAACGCGCACTTCCCACAGGGCAAAACGGCCGGCACCAAGACCGGACGACCGATCCAATGTTGCTGGTCGGCCCCCGCGGCGAGAACTCGTCCGGTGATCTCGTGGCCAAGGACCAGTGGCAGGGCGTGTCGCGGAGTGACGGAACCGTCGGCGAACGACAGGTCCGTATGACACAGACCGCAGGCGCGCACTTCGACCAGGGCCTCTCCGTCCCTGGGCTCGTGGAGCTTGAAGGACCTGCGCTGGAGGGGCTCGCCGGGAGAGTCGAGAAAATAGCCTGAGCTTTCCAAGTGCTTTCCTTTCTGGTTTGCCGTCGCCATCCAGATTACAAGAACGAACGATCGTTCGTCAAGCCCCAAGACAGGCCCTCGCCCAGCCTGCCACCGCGAAGCTGACGATTCGGAGGGAGAGCAAAAGAGCCGGCCCGAGGGCGGGCTGCAATCAGTTAGCGTGCCCCGGCAGGGGCGAAAAACCCGTGGAAGCCCTTAACCGAGCGGGGTCATCTGATCCCCTTGAAGGACTTGGGGACCGGTCGGCTGCGGCATTCCACCGGCGGGCTCGAGGGTGACGGCCACCGCATTGGTGTTGTGAGGCATGGTGTCAGAGGCGAACTCGACCTTGGCACCGCGCTTGCCGCTAAACGTACCGACACTAACCGGTTTTCCGTCGACGACGAACCAGAGCTGATAGGTGCGGCCCGGAGGGGGCGGGTCGAGACCGTAGAGCGCCAGATACCAATGCTGATGATTCGGTCCGACGAAGAGAACCCCACTCGCTCCTGGCGCAAGAGGCTGCCCGCCCGACGGCCGCAGCGGACAGAACTCGGAGGCGGGAGAGGTGACGAGCTGTAAACGATGGTCGAGCTCTTTCATCTGATTGCGCATCGCCGCGACGTTGGCGCCCTGTTGCTGCGCAAAGCTCAGCTCGCGCGCCAGGCGCGCCACCTGTGCCTTCTGGTTCTGGAGCTGATAGACGAGCCAGCCCGAGACACCGACCAGGCCGACGAGCAACACGGCCGCGACAGGCAGGAGCCATCGCCCCCGGCGGCGGCCGCGCGGCTCGTAGTGAGCGTAGGGGTCGGCGCTCGTGGAAGCGATCGGGGTTGCAGCGGACGGAGCAAGGGAATCAACCGGAGCCGCCGGAGCAGCCGGAGGAACGCCGCCGACGGGCTCCGGCTCAAGTGCCCGCTCTTCTTGCTTTTGGGGCCCAGCAGGCGACGTCTCGGGCCGCCCGTGCACGAGGGAGAGGAGCCGCTCCTTCTCGCCCGGGGGAGAGGGCACCGCATCGAGCTCTTGGGGCAGAAGGCCGAGAAGCTCGACATAGATCCGCGTGAGGGTCTCCCCTTCCGCGTTTTCGGCCGCGGGGCGGGGTCGCTCCGCGAGGGGGTCGCCGGCGAATTCGAGTGCCCGCTCTACGGCCCGCTCTTCCCGTTCGTCGATCTCGTCGTCGTAGCTCACAGTAGCTCTCGAATCTCTCCGCGCAGCGCCACGCGCAGCTTTTTCATGGCCAATAGGGTCCGGGTCTTTACCGTCCCGAGAGGGATTCCCGTCTGCGTCGCGATCTCGCTCTGCGTCA
The DNA here is from genome assembly GCA_046704885.1 of Thermoanaerobaculia bacterium. Lineage (GTDB taxonomy): Bacteria > Acidobacteriota > Thermoanaerobaculia > Multivoradales > JBJKRB01 > JBJKRB01. The sequence continues at coordinate 2,673 of JBJKRB010000119.1, read as the reverse complement.
GGCCACCGTAGAAGGCCATCTCGAGGACCTGGCGCTGCTCAGCGGGCAACTTGCCCAGCTCGGCGCGCAGCCGGTCCGCCCTCTCTTGCTCTAATACGTTGCGCTCCCCCTGGGGGGATGTATATTTGATTGGATCTTCTAGGTGAGCGTTCTGGCTCGTTCGATCGATTACCCGGCGCGTGCGCAAACGATCGATCGCTCGGCTACGCACGATCAGCGACATCCAGGTCGGAACGGAAGAGCGTCCGGGATCATAGCGCCCTGCCTGGCGCCAGATTTGAAGGAACCCCTCCTGGAGCACGTCTTCGGCCTCGCCGCTATCTCCCAGAATCCGGCGCGCCAAGGCACGCAGCATTCCCGCATAGCGATCATAGAGCTCGCCGAGGGCCCTCTCCTCGGCCGCAACGACTTGGCGGAGCAGGGCCGAATCGTCGAGAGCGCGAATTTGCTGTCCTTCAGAGGTCGCCACGGAACCGCCTGATTCGATCTTTCAAGAGGTGGCTAGGATAACATGCTCCCCCTAGTCGGGAGCGGTCTCGAGGGATAGGGAATTCGAAATGACGGAAGAGAAGAGCGCCGAGCGGCCCGGGTACCAGCCAGCCATCCGCGTCGTAATGCTGCCCAAGGACACGAACGCCCTGGGCACGATCTTCGGGGGCATCATCCTGTCCTATATCGACCAGGCTGGCGCGGTGGCCGCCCATCGTCACACCCTCGGACGTCTCGTCACCGTTGCCATGCGCGAGGTCGAATTCCACGCACCGGTATTCGTGGGCGACCTGGTCAGCTTCTACGCCGAAACGTTGCACACCGGAACGACGTCGGTGAGGGTAAAGGTCATCGTCGAAGCGGAACGCCAGAGCCATGGCTCGGAACGGGTCCTCGTCACGCAAGCGGAGGTCGTGTACGTCCACGTCGACGACAGCGGTCAGCCGCGGGCGCTAGAAACCAAACCGCAACCGACGAGCACCACCGAAACCTGAGCGGAACTGCGGTCAGCCAGCTCGAAACACCTCATAACATCGTCGGCAGCGCGCCTCATAGGCCTCGGTATCGCCGACCTGTACCTGCTCGTCGCCGCCAGCGGTGCGCTGACTGTAGTGCGCCGGTCCACCGCAAACGACGCAAACCGCGTGCATCTTGTCGACGTACTCCGCCAGCGCCAGAATCGCCGGCATGGGGCCGAATGGGCGCCGCAAGTAGTCCTGATCGAGTCCGGCGACGATCACCCTTACGCCGCGATCCGCCAGATCTCCTACCAGAGCCACCAATCCCTCATCGAAGAATTGGGCCTCGTCGATCCCGACCACTTCGACCTCTTGATCGAGCGTTGCGGCGAGCGCATCGCTGTCGGCAACGGAGACCGCGGCAACCTCGCGCCCGTCGCGGGTCACCAGCCGGCTGGCCTCGTTGCGGTTGTCGGTCACCGGTTTGAACACCTGGATACGCTGTCGGGCGATCAGCGCGCGTCGAAGCCGGCGGACCAGCTCCTCGCTCTTGCCGGAGAACATCCCCCCGGCGATGACCTCGATTCGCCCTCTACCCCTCTCCTCTACGCTCGGTGGTGCCATGACTTTGAAATCCTATCGCGTCCGAAAGTCCAAGGAGCGGCAGCCGAGAGAGCATTGGCCGCTTGCTATCATGCGCCCCATGGGCACCCGGCGACGCGGCCGCACGTTTTCCTACGAGGAAGCCTTAGCCACGTTTCCCTTGGTCCGCGATCTCACCTCTCGCGCCGTTAGCGAGGTGGAGGCCCTGACCACGCAAATCCAGAGCCTGGACGAGGCCGAGGCGCGCAAGCAAGAGCTCGAGAGCGCTTATAACACCATCGTCCAAGGCTGGGTGGCGGAGGTTTCCGGCCTCGGCTGTGAGGTCAAGGGATTGTGGCTGGTGGACTGGGACTCGGGCGACGGCTATTACTGTTGGCAGTTCCCCGAAACCACCCTCGCCCACTATCACGACTACGACAGCGGCTTCGCCGGGCGCATCCCAATTACCTGATCTAGCGTCGGCTCACCTCCTCGTAGAGGGCTTGAAGCCGGAGCCGATCGAGCCCGGAGAGGCTCTCCACCACGAGGTCGGCGCCCTCGAGCTCATTGGTCCCATAGGTATGACCGACGCCCAAGGTGAGAAGCCCCGCCTCTCTGGCGGCCGTGATTCCGGCAGGCGTGTCTTCAATCGCCACGGCCTGATGGGGATGGACGAGGGAAGGAGGGAGCGGCGATTGCGAGTTGAGCTCCCGCAAGGCAATCCGGTACCCTTCGGGCGCGGGTTTGCCTTCGCTCACGTCCTCGGCGGTGATCAGAACCTTGAAGGCACTCCGCACACCGGCCTCGGCGAGGCCGGCCTCCACCTCCTCGCGCAGCGCGCCGCTCACTACCGCCAGCATCGTTCCCGCGCAGTGTAGCTCGGCGACCAGATCGAGCGCCCCGGCAAAGTATCGGTAGCCATCCCGGTGCAGCCGTTCTCGATAGTAGGCTGCTTTACGCGCCACCAGTCGCATGACGTAGTCGCCGTCCGCCCCGCGCCCCTCGCGTTCGAGGATGGCGTTGAAGCAGTCGCGATCGTCGAGGCCGACGTAATCCCGGAAATAGTCCTCGCGCGCAAGCGCGATGCCTTCTTCCTTCAGAACTCGGATCAGAAGGTCACAGTGCACGGGCTCGTCATCGACCA
>JBJKRB010000118.1:0-10659 GCA_046704885.1 Thermoanaerobaculia bacterium | reverse complement strand
CTGACGATGACGGGTGACTGCGGTTGCGCCGCGACGACGTTCACGGCGCCGACGCCGGCCAATACGACGGTGGTTCCAGGCTCCGTGTTGGTGAACGGCGGCACCGGGACGGTGGTGCACGGCGAGGATCCGCTCAAGGTGGCGGTAGGAGCGATGGGGACGGGAGACACGATCACGGTGAGCTGGCAGGTGCAGGCGAATTCCGGCTACAACGGACCGGTGAGCGAGCAGGCGAGCCTCGGTTGCACCCAGCTCACGAGCAACGTTCCGAGCGACGATCCGTCGACTGCGGCACTGGCCGATCCAACGGTGGTGAAGGTGGGGCAATCGGTCACGGCGATTCCGACCCTGGATGGTGCGGGTCTCGCCCTGCTCTTCGGTCTGCTCTTCCTCGCCGGTCTCCTCCTGGTGCGCAAGCGAAAGACCGGAGTGGCGCTGCTTCTGGCGCTCGGTCTCTTCACCGGACTGGCCATGCCGGCGCGGGCGGAGACGGGGATGACAGCGGTGCGGAGCCAGGCGGCGCACCAGAGGCTCAGAAGCCAGCGGGCGCGCTCGACGCTTCATGCGACGGTGCTCTCGCAGGTCGTGGCCCAGGGGAAGGAAGTGCACCTGGCGCTTGCGGACGGGACCTCGCTGACCGTGATGCGCGGGCGGGTGCACGTGGCCGCGATGAAGCTCGACAGGGCGGTGAAGCACGCGATGAGCCAGCAGGAGCGGCGGCAGTGGAGGAGGCAGCAGCGCAGGCTCCGCCGTCTCGATGCGCTTCAGAGCGGCCAGGCGCTGGTGCTCAAGGTAGTTTACGGGCGCGATGGCAAGGTCCAGCACGTGCTGATCCGTCCGGCGGAGACCCTGCAGTCGGCCAAGGCGGAGGTGACGAAGATCGAGCAGCATCGGGCTATGCGCGCCCAGAAGGCGGCGGCGCGAAGCGGCGTCAAGGCTCATTCGATGCAGTGACCCTCCTCTCAATTCCACGTTGTGCTTCCTCGGGCCCGCTAGTGAATCGCTAGTGGGCCCGACGTGTTCCTGTCCGAAGCGCATCCAGGCTTGTCGCGAGGCATTCCCTCGGACCGTGCGCATGGATTGTCGTCAACGCATATGTCCCCCACTCGATTGTTCTGAGGCGCTTGCAGTGGTACGTTTAGGTCGATCGAGCTAATTCGGCCCTCGTGGCCTCGAATCGGGGAGGGTGGAAATGTACCGCAGAGCGTTAGCGAAACCTGAAGAGTGGGGACTGTTGCGCCGGGTCATCGGCATGGCGATGGTGGCGTTCCTATTGACCGGCGCCTTGACCCTTCCCGAGGTCTGGGCGGCGACCTATTACGTGAACGCCGGCACGGGCAGCGATACAAACACGCCGGCCCAGGCGCAGAGCAGCGCCTCACCCTGGCAAACGCTGACCCATGCCCTGGGCCAGGTCTCGAGCGGCGACATCGTCAGCGTTGCGCCCGGGACCTATGACGTGGGCAACGGCGAGATCTTTCCGCTCGCGCTTCAGGACGGCGTCAAGATCGAAGGGGCGGGGCCGGGCAACAGCATCCTTATAGCGCCAGCCGGGACGGACGTCTTCGAGAACGTCAACACCTCCCTTTCCTCGAATACGACGCTCACCGGATTCACCCTGCAGCACTCCGGCCCGACGGGGACCACGCAGACCCTGATCGATCTTCGAGCGAACAATGTATCGATGAGCCCCGTCATCGACGGAAACGAATTCAAATCGTCGAGCGGCAGCGCCAAGACCAAGAGCCAGTACGACGTCGGCATCAGGGTGGGCACCTACGGAGGAAGCCCGGCGGGGTCGTTTACCGGGACGATCAGCAACAACACGTTCAGCTATTTCGACGACGCCATCTCCCTTTCGGCGAGCCTCTCAGGCACCTCCGACGCCAACCTGAGCCCGAAGATCACGGGCAATCATCTCGACCATAACGACGAAGGCGTCGACGCCGGTCTCTATATGGATACGCCCTCTGGGCATGGTCTCACGTTTTCCCCCGAGATCTCCGGCAACGGGGGCAAGAGCAACGGGACGGATGTCGGCCTGTACACTGAATTCGAAGATGGGGATGCTACCGTCGAGCCGCTGATCTCCGGTAACACCTTCTCGGGCACCAACGGGGACAGCATACTCTTGGACTTCTTCGCTTTGAGCGGCTCGAGCAATGCGGTCCAGACGGTTTCGCCCACGATCGAGAACAACATGATCACGGGGCCGAGCGACGACGGCGTCGAGGTGAGCTTTACCAACGCATATACCGCTTCCGTCAAGGCCGGGGCGAAGATCTCCGGGAACTTCATCAAGCAGGCTGGCGACGCCGGAGTCGAGGTCAACGTCTACCCGCCCTTCGTACCGCACGGAGACAGCGATCAATTGGACTTCACGATCGCCAACAACACGGTCCAGGGAGCTGCCGATGATTTCGGGATCGCCCTCTCCGCATTCCCCTTCCCGGTCGCGCCGGTACTCGGCAACTCGACTGTGACCATCACGGGGAATACGGTTTCGTCCGCCGCCTCAACCGGAATCGCCGACTTCTGGTATCTGTATTTCGGCGGCCCCTGCTGCGGAGAACCCAGCGGCTCTCTCACCCAGGTCATCTCCGGCAATACGGTCACCAACAGCGATAGTGGAATCAACGCCACCGCGACCTATACTTTTCTCACCTCGCTCAGTTCCGCGAGCCTCGACCTGCACGACAATGTCGTTCAGGGCAATACCGGAGACGGAATCGACCTCCTCTACCGGAATTGGCCGTCCAAGAGTCCGGTGACGGCGAGCTGCAACACCGTTGCCCAAAACGGCGGCGACGGGTTCTACATCGGAGGCAGCGCGGTTTCCTACAGCGAGAGCAAAACGCCCGACCTGGGAGGTGGCGACTACAGCTCCCCGGGGAACAACACCTTCATGAACAACAACGTGGGCAACGGCGGATACCACGACCTCCATACGAATACCTCCTACATCTACGCCACAGACAACTGGTGGGGGACGACGTCGCTCAGCACGATCCAGAGTCACATCCAGAGCCCTCTCGGTCCCAGCAATGATGTAGACGTCAGTAACTTCCTCTCCGGGCCGCCCTCGACCGTCGCGACGAGCGAGCTGACCGCCTCGGTCTCCCAGCTCTTGGTCACCTATACCGACACCCTCAATGTGACCGGCGATTGCGGCTGCGCCTCGACGACGTTCACCGCGCCGACGCCTCCCTACACTTCTGTGGTCCCCGGTTCGGTGTCGGTCACCGGTGGGACCTTAACGGGAGTCCAGAGCCTGGATCCGCTCAAGGTAGCGATCGGAGAGATCGATCCCGGAAGCACCGTGACCGTGGAGTGGCAGGTCAAGGCTCCCGAGGGCTACAACGGAGCGGTCAGGGAGCAGGGAACGCTCGCGTGCTCGCAGATCGGCAACGTCGCGAGCGATGATCCATCGACGACGCCGTCGCCCGATCCCACGGTGGTGAGGGTCGGCCACGCCGTGACCGAGATCCCGACCCTGGACGGCGCCGGTCTGATCGCCCTCTTTGGCCTCCTCTTCCTCGCCGGCCTGTTTCTGGTCAGGCGGAAGAAGAACGCTGTGGCCCTCCTCTTGATGCTCGGTGTGATGGGAGGTCTTGCCCTGCCGGCGCGCGCTGCGAGCACTCCGAAAACCACGCCGTCGCTCCAGACCAACCACCAGACGCTGCAAAGCAGGAAGGCACGAGTCGTGATGCACGCGGTCACCCTGTCGCAGGTGGCGACCCAAGGGCACCAGGTGCACTTGGTCCTTTCGGACGGCACGAGCCTCACAGTCCACCAGGGGCGGATACACGTTGTGCCAATGAGGCCGGATAAGTCGGCCTTGCACGCGATGAGCCGTCAGCAGCGCCACCAATGGTTGAAACAACGAGAGCGGGCGGCGCGGTCGGGGGGCGCTCTCACGGCTGGCCAGCCGATGTTGATCTCGGTGCGCTACGGCCCCAGCGGCCACGTGCGTCGCGTTTACGCCCAGGTGGAGTCCAGCTTGACGGCCGCCAAGGCCGCCCTGCTGAAAGGACAAGAGACCCAGAGCCTGCGGTCTAAGAAGGCGGCGGCGCGGAGCGCTGGCAAGGCAGCTCCGAATCACTGGCCCCAGCAGTAGCAACGAAGTGCTTCTTCGGGCCCGCCGGTGAATCGCCGGCGGGCCCGTCTTCCACTGTGTAGAGCACAGATCTTGGCGCTCGCCGGTGCTAGACTTGCGCCCGTTCCCATGCGCAGACTGACGCTCCTGTTTCTCGCCTCGCTCCTCCTGCTGGTCCAGCTCTCGGGCTGTGGCCGGGCCCGTCGTCCCAACGTCCTTCTCGTCACCTTCGACACGACTCGATGGGACCACATGGGTTACGCCACGGGGAGGGAAGGCCGGACCCCGATGCTCGACGCCATGGCCCACCGTGGCACCTGGTTCTCGGACGCGGTCACGGTGGCGCCGCTGACCCTGGTGTCTCACACCAGCATCATGACCGGCGACTACCCGTTCCACACCGGGGTGCGCGACAACGGAACCTACGTGGTGCCGCAGCGCGACGTGACCCTGGCCGAGCGGTTGCAGAAGGTTGGGTATGCGACGCATGCCGTGATCTCCGCCTTCGTCCTCGACAGCCAGTTCGGCTTGGACCAGGGGTTCGACTCCTACGACGATGACCTCTCCGGTGGCCCGCAGAAGGTCATGTTCATGTTCAAGCAGATCGTGGCGACGCAGACCGCGGCCAAAGCCGTACGTTGGCTCGAGAAGCGGCCGAAGGACAAGCCCTTCTTCCTCTGGCTCCACTTCTTCGATCCGCACGCCAACTACGATCCGCCGCCGGACGTCGCCAAGCTCTTCCCAGGCGATCCGTATAGCGGCGAGATCTACTACGCCGACCGCGAGCTGGGAAGGGTCTTCAAGTATCTCGACGACTCGGAGCTCTTGGGCAAGACGCTCTTCGTCTTTACCGCCGATCACGGCGACAGCCTAGGAGAGCACGGGGAGCAGACGCATGGGATCTTTATCTACCAGTCCACGACCCATGTGCCGATGATCTTCGAGGGCCCGGGGGTCCCGGCCGGGAAGCGGGTCGACAATCTGGTGCGAACCGTCGATATCGTGCCGACCATCCTTCAGCTCCTGCACTTGCCCGCCGCACACGGCCTCGACGGCAAGAGCATGGTTCCTGAGTGGGAGGGAAAGGAGCCGAACGACCGGGTCGCCTATATCGAATCCCTGACCCCGCTCCTGAATTTCGGATGGTCGGACCTGCGGGCTCTCGAGACGCCGACCCTGAAGGTCATCGAGGCCCCTCACTCCGAGGCCTACAACTTGGTCAAGGACCCCGGCGAGCTTCACAACCTCCTGGCCAACGGCGGCACTGAGACCGGCGCCGAGCGCAAGCTCTTTACCGAGCTAGGGCACATCGTTGCCAACGACCCCTTCGAGCACGGTGAGCAACAGCCGGGGGCGGTCAGCCAGGAGACCCGCCAGAAGCTCGCGGCCCTGGGCTACCTGAGCGGACCGGTGGAGAAGGTCGCAAAGAAGAACCGCCCTGATCCCAAGGACCGGATCGGATTCTGGAACCGCTTCGAGGTGGCCCAGAGCTTGATTCGCGAGGGCGGCTACGAAGAAGCCACGCAGCGCCTGGCCAGACTGTTGAAGGAAGATCCGGGCAACATCATGGCCATGGGCTCCTATGCCGGCTGCTTGGCGCACCAGGGAAAGAAGGACGAGGCTCTGGCCGAGTACAAGAAGATGATCGCTCTCGACTCGGGGCGCGACAACGCCTATCTCGGGGCGGCTCGGATCTATCAGGATCAGGGCAACTACAAGGAGGCGTTGCCCCTCATTCAACATGTGCTCGAGGCGGAGCCGAAGAACCCGGACGGCTACACCGCGATGGGCGACTTCTATCTCGCTCAGCAGAAGTTCCAGCAGGCGGAGAAGTGGTTCCGCCAGGCGAGACAGGTGGACCCCAACTCGATGCTGGCGATCTCCGGCCTGGGCAACTGCCTCAACCGCGAGGGCCACTTCGAGGAGGCGGCACGGGTGCTGCGCGCCGGCTACGATCGTGATCCCACCAACGAGGGAGTCGCCTACGACCTCGGCGTCGTGGCCGAGCATCTCGACCAGCCCAAGGCGGCGATGGCGCTCTACAAGCACGTGATCAAGCTCGATCCCCAGCACTCGATGGCGTGGAACAACATCGGTTCGCTGCTCGATCGCGCCGGCAAGCACAAGGAAGCTCTCCAGGCGATCGAGAAGGCGCACGAGCTCGACCCCACCAACGTCGAAGCCGCGTACAACTTGGGCGCCATCCTCCTGCGCCAGGGCAAGGCAAAAGAGGCCCTGCCTCTGCTCGAGTCGGCGGCGAAGGCGCGGCCGAACCTGGTGCAGGCGCAGGCCATGACGGCCGAAGCCCTGGCCAACCTGGGGCGGAACAAGGAGGCGCTCGCCGCCTGGCGCGCGCTCGCCGCTCAGCATCCCGGAGCCTGGCTCAACGTCGCCCGCCTCGAGCTTCGGATGGGCAACAAGGGCGCCGCCAAGTCCGCGCTCGCCAAGGCCCTCGCCGCGGGCGGCGACAAGGCCCGCGCGGTCGCCTCCCACGATCCTCAGCTTAAGACGTTGCTCTAGACAAAGCGAGAGCGGAAGCGCGGGTCTCCGCACGACCGTGATCAGCTAGACTCGCCATCAGGAGGCCGAAGATGAAATACCGCCAGCGAGGCTACAAGGACGACGAAGCGAACGAGCGCCAGCCCCGGCAGCGTCCGGCGGAACCACCGGACAAGAGCGACCGTCCGCGTGGGCGTGGGGTGGGAGCTCCCACGGAGACGGTCTTTCGCTGCGCCCGTTGCGGCGAGCTTCAACGATTGGGCGACGTGGCACTCGACGCGGTCTGTGGCAAGTGCGGCCAGGATCTCCATACCTGCACCAACTGCTCTCACTTTGATACATCGAAGATCAACGAGTGCCGCGAGCCGGTCGAGCGACCGGTGATTAAGAAGTCGAAGCGTAACGACTGTCCTCTCTTTGCGCCCAAGGAGACGAAGGAGGCCGACGGCGGTAAGGTCACGAATCCCAGCGACCCCCGCGCCGCCTTCGACGCTCTCTTCAAGCTGTAGAAGGAATCAGTTGACTTCGTCCGAGCCGCTTTCGGTCTCGGGCTGCCGTGCGATAAGCGCTTCGAGCGCCGCTTTCATCTCGGCCGCGACCGAGGTGAGCTCGATACCGACCTCGAAACGCGGCTCGAAGTTCTCGGCCATGGTCTCGACTACGCTCGCCACGCGGCCATTCAGGATCAGGATCTGAGAGCTCGTCGGGATCTCGAGCGAGATCTGCGAATCGCGCCGCGGCGGCTCGTTCATCTGTACCAGGATCCCCGAGCGGCTGAGCTTGCGGATCAAGAACTTTCCATGGCTCGAGATCGCCACCTGACCCGGGTGGCGCAGGGAGAACCGGCCGAAGATCCTGTCCTCCACGTCGACGATCGTGTTCTCCTCGATAAACGACATCAGAGCCTGTCCCTTTCGATTCAGGAGGCCCTGGAAAGAGATTCCCGCCTCATAGACCGGTTCGACGTCGCCGTCCTCCTGGCGCCGGGTCCGGCGCAGCCGGCACCAGCGCACGATTCCCTCGAGGTCCATGCGCGCCCCGCCGCCTCCGAGAGTGAAGGCGTAGGAGTTCCCCACGCGCAGAGGCGAGCCGATGCGCACCGCCATGCCGGCGATGCTCAGATTCACGACCTCCGCGCCGATCGAGAAGCTCAGGGTGCCTTCCAGGGACTCGTCCCCGGAGGGTCTCTCTTGGGAGTCCTTCCTCTTGCCTTTGGCCATTCTGTTGCGTGCATTCTACTCCTTGCGCGGGCTCGATGCGCGGCAAACGGTGAATTCGGGAAACCTGGCGCCCCTGGCAGTTTTCGGCTACGCTACTGCTTCAACCGATTTGCGGGCCGGGAGCCCTAGGGGGAACAGAAATGCTGGCATCATTCACCACCTTTTTGCATCATGCCTCGGACTTTGTCTGGGGACCCTATCTTCTCGTCCCCCTCCTCTTGTTGACGGGCCTGTACCTCACCTTTCGGGTCCGGGGGCTCCAGTTCACGAAGCTCTGGCGCTCGCTCTACATCGCTCTGATCGTTCGCAAGGAGAAGGGTGCGGAAGGCGACATTTCGCACTTCCAGGCCTTGATGACCGCGCTCTCGGCGACGGTCGGGACCGGAAACATCGTGGGCGTGGCCACCGCAATTTCGCTCGGTGGCCCGGGCGCCATGTTCTGGATGTGGATGACCGGATTGGTGGGAATGGCGACCAAGTACTCCGAAGCACTGCTTTCGGTCAAGTTCCGCACCAAGGACCGTTGGGGCGAGCAGTCGGGCGGGCCGATGTACTACCTTGCCAACGGCATCCGCTGGCGCCCCCTCGGCCGCACCCTCGGCTTCCTCTTCGCCCTCTTCGCGGCGATCGCGGCCTTCGGCATTGGCAACATGGTGCAATCCAACTCCGTCGCCGATGCCTTGCACACCTCCTTCCACGTTCCTACCTGGTCCACCGGGCTGGTGATCGCGATTCTCGCCGGTGCGGTGATCCTGGGCGGTATCCGTTCGATCGGCAGGTTCACCGGCTTCTTCGTTCCCGTGATGATCGTGGCCTACATGCTGGGAGCGGGAGTGCTGATCGCGATCAACATCCAGGGCGTGCCCCACGCCTTCGAGCTGATCTTCAAGGGAGCGTTCTCGGGCACAGCGGCGATCGGCGGCTTCGCCGGAGCGGCGCTCCGCCAAGCGCTGCGTTACGGAGTGGCGCGCGGGATCTTCTCGAACGAGTCGGGCCTGGGCTCGGCCGGCATCGCCGCGGCTGCGGCGCAAACGCAAGAACCGGTGCGGCAAGCGCTGGTATCGATGACGCAAACCTTCATCGACACCATCGTGGTCTGCTCGTTCACCGGAGTCGCCATCATCTCGACGGGAGTTTGGCAGTCGGGCGAGAACGGTGCCGGGCTGACCCAGCTCGCCTTTCGTCACGGACTTCCCGGCGAGTGGGGAGGAGCGGTGGTAGCGGTGAGTCTCGCCATGTTCTCCTTCTCCACGATTCTAGGCTGGAGCTACTACGGCGAGAAGAGCATCGAGTACTTGATTGGCTCCTGGGCGGTCATGCCCTATCGAGTTCTTTTCGTGATCGCCAGCTTTGTCGGCGCCGTCCGCAGCCTCGACTTCGTCTGGACTCTCTCCGACGTGATGAACGGTCTCATGGCCCTGCCGAACTTGATCGGGTTGCTGCTACTTAGCGGGGTCATCGCCGCCGAGACCAGAAGCTTCTTCCGGCGTCATCCGGCAGGCTAGATGGCGGAGCTCGGCTGGCGGTTTTTCAACGCGATTCAGCTGCTTTATACGCTCGCCTGGAGCGCCGGGTGGATCACCGCCGCCCTCGTCCTGAGCGCTCTCAGCCGTCGCAAGGCCATCGGATTGAAGATGGCCCGGAGTATCTGGGCGCCCGGCCTCTTGTGGGGCGCTGGTGCCCGGCTCGAGGTGGAGGGCCTGGAACGGGTCCAGCTGAACCGTGCCTACATGGTTGTGGCCAACCATCAGTCGGTGATCGACATCCCGGCCCTCTTTCGCGCCTTTCCCCGTCCGCTGCGCTTCGTCGCCAAGCGCGAGCTCGGCCGACTGCCGTTCCTCGGCTGGTACATGAAGGCGATGGGGATGATCTTGGTCGAGCGCCAGGTCTCGGCGAGCGCCCGCTTGGCGGTCGAAGAGACTGCCGACCACCTTGGTAGGGGCGAAAGCGTCGTCACCTTTCCCGAGGGAACGCGCGGGTCGGCGGAGCAGATCCGGCCGTTCAAGACGGGTGGCTTCGCGGCGGCGCTCGCGGCCGGGGTGGAGGTCCTACCGGTGGCTCTTTACGGCAGCGCCGCAGTCCTACCGCGGGGAGGCTTCGCCGTTCGTCCGGGGGTCATCCGGGTCAAGATCGGTGCCCCGATCCCGCCGGATGGGTCCGCCGGACGCGAGGCTCTCGCCGCGGCGGCGGAGAAGGCGGTGCGCTCCCTCTACGCGGAGCTCGCGGCTCACTGAGCCGGCGCCTCGCCGTCCTCGCAGTTGCCCTCGGCGGCGCACAGCGCCAGGGACGCGGCGATGTGGGCGTAGTGGCTCAGCCCCTGGGGGAAATTTCCGAGCATCTCATTGGCGCGGGGTAGAAACTCCTCGGAGAGCAAGCCGAGGTCGTTGGCGCATTGGTAGGCGCTCTCGTACGCTTTTCGCGCCCTTTCGGCGCGGCCCTGGCGGGCCAAGCACTCGGCGAGCCAGAACGTGCAAGCGAGGAACGTCCCTTCCTCGCCGGATAGGCCGTCCTCTCCCCGGTAGCGAAGGAGCAGACCTTCTTCCATGAGCTCGTCGCAGATCGCGTCGACCGTGCGCACCATTCGCTCGTCGGTCCATGCCACGAAGCCGACGCGCGGAAGCTGCAGCAGGGCGGAGTCGAGCTCGCTGCCATCGAAGCTCTGGACGAAGATCCCCCGCTTTTCGTCGTAGCCTCGGGTCTCGACCGCCTTCCTGACTTTGTCTCGCAGTTCGCACCAATCATCGACCGGGGCGTGGCATCCCAGCCCTTCCGCGAGCTTCACGGCGCGGTCGAAGGCGGTCCAGCAGAAGACTTTGGAGTGAACGAAGTGCTTGGGTTCCCCTC
>JBJKRB010000117.1:0-2805 GCA_046704885.1 Thermoanaerobaculia bacterium | reverse complement strand
GGCGGGGGGCCCATCTTCAGATCAAGCTCTCCCCACTCGGAAGGCTTCGCGGCCGATCGGCCTCCCCGACAGCCTCTCTCCTGATGGGAATCAATATACAAGCGGCCGACGCCCCTGTCGGCCGTTGGTGGGATTGCGAACTCGGTTCCGGCTGAGCTTCCAGGCTAAACTAGCGATCCGTGGCCCAGCCTGCGAAAGCGCCCAAGAATTTGCGCGAATTTCTCGATCTCCTGCGCGCGCGGGGCGAGCTCGCCGTGGTCGAGACGCCGGTCGATCCCAACCTCGAGGTCGCCGAGATCCACCGCCGGGTGATTGCGGCGGGCGGGCCGGCGCTCCTCTTTACCGACGTCGGCGACGCGTCGTTCCCCGTCGCGACCAACCTCTTCGGTACCCGCGCCCGCGCCGAGCTCGCCTTCGGCCACCGCCCCTTCGAGCTCATCGAGCGCGCCGCCCAGCTCCCCGCGGAGCTCATGCCCCCGTCGTTGGGGAAGCTCTGGGGGGCGCGATCGCTCGGCAAGGAGCTCATGAAGGTCGGGACCAAGAAGCAATCGAACGGGCCGGTCAAGGAGATCGTGACCAGCGACGTCGACCTCGGGACGCTGCCGGTCCTGACCACCTGGCCCGAGGACGGCGGGCCGTTTTTCACCCTGCCCATGGTCTACACCGAGGACCCCTCCGCTCCCGGCGTCGGCCGCTCGAACCTGGGGATCTACCGGATGCAGGTGCACGGCCCCAAGACGACCGGCATGCACTGGCAGATCGGCAAGGGCGGGGGCTTCCACTACGCCGCCGCCGAAGCTCGCGGCGAAGCGCTGCCGGTCACGGTCTTCTTCGGCGGTCCCCCGGCGCTCCTTCTCGCCGCGGTGGCGCCCCTGCCCGAGAACGTCCCCGAGATCCTCCTCGCCTCGCTCATCGCCGGCGACAAGCTCCCGGTTTGTGGCGGACCCGGTCCTCACCCATTGATCGCCGAGGCGGAGCTGGCGCTGGGCGGCAGGGTCCCCCCTAGGCTGCGGCGAAGCGAGGGACCGTTCGGCGACCACTACGGCTACTACTCGCTCGCCCACGACTTTCCCGTCTTCGAGATCGACTGGATGGCACGGCGGCGCGACGCGATCCTTCCGGCGACCGTGGTCGGCAAGCCCCGCCAGGAGGACTTCTACATCGGCGATCTCCTCCAGGAGCTCCTGTCGCCGCTCTTCCCCCTGGTCATGCCCGGGGTCGAGCGCCTCTGGTCCTACGGCGAGACCGGGTATCACTCGCTCGCCGCCGCCGTGGTCAAGGAGCGCTACCGGCTCGAGGCGATGAGCTCGGCCTTCCGGATCCTGGGCGAAGGGCAGCTCGCCTTGACCAAGTTCCTGCTGGTCACCGACCGGCCGGTCGACCTCAAGGACTTTCCCGCTACCCTGGCCCACGTGCTCGAGCGCGCCGACCTCGAGCGCGATCTCTTTGTCTTCGCCGACGTGGCCATGGACACGCTCGACTACACGGGGCCCAAGATCAACTCCGGCTCGAAGGGGGTGCTTCTGGGGCTGGGCGACCCGCGCCGGGAGCTGCCGATGGAATTTCGTGCCGAGGGCGCTCCCCAGGGGCTGCGCTCGCCGCGCGTCTTCTGCCCCGGCTGCCTGGTGGTGGGCGGGCCCTCGCGGCAGGAGGAGCCGGGCGCCGCCGAGCGCTTCGCCCAGCACCCGGCGCTCGCCGACTGGCCGCTCGTGGTCCTGACCGATGAGCCCGAGCGCGCCGCGGCGAGCGCGATCAACTTCCTGTGGACGACCTTCACCCGCTTCGAGCCGGCGGCCGATCTCGTCGCCGGCGAGCGCATGCTGGTGCGGAACCACGTGGCGTTCGCTCCGCCGGTGGTGATCGACGCGCGCTTGAAGCCCGGGTTCCCGCGCGAGCTCTTCTGCGATCCGAAGACGGCCGAGCGGGTCACGAAACGTTGGAGCGAGTACTTCCCCGGCGGCGTCGAGATGGGCGACTCCGATCGCTCCGATCTCGATAGCCCGCTTGACGGCTGAGATCAGGTTGGAAGGAGAGTGAGATGGATCTAGGACTCGAAGGCAAGGTCGCGATCGTCACCGGATCGAGCCGCGGCATCGGGCGCGCGATCGCCGGGAGCCTGGCGGCGGAGAAGGCGAAGGTGGTCCTGGTGGCGCGCGGGCGCGAGAGGCTTCAGGCGGCGGAGGAAGAGCTCGCCGCAAAGACCGAGGTCCTGGCGCTCGAGCTCGACATGACCGCGCCCGACGCCGGCGAGGAGGTGGTCGCCCGCGCTCTCGAGCGCTTCGGTCGCCTCGACGTCCTGGTCAACAACGTCGGGGGCAACCGCAGAAAGCCGTTCGCCGAAACGACCGACGAGGATTGGACGGAGATCGTCGAGCTCAACCTCATGTCGCACTTGCGAACGGCGCGCGCCGCGATCCCGGCGATGCGCAGACAAAAGAGCGGCGTCATCCTCTTCAACAGCTCGCTCTTCGGGCGCGAGGGCGGAGGCCCGGACCTCTCGATCTACAACACCACCAAGTCGGCGCTGATCAGCGCCGCCAAGGTCATGGCCCAGGAGCTCGCTCCCGACGGCATCCGGGTGCTCTCCTTCGCCCCGGGGTCGATCCGCTTCCCGGGCGGGAGCTGGGACCGGCGGGTGAAGGAAGATCCGGAGGGGATGGCGCGGTTCGTGAAGGAAAGCATGCCGCTCGGCCGCTTCGGGACGGCGGAGGAGGTCGCCGCCGTCGTCACCTTCCTCGCCTCCGAGCGCGCGAGTCTCATGACCGGCGCCTGCATCGCGATCGACGGCTCGCAGGGACATAGCCT
>JBJKRB010000116.1:0-4393 GCA_046704885.1 Thermoanaerobaculia bacterium | reverse complement strand
AAGAACACCGCGACCGTGCGGGTCAAGGCAGCGCCGAAAGCGTCCAGGTCCAGTCAGGTTGAGCTCTGGACCAAGTCCGGCGAATAAGATCCCAGGGCCGAGTTCCGCTCAGCTCTTGGCCGGCTTCTCCGGGTAGAGCTTGTTGAACTCGGGGTCCCCGTGGAGGAGCGCCAGCGTGGGGTCTTGCCGCGCCCAGTCCGAGTCCCGAAAGCCGGCCTTCCAGGCCTTGGTCAGGGCTTCGAGCGCCTCCGTCTTTTTCTTGAGAGAGCAGAAGGTGCAGGCGGCGTTGTAGAGCATCGAGGCCTCGTTGGGGCGGAGCAGCATCGCCAGGTTGGTCTCGCGCATCGCTTCGTCTTCGCGTCCCTCGTCCGCGTAGTAGCCGCCGAGGAGGATGCGGGCGCGAGCGTCCTCGGGGACGTCGCGCACCTGCGTCTCGAGCGCCTGGATGCAGCGCTGGCGGATGTTCTTCACCGCCTCGATCTTGCCTAGCCCCCCGAGCGAATTGAGGATCGGTACGTAGACGTTGTAGTCGGTGCCGCTCGCCTCGATCGCCTCCTCGGCGACGTCCGCCACCTCCTGATTCTTGCCGGAGGCGTAAAGGGCGCGGACCAGGAGGTAGTAGGCGCCTTCGGTGTCCGGTTTTCGGGCGACGACGTTGCGGACGATCGAGATCGCATCGTCGTAGTCTCCCTTGGCGTAGAGGATCCATGACTGGGCCACCATCACCTCGGGCAGGTCGCGTTTGATCGACATTGCCTTTTCGGCGGCGGCGCGGGCCCGGTCGATCCACACCTCTTCGCGCGCGTAGTTGGTGTGGTAGTAGGCGCAGACGTTGGCGATCGCGGCGTATGCGAGGGCGAACTCGGGGTCCTGGGTCACCGCGTTCTCGAGCATCTGGAGCGCGAAGTCGAGGTCCTGGCGGGTGAGGCGCCGAGCGTAGCTCCGGCCGCGGAGATAGAGGTCGTAGGCCTGCAGATTGTCGGTCGGCTTGGCGGCGAGCGCTTCTTCTTCCTTGGGCGAGAGCTTGATGCGGAGGGCATCGGCGATCTTCCGCGCGATCTCGTCCTGGACCTCGAAGACGTCCTTCATCTCGCGGTCGTAGCGCTCTGACCAAATGGGGAAGCCGGCGGCGGTGTCGATGAGCTGGGTGGTGATGCGCAGCCGGTTGCCGGCGCGCCGGATGCTCCCCTCGAGGACGTAGGCGGCGCCAAGCTGCTGGCCCACCTGCGCCGAGGTCACCGGTTTGTCGCGGTAGGCGAGGATCATCGAGCGCGGGTTGATCTTCAGTCCCTCGATCTTCGACAGCTCGGTAATGACGTCCTCGGTGATCCCGTCGCGAAAGTACTCGTCCTCCTTGGCGCCCGACAGGTTCTCGAAGTAGAGGACCGCGATCGAGCGGGCGATCTGAGCCACCCCCGACGGATGGGATCCGGAGAGCTCCGAGGAGCTGCGCTGGCCGCTGTCGAGCTTGCGCTTCAAGCGCATGAGGTCGGTCTTGAGCTCGGTCGCGGTCTGGTAGCGCAGCTGCCGGTCCTTCTCGAGCGCCTTCTCGAGGATCCGCCCGAGCTCGCCCGGCATCTTGGGGTTGGCCTCCTCGATTGGGCGCGGCTCGCGGTTGATGATCGACTCGAAGATCCTCGCGTCAGTGTCCCCCTGGAAGGGGAGATCTCCGGTCGCCATCTGGTAGAGGACAGCGCCCAAGGAGAAGAGGTCGGTGCGGGCGTCGGTGAGCTGCCCTCGCGTCTGCTCCGGCGACATGTAGGCGATGGTTCCGAGCACGGTGCCGGCGACGGTGAGCTGGCCGGGATCGATCATCGTCTCGGCCTCGGCGCTGGTGCCACCGGCGGCGAGCGAGCGCATGGTGACCGCCGAGCTATCGACCTTGGCGAGGCCGAAGTCGAGGATCTTCACCCGGCCGCGGTCGTTGAGCATCAGATTGGCGGGCTTCAGGTCGCGGTGGGCGATCCCCTTCGAGTGCGCTGACTCCAAAGCGTCGGAGATCTGGATTCCGAGATCGACGAGCTCGCCGATCTCGAACGGCTTGCCGCCGATTTTGCGGGCGAGAGTGGTCCCGTTGATCAGCTCCATGACGATGAACGGCCGACCGTCGTGCGCCTCGATCGAGTAGACGGTGCAGATACCGGGGTGATTCAAGGCCGAGGCCGCGCGCGCCTCGCGCTTGAAGCGCTCGAGCATGGGCTCGTCGTTCTGCAGCTCCTCGGAGAGAAACTTGATCGCCACCCGGCGCCCGAGGCTCGTGTCCTCGGCCTCGTAGACGATCCCCATGCCGCCCGATCCCAATTGGCCGACGATCTGGTAATGCGAAACGTTCTGCCCGATCAACGAGTTGCCCGATTGCTCAGCGCTCATCCCATTCCTCCGGAACCTCCCACGACGCAAGACGCGTGCACATCATCTTCGTTCTCATCCTCCCTCCGGCTTCTCCGGGAAGAGCTTCTGGAACTCGGGGTCGTCGTGCAGGATCGCGAGATCCGGGTCGTGACGCGCCCATTCGCCGTCACGAAAGCCGGCGCGCGCCGCTTTGGTCATCGCGTCAAGCGCTTCCTCTTTGCGGTGGATCGAGCAGAAAGCGCAGGCGGCGTTGTAGAGCACGGTAGCCTCGTTGGGGCGAAGGAGCATGGCCAAGTTGGTCTCGCGCATCGCGTCATCGACGCGCCCCTCGTCGGCATAGAGGCTGCCGAGAAGGATTCGCGCCCGGGCGTCCTCGGGGACCTCGCGCAGCTGCGCCTCGAGCGCCTGGATGAAGCGCTGGCGGAAGTTCTTCTCGGCTTCGACCTTTCCCAGCGCTCCCAGTGAGTTCACGATCGGCACGAAGATGTTGTAGTCGGTGCTGGTCGAGTCGATCGCTTCCTCGGCGATCGCCGCCGCATCCTGATACTTCCCCGAGGCGTAGAGGGCGCAAAGGAGGAGAAAGTAGGCGCCCTCGGTGTCCGGCTTCCTGGCGACGACGTTGCGGACGATGGCGATCGCTTCGTCGTACTCGCCCTTGGTGTGGAGGATCCACGCCTGGCCGACCATGACCTCCGGGAGATCGGGCTGGAGCGCGATGGCCCGCTCGGCGGCGGCGCGGGCGCGGTCGATCCACGCCTCCTGGCGCACGTAGTTGTTGTGGTAGTAGGCGCAGACGTTGGCGATCGCGGCGTAGGCCAGAGCGAAATCGGGATCCTGGGTCACCGCGTTCTCGAGCATCTGGAGAGCGAAGTCGAGGTCCTGGCGGGTGAGGCGCCGGGCGTAGCTGCGGCCGCGCAGGTAGAGGTCGTAGGCCTGCAGATTGTCGGTCGGCTTGGCGGCGACCGCCTCTTCCTCCTTCGGCGAGAGCTTGACGCGCAGCGCTTCGGCGATCTTTCTCGCGATCTCGTCCTGGACCTCGAAGACGTCCTTCATCTCCCGGTCGTAGCGCTCCGACCACACCGGGTAGCCGGAAGCCACGTCGACGAGTTGGGCGGTGATACGCAGGCGGTCGCCGGCGCGCCGGATGCTCCCCTCGAGGACGTAGGCGGCGCCGAGTTGCTGGCCGACCTGAGCAGCGGTGACCGGCTTGTCGCGGAAGGAGAGGACGGTCGAGCGCGGATTGACCTTGAGCCCTTCGATCTTCGACAGCTCGGTGATGACGTCCTCGGTGATCCCGTCGCGGAAGTACTCGTCCTCCTTCGCTCCTGACAGGTTCTCGAAGTAGAGGACCGCGACGGCGGGCGCGCTCTGGATCACGGCCGAGGGGTGCGACTCGGTCTGTGCCTGGCTGCGGCGCTCGCCACTGTCGAGCTTGCGCTTCAAGCGCAGGAGATCGGTCTTGAAGTCGGTGGCGCTCTGGTAGCGCAGCTGCCTGTCCTTCTCGAGCGCCTTCTCGAGGATCCGGCCTAGCTCGCCCGGCATCTGCGGGTTGGCCTCGTCGAGCGGCCGGGGCTCGCGGTTCAAGATCGAGTCGAAGACCATCGCGTCGGTGTCTCCCTGGAAGGGGAGCTCGGCCGTCGCCAGCTGATAGAGGACGGCCCCGAGGGAGAAGAGATCGGTGCGCGCGTCGGTGAGCTGGCCGCGGGTCTGCTCGGGCGACATGTAGGCGATAGTGCCGAGGACCGTGCCGGCGACCGTGAGCTGGCCGGGGTCGAGCATCGTCTCGGCTTCGGCGCTGGGGCCACCGGTGCCGATCGAGCGCATCGTGGCACCGCTTGCGTCGACCTTGGCGAGCCCGAAGTCGAGGATCTTGATGCGTCCGCGGTCGTTGATCATGATGTTGGCGGGCTTCAGGTCGCGGTGGGCGATCCCCTTCGAGTGCGCCGACTCCAAGGCGTCGGAGATCTGGATTCCGATGTCCAGGACCTCGCCCAAGGTGAACGGCTTGCCGCCGATCTTCCGTGCCAGCGTCGTTCCATCG
>JBJKRB010000115.1:0-10244 GCA_046704885.1 Thermoanaerobaculia bacterium | reverse complement strand
GGCAGCGCCATGTGAGCCCACCGTCGATCGAGCCGTAGACCCCGGAGCGCGTTCCCGCGAAGAGCTTCCCTTCGGCACCGGGCACGAGGGCCAAGGAGTAGACCTGGTCGCCGGGCAGACCAACGCTTCGATCGACCCAGTGGCGACCGAGATCGTCGGAATAGACCACCCGTCCACCACCAAAGACTCCGCGCAGCGCCGCCCAGAGGCGAGTGGGCCGATTGGGGTCGAACTTCAGGGCGGAGACGACCCAACCCTCGAGAGGAAGGCCGGACGCGGCCGGTGCCCAGCTCGCGCCGCCGTCGTCGGAGCGAAAGACCTGCCCCGACGAGGTCCCGGCGAGAATGATGTCCGGATCGCCCGGCGCGATCGCCAGGCTGCGCACGTCGCCACCATAGAGAGCGGCCGGGGTCCAGGAGGCAAGGGCCGGGGTGACCGCAACAAGCATTGTTGCGAGGGCCAAGAGCCAGACGAGCCCCGACCTCGCCCTATTCATCGCCCTTTCGCTCCGCCGCTCGAGCACTCGCCTGTCGCTCGCGAATCATCTCGGCGAGGACGGAAACCGCGATCTCGGCGGGGGTTTCGGCGCCAATGTCGAGACCGATGGGCGCGTGCAAGGGAACGTCCCCGAGCTCGACCCCGGTGGAGGCGAGCTCAGAGCGGACCCGCTGGATCTTGCGCCGGCTGCCCATCAGTCCGAGATAGCCGAGCCCGCCCGGCCGCTGGCGCAAGACCGAGGTCAAGGCGGCGAGATCGGTCTCCCAGCAACGGGTGACGATGGTCACCGATAGATCGCGCTCGGCGTAGGGACCGAGAAAAGCCTGACTGTACTCCCGATCGACCGCAACCGTCTCCGCGGCCTCGGGGAAAAGATCGGACGTGAGGAATTCTTCCCGGTCATCGGCGATCAGAGTGTCGAAGCCGCAGAGCGCGGCCTGAGCAGCGAGGGCCTGCCCCACCGGGCCACCACCACAAATCGCCAATACCGGCCGAGCGTTGATCACTTCGAGCATCACCTCCGCCATTCCACCGCAGACCATGCCGGTCGCCTCGCCACGAACCGCCTTTTCGGTGAAGTAGTAGCGCTTGATCAGAGCTCGATCGGCGCCGGACCTCCGGTTCGCCAAGAGGGCCGCGGCGTCCGCCTTTACCAGCGCCTCGAAGGCACCGCCCCCGAGATTGCCGACGCTCTCCGCGTTCGCCAGATAGGCAAGCTTCCAACCCGCCTTGCCCGGGGTCGAGCCTTCGGTTCGCAAAATCTGACAGAGGACCACGCGCCCGCCGGCGTTGACCGCCGTCTCGACCGCGGCTAGAACCCTGGCGATCGTCGGCTCACGCATCGAGCTCTAGGCTACCAGCCCTGGCGGACCGTCCGGCCTCTCCACCACGCGCTTACGGGCAGGTCGCGAACGCCGCGGTGTCGTACTGCGGCTCGAACCTGGTGCCGGCCGGGTTGTAGTAGACCCGGGTCTGACCGCTCTGGGTATCGGTCACGGTAAGCGCGACCTCGACGTTGGTCAAGCCGCTGGCGAAGACCCAGTAGCGGCTGTAGCTGGTGCAGGCGTTCAGCACCTTGACCACGACCTCGAGGTTTGTCGGATCGAAGAAGGTGAAGTACCCCGACTCGTCGGTCAACCCGAACGCCTGCGCCTGACCGCTCTCACCGGGGCCGCTGTTGAACGTCGCCGGGACGTTGTATGCAGCCTGCACCTCGAAGCGCCCATTCTGGAGACACAGGGTGTTGGCGTCGACCGCACAGGTCCCAGGCGTGGCCGTGGTCGCGGCCGCGGCGACGTTCGTGTAGGCGGAGTAGCCGGCGCTGTTGGCCGCACGGACCCGGAACAGGTGGGTGCTCCCGGGAGCGAAGCCGTTGACCGTGGTGCTGGTGACGTTCTGGGAGACGGTTGCCACCTGGGTCCAGCTTCCGCCGACGGTCTCGGTCTCGATGTCGAACTCGCTCTCGTTGTTCGAGTTGTCGGTCCATGACAGTCCGATCGTGTCGGTCGCCAAGGGCTCGGCGGTGAGGTCGGTCGGCGCCGTCGGAATCGTCGGCGTGCTCGCGACCCCGTAGAGGTAGAAGATCCCGGCCTTGTCGTCCGTCTCGATCGTGGCGCCGCGCCCGTCATTGTGAACGTTGGCCCGCATGGTGGCGTTGTTCAGGACGCTGCTGCTCGAGCATGGAGGGCTCGAGGAGTCGCCGCAGGAGTGGCCGAGACCCAGGGTGTGTCCGAGCTCGTGCGTCATGATCTCGGCGGTCACAGCAGTGTTGCCCTGGAGGTAGCAGGAGAGCCCGTCCTGGAAGACGATGTCGCCTCCCTGAATCTTGTTGAAGGTGGTGCCATGCCAGGTACCCGTGGTGCTGCCGTCGTACCAGGGTCCGCCGATCGCGAGCGTACCGCCGCTGGTGCAGCTGAAAGAGCCGGTGATCTCGTCGTTGGGATCGTTGAAAGCGATCTCGTTGCGTCCGTCGTAGGTCTTGAGCCCGCCCCCACCGCTGCTTACGGTTTGGCCGAACCGATAGTTGATGTTGGTGTTGGGGTCATTGGTCCAGGCCGCGAGCGATTGCTTGAACTGGGTCAGCCCGGCGCCGTTTCCATCCCAGCCCGAGGCCTCGAAGTCCCAGTAGACGGGACTAGGGAAAACGAACCAGCGGAGAGCGTAGCCGTTCGTGCCATCCGTCATCAGTGTATAGGCGCCCTCGGCGCTCTTGAGGTTGCTCGAGGAGACCTGGGTGAAGTAGTCCGGAGCTCGTTTCACGCCTTGGGCGCGATCGGCCAGCCACTGGCTGAACTTGGAGAAATCGCGCGGCTCGTCGGCGGGTCCGCCCAGAGAGTGCGCCTGGCCGAGAAAGCGCAGCGCCAGGGACTTTCCCCCGACGTTGACCTTGTGAAACGCTCCGAGGAGAAATTGCATGATCCCGTACGACCCATCGGCGCGCTCCTGGAGGAAGAGCAACGCCTCGTCGCCGCTCTTGAACGTGGGGGCCCCATAGAGCTTCAGGCCCACGCCGCTCGGAAGCGTTCCCCCCGGAACCCGGATCTCGATCGCGCTGCCCGGCACCGATCCCTTCATCACCCGGTCCACTTGGACCCGGTAGAAGGTGGCGGGAATCCCTTGCGACTCCCTGGTTTCGTGGCCGACAACGGTGGCCGTCGCGATCACCGGCGACTCGGCAGCGAGGTTGGCATCCTTCATCATCACGTAGCTCGTGCCATAGGCCGCCGGCGCGAGACTTAGCAGCAGGATGATGAGGGGTGAGAGGGAACGAAGCTTGCGGGCCATGGGGGTCTCCTGTCGTCGGAAAGCCTAATTATACGGAAGTTGAAATATCGCGGCCCGGCACCCCGTGCTCGCGGTGCCGGGCCGCGCGATCTCCAGGAAGTGACAACAGGTCAGAGGCCTTGCGACTTCCCGTTCTCCGCCCCAGATTTCTCGGCGGGTTGCGGACGGCTGAAGCTCGCGGCCGGAACCCCGCCGTTGACCGTTACCGAGCTGGTCCTCGACGAGCGCATCGAATCGCCGTTGAAGGTGACCTCGCTGGCGAAAGGAAGAGTCAGGCCGCCGGCCGACCGGAAGTCCGAGTAGGTCTCGACGATCTTCCCGGGCGCTCCAGCCATGCCTGTGCCCTGGTAGGTCGCCACCAGGACGCGGCCTGATTCCGGGTCGATCCCCAGCGTCGTGGAGCTCCCGTGGAACGTAACGGTGACCTCCTTGACCGCCACGCTCCCGGCACTGCCGTCGCCGGTGACCGCCGCCTCGAAGTCGGGCTCGGCGCGGTGCCGAAGCAACGCGACCGGGTCGTGGTTGACCGCCTTTCTGGCCTCCTCGGCGCGCGAGGCGGGCAGGGTCTGGACCCCGCGCGGCGACTCGATCCAGGCGTCGTTGGCCGTCACCACGGTGACGATCGTGCCCATCGGCAGGACCACTTCTTCGCGCAGCCGGCCCGGAAAGGCGACCAGGCTACGAGTCTTGAGCTCCATGTCTCCACGCGGAGTATGAACCGTCTGCGCCGCCTCGACCTCGAGACTCCGCAGGCCGTCCAGGACCTCGGCGCCGCCGAAAGCGTCGACCGCCCTAGCGATCAGTCCCGAGGCCTGCTTCTTACCCGCCTCGCTCATCTCCACCTTCTCCGCCTTGGGTTGTGGAATCGAGATGTCGAGGTTCGCCACCTTGCCGAAGGTTGACAGAGGCTCGTCGAGGCCCTGGGAAGGACCGACGACGACGATCGAAAAGTCATTCAAGTGGATGAATTTCGCCGCCGCTTGCCGCACCTGGGACAGGGTCACCTTCTGAATGCCGGCGCGGTAGCGCTGGAGCCAATCGAGCGGATAGCCGTAGTAGGCGAAGGTGAGCTGCTGGTTGAGAATCTTCTCGCGCGAATCGGAGTGGAAGATGAAGGAGTTGAGGATCGCCTCCTTGGCCTTTCGCACCTCCTCCTCGCTCGGCGGGTTGGCGGTCATCCCCTTGGCCTCGTCGAGAAGCGCCTGGATCGCCGCGCCAGTGGTCCCCACCTTGGTGGTCACGAACATGTGGAAGGTGCCGGGATGGTCCCAACCACTCCCCACCGCGCCGCTCACCGCGTACGCCAGGCCCTTCTTCGAGCGCACGTTGGAGAAGAGCCGCGACGCGAAGCCGCCGGAGAGCACCTGGTTCATCACCTCGATCGCGTAGTAATCGGGGTTGTGCCGGGTGATCCCGAGGTGGCCGATGAGGATGTCTGACTGCGTCATGTCCTTCTTTTCTGCGTAGAACACCCCGGCGTCCGGAACCTTGCGGTAAGGCACGTCGACCTTGCCCGTGGGCGCGCCCTTCTTCCAGTCGCCGAAGAGCTGGCGTACCAGCGCCAGGGCCTCCTTGCGGGAAAAGTCCCCCTCGATGCCCAGGATGACGCGGTTCGGCTTGTAGTACTCGTCATGCCAGGCGACGAGATCGGCGCGTTTGACGGCATCGACCGACGCGTAGGTCGGGTTGCTCGCGTAAGGGGAATCGTCACCGTAGATCACCTTTGAGAACTCTCGAAAGAGAATCCCCTGAGGGTTGTCGTTCTGCCGCGCGATCGACGCCACCATCGCGGTCTTCGCCACCTTGAGGCGGTCGGCATCGAAGCGTGGCTGGCGCAGAACCTGGGCGAACACCTTGAAGACAGCCGGAAAGTCCTTGGCGAGGCAGCTCATCGACACGCGACCGCTGGTGGTGCTGATCGAGCTCTCGATGGAGGCCGCCTTGCTCTCCAAGAACTGGTCGAGGTCGTCCGGGGTCATCGCCGTAGTGCCGCCGGTTCGCAGTACCTCGCCCGTGAGCTGAGCCAGACCGACCTTGGCAGCCGGCTCGAGACGCGAGCCCGTGCGAACCAGCGCCGTGACCCGGACCAGAGGCAGCTCGTGATCGGCGAGAAGCATGACGACCATGCCGTTGCCGAGCGTGATCTTCTCGGGCTGCGGAATCTCCACCGTGGGTAGCGGCGGGAACTTCAGCTGGTCGACCTCTTGCACCTGAGCCACAACCGGAACGGCGCTCAGGAGCGATACGAGCAAGAGGAGCGTAGAAAGAATCGAAGTGGATCTCTTGGTCATTGTGATCTCCCTTTCTCTACTGCGCCGCGCCGGCGCTGGTCTCACCCTTGCCGCTCGCGTCGCTCTCGCCGGCGGCTTTCTGGGTCACGATCTCGCCAACCGTTCGGTTGGTGGCGACGAAGGTCTTCTTGGCCACGCGCTGAATGTCGGCGGGGGTCACCTTGTCGAGGCGGTCGATGTAGCGGAACAGCTCGCGCCAGTCGCCGAAGATCGTCTGATAGCTGGCGAGCTCCTGGGCCAGGCCCGAGTTGCTGTCGAGCGAACGAACGAGGTCCGCCTTGGCCCGGGTCTTGAACTTCGCGAGCTCCTCGGCGCTCACCGGCTCGTCCTTCAGAAGCTCGAGCTGTTCGTGGATCTCGTCGGCGACCTGCTGGTTAGTGATGCCTTTCGCCGGAACCGCGAAGACTCCCCACAGGTTCGGGTACTCCTCGCCCGGGAACGAAGAGAAGCTCTGCACCGCCACCGCAAGCTTCTTGTCACGCACCAGATCGCGGTACAGGCGTGAGGTACGGCCACGGCTCAGGATGTCGTCGATGGCGTCGAACACCGGCTGATCGGGACCGGTTTCGGCCCCCTTGTGGTACCCCTCGAGATAGATGGGCTGCGACGGATCGTGCAGGATTACCGTCTTTTGCGCCGTTTGCGGTGGCTCGACGGTGCGCAGCGCCGGAGGCGCGGGGCGCGCCGGAATGCGGCCGAAGTACTTCTCGATCACCGGAATCACCTCGTTGGCCTTGACGTCACCGACGATCGCGGTCACCAGGTTCGACGGAACGTAGTACTCGTTGAAGAAGTGCTTCGCGTCGGTCATGGTGAACGAGTCGAGATCGCTCATCCAGCCCACCGTCGGATGATGGTAGGGATGAGCGATGAACGCGGTGGCCAGGAACTGCTCGACCAAGCGCCCGATCGGCTGGCTCTCGGTGCGCAGCCGGCGCTCCTCCTGTACCACCGAGCGCTCCTTGTAGAACTCGCGGAACACCGGGTGCAGGAAGCGCTCGGACTCGAGATAGGCGAAGAGCTCGACCTTGTTGGCCGGCAGCGAGTAGAAGTAGCCAGTCACGTCATCGCTGGTAAACGCATTGAGGCCGACCCCGCCCTCGCGCTCGATGATGTCGCCGAACTCGTTCTTGACGACGTACTTCTCCGCTTCCGCCTGCTTCTTCTTGAACTCCTCTTCGAGGGCTTGAACCTTCTTTTCATCCGGCCGGGCCTCGAGCCGCGCCCGGTTGTAGGCCTGATAAGCGACCTCCTCTGCGGCCAGGGCCTTTTTCTCGGCCGGCCAATTCGTGGTGCCGATATCCGGCGTGCCTTTGAAGGCCATGTGCTCGAACATGTGGGCGAGACCGGTGATCCCAGGGACTTCGCGCACCGAGCCGACGTTGGCGAAGGTGGCGAACGAGAACACCGGAGCTACCGGACGTTCGACGATGATGAACGTCCAACCGTTAGGGAGGACTTTCACGGTCGTCTTCTTTGCGAAGGACTGCAGGTCCTGGCCCATCGCGGGGACGGCGGTCGCGGCAAGTGCCACAGCCAGGGCCAGACCCGCGGATACAGGAAGCCAGGAACGTCTGGAGAATCTAGACATCGCTTTCCTCTCAGTCGCGGTTGAGGGTGTATGAGGCGGCTCGCGCCGTCTCAGCTCTTGGACGAATCCGGCGAGGAAGATGAAGCGCCGGACTTCTTGCCCTGCTCGGAGCTCTTCGCTCCATCCGTGGGCTCGGACTTCCTTTCGGCTGGAGGCGAGTGACCGCTCTTGTTGCCGTAGTCGGTCACGTACCAGCCGCTCCCCTTGAACTGAAAAGCGGGGGCGGAAATCAAGCGACGGAGGTGACCACCGCACTTCTCGCACTTGGTGAGCGGTGGATCGTCGAACTTCTGCAAAGCTTCGCTGCGCGTCTTGCAGCTGTCACACTCGTACTCGTAAATCGGCATTTCTCTGTTTTCTCTCGTTGCTACTCCGCTGCGTACAGCTCGCGCTTACGAATACGATAAACCCTAGCTTTCAATCCGAGAAGCGATCCCCGGAAGTCCTGAGCTTGATCTTGATCGCTCCACCGCGCCCGCTCGCCCGCACGTGGCGAATCAGCTGCAATACTTCATACGCATGGAGGAGGCGAACGTTTTGCGAGGCGTCGAAGGGACCCTGGGCGCACACTTCGTAGAGGGTCCGCTTGCCGTCCACGAGCTTCAACAAGCGAAGCTCGTCCGCGTTCAGACCGATGTCGATGATCTCCTCTGTACGGTAGCAGGGCTCGAGCACGGTGTCCCGCTTCCCGAGCTTGGCGACCAACGCCTTGCTGTTGGGGGCGCGCTGGATGCCGTCGACGATCACTTGCCGGAGGGGGAGGCGAATCTCGATTCCCTCCGATTCCTCGAACTCGCCGAGCCGGAAGGTCACCTCGCCGCGGTCCCAGAAGAACAGGCTCCAGACGATGGACTCGATCTGCTCGCAGATCGCCTGGTGCACCTCCGCCGGAGAGAGAAGACCACGCTCGACCAGCAAGACGCCCAGGCGGCGGCTGGATTGCTCGCGCGCCTTCATGGTCTCGTTGAAGGCTTCGGTCGAGAGCTTTCCCTGCTTGAGAAGAAAGTGCCCGAGGCTGTCTTCGCGGCTGTTCGAGGCCGCATGCACGACGTTGCCGTCGCGCAGGTAGATCTCCTTGAGCTGTCCCTCGCGCCGCGCCTCGATCACTCCCGAGACCCGGAAACGGTCGATAGTGACCAGCATCTGTGGCAGCGTTGTCCGCGCCAAGTCACCGCGATATTGATAGGTATCTTCCCCGGACATGACACTGACGGCGCCTGGGCACCACCGTCGGCTTACCCCTTCCCCGCGTGTGAACAGGCGACGAGCAAAGTATATAGCATCGCTTCTTCATCATCTCCACCCAAACGAATCGGTTAGCATCCGTTCATGAGGCGCTCTTCGCTCATTGCGCTCGACTCCGCCTGGAGCGTCTTGCGTGCCGCGCTTCCCGCCGCGAAGACGGAGCGGATCGAGCGCCGCGGGGCGTTGGGCAGAACCCTAGCCGAGCCCCTTCGGGCGACGACGGATTCGCCCGCATGGGACGCCTCCGCCATGGACGGCTATGCCCTCGCCGGAGAGATCGAGCCCGGGACCGTTCTCGCGGTCTCGGCCACGATCGCCGCCGGAGAGGGTCCCGGCGCCGCCCTCAAGCCGGGCACCGCGGCCAAGATCATGACCGGAGCTCCGGTGCCGACCGGCGCCGACCGCGTCGTTCCGGTGGAGGCGACGGACCGGGGGCAGAAGCGCGTGCGGATCGCCAAGCCAGTCGCCGGTGGCGCCCACATTCGGCGCGGCGCGGAGGTCTTCCGCCGTGGCGACGAGCTCCTTGCCTCCGGCGCCCTTCTCACTCCGGCGGCCCTCGCCGTTCTCGCGAGCCAGGGATACGAGGAGGTCATGGTCGTCGCCCCGCCCCGGGTGGCTCTGCTCTCCACCGGCGACGAGGTGGTGCCGCCGGAGAGCGACCCAGCGCCGGGCCAACTGCGAAACAGCCACGCGGACTTCCTCCGCGCCAGCTGCCGCTGGCTCGGGATCGAGAGCGATGACCTGGGGATCGTGCCCGATCGGCGCGAGGCGATCGAGGCCGCGGTCGCCCGCGGCCTCGACTACGACCTGCTCTTGGTGACCGGCGGGGTTTCCAAGGGCGACTTCGATTTCGTCCCCGAGGCCCTGGCCACCCACGGCTGTAAGACCCTCTTTCACGGCGTCGCCATTCGTCCCGGCAAACCTCTGTTGGCGACCCGCCATGACCACGGACTCGCCCTCGGGCTGCCGGGAAACCCGGGCTCGGTCGTGGTCGCCTTCACCTTGTTCGTTCAGCCCTTGTTGCGCTCGTGGACCCAAGCCGCCGGCGCTCCATGGCGCCAGGCTCTGAGGTGCGAGCTCGGTGGCGAGATGCCGGGAAACCCCGGTCCATTCGACCGCTTCCTCCCCGGAGAGCTGCGGCTCGAGGGCGGCCGGTTCATCGCTACCCCGACGTTTCCTACAGGGTCGCACGACCTCGTGGCCTTCGCCCGCGCCAATGTCCTCCTTCGTCTGCGCCCGGGTGACTCCACGCGCCGCGCCGGCGGCGACTGCGACGCGATCCCCTTGCCCGGGGTCTGAACCGACCGCCGGGACGAGAGGGCTGGAGCACAAGCTGAGTCAGATGACGGCGAGCTTGGGCTGCTCGTTGATCGCCTGCAGCGTCCGCCCGACCTCCTCGTAATCGGGAGCGCCGTAGTTCTCTTCCGGCGTCGAGCGCGCCGCGAGAACGATGTCGTCGAGACTGAGGATCCCGAGGAGCTCACCCTTCGTGTTGACGACCGGAAGGCGGCGGACCCGCCCGCGGCGCATGGTGCGCAGCGCCTGCACCATCTCGTCGTCCTCGAGGACCGTATGAACTCCGCGACTCATCATCTCCCGAACCTTGAGCGCCGAGGGATTTATGTCCCTGACGGAGACTCCGCAGCAGACGTCGCGGTCGGTCAACACTCCGACGATCTCATCGCTGTCGTCGAGCACGGGAAGAAATCCGCAACCGACCTCGGCCATGATCCTCCCCGCCGTCGCCAGGTCGTCGTTCGGGCCACAGGTTCTCGGTTCCGCGCGCATCAAATGCCGTACCTTCATGGTGTGCCTCCTATGATGTCGAGCGCGTG
>JBJKRB010000114.1:0-3641 GCA_046704885.1 Thermoanaerobaculia bacterium | reverse complement strand
TGAGGGTTCGAGCCCCTCCGCTCACCCCACGTTCTCAGCATTCAATACGTGCGCCCGTGGCTCAGCTGGATAGAGCGACGGCCTCCGGAGCCGTAGGTCGCAGGTTCGAATCCTGCCGGGCGCACCACTTCTACTCCAAATAGTCAGAAAGAGTTGGCTGCCGTTGGAGGGACTACACACAGGCCTTCCTTCTTGGCCGCCGCAGTGAGGCGTTGGTCGAGGAAGCAAACTCTGGGTTTTTGGATGGCCCTTGGCGGCAACAATCTAGGCTTCAAGCTGAGCTGCGCCGGCAGTCACGCCCAATGGAAGGGAGGCTTGTTCCTCTCGTCGTAGGCTAGCTTTATCGCGGCTACGACATCGCTGAATGACAGGAGCGACTCTCTGCTGGGCCGCCCCTGTTTTGGAGGCGGTGTTTCAACGTCGAAGAAGGCTACCCGTCCTCTGGCTTCGCCCTCGTGTTCGTACAGGCCAACCCACACCTTCTCAAACAACTCTTCCTGGTTCTTCGGGTTCTTCCTGCCGCCCCGGAGATGGAAGTACTTGACGGCCGCGCCAAAAGAGGACTCCTGTGACCGTGCATCATCGCAGCTGTCGAATGGCAAGAAGACGACTGCTGTCATTACGGCGTATGGCTGCCTCAAATGGTAGTCCAGCGCTTCTGCACGGAGCTCATTGTCAATCCGAGAGTAGTTCTTGGTGTACCTACTTGCCTTCCTGTCCCTATAGTTCAGGGTCTTGATGGACACGGCTAGACCCAAGCCAAGCTCTGGCGTGCTGTAGTTGACGTCGAGCTTCTTCAGTCCCCTGGCTGTTCGTGAGCGTGATTCTTGCCTGCTTCCGTCCTCGTCGGGGAGGATACCGTCAAAGTCCCTTCGGAGGGCGTGGGCGAACTTCGTGGCCAGTGCCCTCGATAACCTTTCTGCGTAGTTCTTCTTCTCGGTCGATTTGTCTTCGATCGAGGGGCGAGGCTCGGCCGCATCGAGCTCCTCTTCGATTGAGCTCTTCGCCGTTCCGTCGGTGGACATAGTAGAGCCCTAGCCGGCCATCGAAGCCAGAGGAGCTTCGTTGCCCAACCTGTCAAGTTCGTCCATGCGGTCGATATGCCGAAGGAGCGAGCGGTCGAATTCTTGCGGCCTGCGAAGGGTGCTGCGAGTGAGACGGTTCCAGAACCCTGAGCTCGCCTTCTTCGATAGAGGCCTCAGCGGATACTGGAGAAACTGAGCAAGTGGAGTCCACCTGTTGGCTTTGGGGAAAGCCGAGATCCTTACAGAATAGCGCCCTTCGCGAGAGCCATAGGCCGCTCTGGGGCACGAGCCTTTGTCCGACATTGGTTCGATGTGAGCCGTAACGGTTCGCTCCTGACCGGCTATTAGCTGTCCGAGCCATTCCGCGGCGTCGACGGTTACGGCATTCCCTGCGAGCTTCCACCGGTGCCCGGCTCTAGCGGATTTGAGGGCCGGTTCGGTCCAACCTGCCGGAAAACCCTGAAGGCGTTCCGCGTCTCGAATGTCAGGAGTCACGACCTCCCACTCGCCCCCGGGCAGCCATATAGCCGGCGGCGAGGGAATCCCGAGGCCAGAGCCGCCCTTGAGCGTGGGGACACAGTCGACGCCCCATCCCAGCCCTCTCAGTCCTTCAGTCCAGTAGAAGCCGCACGGTTTGCTGTTATCGCCGAGGGGCACGGGGATACCGGCTTCGTCCACGAGCAGGAGCGTTTCGGGGTTGCCCTCTAGCGACGCGAGTAGGTAGACCCTCTCCCTTCGCTGGGGCAGCCCAAAAGACCTGGAATCGACTACCCGGTATGCCCACCGGTACCCCAGGCGTTCCAGCTCGGAGATGATGTAGCGCATGGCCTCGCCCTTTCCCAGCTGGAGCATGAAGGGCACGTTCTCGAGCAAGAGCCAAGGTACCTGGCGCTTCTCGAGAAGCCTGAAGACATTCTCCACGAGGCCAGATTTCTTGCCATAGATACCTTTGGTTTCTCCCGCCTGAGAAAGGTCCTGACAGGGAAAACCCGCCGTCAGGAGGTCCGCTCCAGCCGGGAGGTCTTCGAGCTTGGCCACGTCTCGCTCGATCGGTACGCCGGGGAAGCGCTCTGAGAGCACCTCCACCGCCGCTTCATCGATCTCGCAGAAGCTGACGGTTTCGTGGCCAGCCCTTTCGAGGCCACGCTCTATCCCGCCAATCCCGGCGAATAGCGCCACTACCCTGAAGTGCCTTTTTTCAGACATCGCGCTCCCTGAGGCCTGCTTCCAGTCTATAACGGTCTGAGCCTGGAAAGCCTTTCGGCGACAGTGCTGGGCTCTCTTAGCGAGCACTCCCACACCACAAGCACGCGGAAGCCTTTGGACCTGAGAGCTCTGATCTTTCTTGCGTCTCGCGCCCGATTGTCGATGATTTTCGAGAGCCAGTAGACCTTGTTATTTCCCGGGACCCGGGGGGCACGCCCGCTTCGCGTCTTCGAGCAGCCCTTGTGTCCATGCCAAAAGCAGCCGTTGACGAATACGGCCCACTGTCTCCTCCGGTTGGCGATATCAGGTGAACCCGGGAGGTCACGATTGTGGACTCTGTACCTGAGCCTCAAGGCGCTCATTAGTCGGCGAACCGCCATCTCGGCCGAAGTGTCCCTCTGGCCGACCGCTCGCATCATGCGCGAGCGAACTTCGGGTGAAACGATGTCAGCGCTCACGCAGGCGAAGACCTCTAGGTAGTTTCAGAGGTAATGTGTCGAGAACAAGAGCGGTATTCCCGTTGCCGGGTCTAATAAGGCCATTTCGGATGAGCCGTTCCCGGCGCTCGTCTCGTGGGCCGCCAGTAGTTGGCGGAATTCCCACCAAGTAGGCGACGGGTTTGCCGAAGCGAGTGATGCAAATCTCGCCGGCGTCACGAACCTCGCGTAGGTAGGCTCGCAGGTGGTTCCGGAGTTCAGATTCGGGCACGAACCTCATCGAAGTCATTCTAGTCCTCAGATGATGGAGAGCGTGCCTTGGCCCTGGCGGTTTCGATGGAGAATAGGAGGACTTTCGTGCGGCGGCACCTCCGACTGGAGGGCCGATATGGGTGTAGTTTGACGGCGGATTTAGTTACTTTCTGCTCAGCCAAGGTTTGAGCCAAGGGGGACGTGATGAAGAGAGTCGTCGTGATGTTGCTCGTGTCGCTCGTAGCGTCGGCCGGAATCATCCGCGCTGATGACAGCTCAGCGAAAACGCGGAAGGCGATCGAGGCGCTGACGGCGAAGATGCAGGTCGCCGCGAACGCGCATGACACGGACGCGTTCCTCGCGCCCTTCCTGCACGATCCGTCCCTGGTGTTCGTCGTCAACGGCATAGTGATCCATGGCTGGCAGGCTCTCCATGAGCAGCAGCGCAAATGGTGGAAGCACGGCAAGAGCGACGCCGTGTATACGCCGGTGGGACCGATCGAGTTCCAGCGGCTCGCAAAGGACGTGATGCTGACGACGCGCTCCCTTTCCTCGCGCCGCGCCGGGCCGGGCGGGAAGATCCAGACCGGCCAGTTCGCGGTCAGCGAGATCTGGCGCAGACTTCCCCAGGGCTGGCGGATCGTCTACGCGCACGAGTCCTGGCAGCGCTGAGCGCGAGCCGCCGTCAAGTCCTCTGCTCACCCGGTTTGCCGAGCTGCCG
>JBJKRB010000113.1:0-8028 GCA_046704885.1 Thermoanaerobaculia bacterium | reverse complement strand
TCAGAAAGCGCTTGCCGTCGGGAGCCGGAACCCAGCGGTTGCGGGAAATGCCGCTGATCAATCGCGCGTCGAAGAGTGGCTTCGGCGTGCCGGCCGAGAAGGTCGCGCCGGTCTCGACCGGAACCGCGACCAGCTTCGATGCGGCCGAGAGGTAGAAGATCTCCTTGCTGTCGGCGCTCCACCAGGGCTCGGAGCCGCCATTGGCCGAGATCTGCCACTTGCCTCCCGGTCCGGGAAACGGCTGGACGTAGATCTCCGGACGGCCGGACTCCCAGGACTCATAGACCACCCAGCGGCCCTCCGGAGAGAAGCTCGGGCGGAGCTCGTCGAACTTCGAATGGACGAAGGGTATGAGCTTGCCGCGCTCTTTTCCGGTCATTCCAACGGCCACGACGTCCCACGAGGTGTCCTGGTTGTTCTGACTGCAGAGCAGCCAGCGGCCGTCGCGCGACCACGACTGCGGAAGGATGGTGACGTCGGACTTGGCGACCTCCTCGACCGCCCCGGCGCCGGAGGCGTCTTTGAGGTAGACGCCATGACCGTTGCCGCGCGCCGACCCAAAGGCGATCTGCTTGCCGTCCGGCGACCATACCGGGCCGGCGTCGTTGGCGGGGTCGAAAGTGATGCGGGTCGTGACGCCACGCTCGAGGTCGCGTACCCAAATGTCAGTGTTGCCGCTCTGTGGATCCTCGATGGAGACCGCCAGGTGGGTGCCGTCCGGTGAGATCGCCGGTGATTCATAGATCTCCTTGCCTCCTTCGTCCCCGATCTCCTTGCCGCTTCGGTCGACCCAGACCAGCCGGCGGCGGGCGGTTTGGCCGGCGCGGTAGACGAGGGTGCCTTGCGAGGAGGCGGAGAAGTCCGCCAGCCCGACGTTGCTCGAGCCCAGCTTGTCCGCCAGTGGCACCGGCTCACCGGTCGGTTTCAGGCTCCCGAGATCGAAGGGCTGAGCGAGCAAGGAGTCCTCCCGCACGTACATGAGGAAGCCGGGCCAAACGTACTGGACCAGCGACTGAGCGGGGAGGAGCTTTCTTGGCGCTTCCTTCCCATCCAGGCTCGCCAACATGAGCTCTCTGGAGTTGCCGGACGTGGCGAACTGGAAGTACAGGAAGTGCTCCCCGTCGGGAAGAAACGCCGGCCAGCCGACGCTGTAGCCGTCGTTGCCGCTCTTCGATTCGATGATCGGCGCGCTGACTCCGCCGCTGGCCGAGACTCGCCGGATCGGGTCCGACCCCGTGCCGTCGAAGAGGATGACCCCTTTCGAGCTCCAGGCACCGTCCGACCCGGTGGGGGCGTCACAGACGACTTGGGGCGGACCGCCCGAGACCGGCACCTTCTTGAGCTTGCCGCCGGCAACGAAGCCGATGTAGCGGCTGTCGGGCGACCAGAACGGTCGGGCCCTGATCCCATCGGTCCCGGGCACGGCGTGCGCTTGGAGGTCGTCCATCGCCCGCAGCCAGATGCGAGGAGTTCCATCTTTGCCGGTGGCGCTGAACGCGATGTAGCGCCCGTCGGGCGAGATCCGGGGCGCGTCCACGCTAGTGAGACCAGCCGGAGGCAGGATATTGAAACGGGTGATCCGCGGCGTCTCCGGAGCCCGCATCCACCAGGCAACGCCCGCCGCGACCGCGAGAAGGGCAAAGACCCCGGTCAGCGCGATCCAAAGCCGCTCGCGGCTCTTGCGCCGAGCGGAGACGACGGCGGGGGCCCCGACCTGGGAGCCTCCCTCGGCGAGCCACTGGAGCTGCAGCTTGACGTCGTGCGCCGTCTGGAAGCGGTCCTCCGGGTCCTTGGCGATGCAGGTCTGGACCAGGCGGTCGAGGGCCGGCGGGGTCATCGCTTCGATCGAGGAGATCGGCGGCGGCTCCTCCTTCAGGATCGAGCCGATCAGAGAGGCCCGGCTCTTGCCGCTGAAAGCCTTCCTGCCCGTCGCCATCTCGTAGAGCACGCACCCCAGGGCGAAGATGTCTCCCCGCTCGTCGGTCTCCTCGCCTTCGAGCTGCTCGGGCGCCATGTACTGGAAGGTGCCCATGATCGTTCCCTGCGTGGTCAGGGGCTGGGACGGGGACATCTCGGTGGCAAGGGAAGTGAGAGCTTCGATCTCGCCCTGGGCGGCGGCCGCCCGGTGCTTGGCGAGGCCGAAGTCGAGGAGCTTGACGCCGCTCTTCGTCAGCATGACGTTTGCGGGCTTCAGATCTCGATGAACGATCCCCTGCTTGTGCGCGGCTTCTAAAGCGTCGGCGATCTCCATCCCGTAGCGGAGCACCTGGTTGGCGGGGAGCGCTCCCTGGGCCAAACGCTCAGCCAGCGACTCGCCGTCGAGAAGCTCCATCACCAGGTACTCGACGCCGTCTTCGTTTCCGACGTCGTAGAGGGTGCAGATGTGGGGGTGGGTGAGCTGCGAGATCGCCTTGGCCTCGCGCTCGAAGCGCTGGCGGAGCTCCGGGCTCTCGGCCAAGCGCGCCGGGAGGACCTTGACCGCCACCTCGCGGTTGAGCCGGGTGTCTCGCGCCCGATAGACCTCGCCCATGCCGCCCGCGCCCAGAGGAGACACGATCTCGTAAGGCCCTAGCTTCTTTCCCGCTTCAAGCGTCATTGAGGGCTCCCTAATGCTATTGCCATAGCCTGCACGACAATCGACCTAGCGCAAGGCTCTCACAACTCGGCCCCGGCAGCAATCGGGAAAAGAGAATAAGACTCGGGTCGCCCGGAGCCTACTTCTGTCCGCCGCTCACCAGCTTCCGTACCCGCGTGGACCAGTGCAAGACCACGGTGGGCAGCGGCAGCGCGGCCGCTTGGGTCTTTCTGGCCTCGAGGATGACGAAGTGCTTGCCGTCCGGCGCCACGTCGTAGTTCGGGAAGGGATCGCGAGGTTCGCCGATGGGTTTTACGGCGATCGTGGGGTTGTCCGCCTGGAACGAGGTCCCCTCGACGCGATAAGAGACGGAAAGGATTGACCGCGGGCTCGTGGTGGGCTGGAAGAAGAGCTCGTGGCTGGTTCGCGACCACCTCGGGAATTGGCCGTTCGCCGTCGAGATCTGCGTCCTTCCCTCCAGGCTAGGAAAGGGCCTCACGTAGATCTGAGGCGAACCGGATCCGGTGCTCATGTAGGCCAGCCAATGGCCGTCGGGAGAGATCGACGGATAGACGAAGACGCCGGGAGTGTTCTGCCCTAAGAGAGCCGCCGGATTCCCGGGTTGGCCGTTCGCGTCGAAGGGCATTTTCCAGATTTGACAGCAGTCGCCCTGGTTATGGAGCTGGAAGAAGGCGAGCGTACTTCCGTCGGGCGACCATGAATAGGGAATCCGGGTTATGGGGCTCGGCTTGGTGATCGGCTCGAGCTTCTCGGAGCCGTCCGTGGGGATCGAGGACAGCATGAAACCTGTCCCC
Source organism: Thermoanaerobaculia bacterium (assembly GCA_046704885.1). Taxonomy (GTDB): domain Bacteria; phylum Acidobacteriota; class Thermoanaerobaculia; order Multivoradales; family JBJKRB01; genus JBJKRB01. Next base: position 4,638 of record JBJKRB010000113.1, on the reverse strand, counting down.
TGTTTGTAGGTTTCGCAGACGATGCGCTTGCCGTCCGGCGTCCAGGTCGGCCAGACGCATTGCGAAGGGGGATGGGTCAGCGGGGTGAGTGTCTTTCGCGCCAGGTTGAAGATCGATACGTTTCCGATCCCCACTTGCAGGGCCAGGAGCTTGCCGTCGGGAGAGAAGCGGGGAGCGTAGTAGTCGCCCGGATCCTTGATGAGCGGAGTCACCACTCCCGTGCGGTCGACGAGGGCCACCGTGACCTCGGAGGTGAGGGCCTTTCCGGAAAGATAGACCGCGGTTCCCGTTGCCGAGGCGCTGAGCTGCGCGCTGCCGTTGGAGAGATTGGCGAGGATATGTTGCTCCACCGGCATTGCCGCGCCGGTGACCTCGAGCGCTTGGGCGTCGAAAGGGGCGGCGAAGAGGGTGCCTCCCGAGACGTATGTCAAGTAACCGGAAGGAAGGTAGCGGCCGAAATAGGCATTCTTGACCAGCACCTTTTCGTTGCCGGTGGCGAGCGACGCTACCTCGACGTAGGCGTGGGCGAAACTGTTGTTGTCCGACGAGGCGGTGAAGATCACGTCTTTGCCGCTGGGAAGAATTTGCGGCCAGCGCTGCGTCAACTCACCTCTACTCCCGTCGAAGTGGGTCAGCTGCTGTGGCGCGCCGCCGTTGGCGGAGATTCGCGAGAGAGGATTCGTCAGTCCGGGCGTGAAGACGATGGTGCCGTCCTTGCCCCACGAACCTCCGCGCGGATGCGCTCCGCACAGCACTACCGGAACTCCGCCGAAGACCGAGACCTTCTCGAGCTTGCCGTCCGAAACGAAGCCGATCTCCCGGCCGTCGGGCGAAAAGAAGGGCGCCGAGCCCTTGACCCCGTCGAGCGCTCTGGCTTGGTGCTCGCCCAGCTCGCGGACGTAGATCTGGCCGTCGCCATTTCCTGAAGGCTTCATCACGTAAACGACGCGCTTGCCGTCCGGTGAGATCACCACCGCGGGCCCGTCAGCGGTGTCCAGTTGGTCCAGGGAGGGGATGTCGAGGCTGAGCTCCATGGGCGTCGGGGGCGCGCTGCGCGTCGCTTTCCAGAGGAAGAAGAGGGACGCGAGCAGGGCGGCGAAGAGGACTGCGGCGCTCGCCCAGGCGAGCTCCTCGCGGCTCTTGCGATGGGCGGTGACGACCACCGGGGCTCCGGCCCGCGTGCCTCCCTCGGCGATCCACTGGAGCTGGAGCTTGACGTCGTGCGCGGTCTGGAAGCGGTCGTCCGGGTCCTTGGCGAGACAGATCTGGACCAGGCGGTCGAAGGCGGGAGGGGTCATCGCCTGAATCGAGGAGATGGCCGCCGGCTCCTCCTTCAAGATCGCGCCGATCAAAGATGCCTGGCTCTTGCCGCTGAAGGCCGGCTGCCCGGTCGCCATCTCGTAGAGGACGCAGCCGAAGGCGAAGATGTCGCTCCGGGCGTCAGCTTCCTCGCCCTCGAGCTGCTCGGGCGCCATGTACTGGAAGGTGCCCATGAGGGTGCCCTGTGCGGTCAGGGAGCTGGACGCGGCGGCCAGCGTGGGGGCGAGGGAGGCGTTTCCCCCGCCGGGGCCGCCCGGGTTCGTGTACTTGGCGAGGCCGAAGTCGAGGAGCTTGACCCCGCCCTTGGTCAGCATCACGTTTCCGGGCTTCAGGTCGCGGTGGGTGATGCCGTGCTTGTGGGCGGCCTCGAGCGCCTCGGCGATCTCGATGCCGTAGCGCAGGGTCTCGTCGAGGGGCAGGGGTCCCCGGAGCAGGCGCTCGGCGAGCGACTGCCCTTCGAGGAGCTCCATGACCAGGTAGGAGATGCCGTCCTCCTCGCCCAGGTCGTAAAGGGTGCAGATGTGCGAGTGGGAGAGCCGCGAGATGGTCTTCGCCTCGCGCTCGAAGCGGGCCTTGCGCTGCCCGAGGTCGGCCAGGTGCTCGGGGAGGATCTTGACCGCCACCTCGCGCTCGAGCCGGGTGTCCTTGGCGCGGTAGACCTCGCCCATCCCGCCGGCGCCGATGGGAGCGACGATTTCGTAAGGGCCCAGCTTCGTCCCGGCTTCCAGGGTCACGGCAGCGGCAAGAATACACCGTCACGCCGGAATCGCAGGACGAGAGCTCGAGATTCTTCTTGACTTAGCCCTCGCTCCCAAAATAGAGTCGCGAAAATTTGCAGCAGACAGGAGGAGGCAGATCCATGAGGTGTCGACTTGGGCGGTTCTTGGTGGTGCTGTTCGGAGTCTCGATGATTTTCGCGGCCACTGGCGCTGGTGCTATTCCCGTGACGATTTCCAGCACCTTCGTGTCAACGCCGCCTACGATCGATGGAACGGCCGGCGCCACGGAATGGGCCGGACCGGTGTCCTACGTTTTCGGCCACGGCGACGTTCTCTTTCGCAACGATGCGTCGAACCTCTACGTGCTCTTCGACGTGACCGCGGACACGACGCAAGACGCAAGCTCCCCGATCGACTATTTCTGGCTCGCCTTCGACGTCAACCACAACGGCATCGAAGACCCGAACGTCGACGTCGAATACGGTCTGTGCAATACCGTCAGCGACTTCACGCGGACCCTCTTTCTGGGCAGCTGCTCCACGACAGGTTGCGGATCGACCACAGGCTCCTTGGCTCACGGCTTCGGGTCGACGCCCGCCTCCGCGACTCCCCATACCTTTTGGGAGATCGCCATCCCCCTCTCCGAGCTTGGTGGCGCGTCGCTCGGGAGCAATCTCGGCGTCCAAATGCGGTCAGCTTCGACCAACCCGGCCTTCGTCGAAGACACTCCTACGAGTGAGTGCGATTTCCCTGGCTACGCGACTCTTCAGCTCGGTGGAAGCGTGGTGACGATTCCGACCCTCGACCGGACCGGCCTGCTTCTGCTCGGGCTATTCCTGGTCGCCGGCGCCGGGCTCTTGCTTCGCGGGCGCTGGGGCTGAGAGGCGGCGCGAGAGCCCACGCCCTGCGCCGCGCCCTACTGCTGCGCGAGCAGCTTCGTCGAGTGGGTGACGAAAGTGATGGGCGGCTCCTGGCCGCGGCCCAGCGGAATCGCAAACAACCAACGCTTGAGAGCGCGGGAGTAGGAGACGCCCGTCCTGTGGGGAGGCCTGGCCGCCATGGTTTCCTGTCGCAAGCTCGAGCGCGTAGAAATTTTCGTCCGACGACTGGTAGGCGATCTCGTGATCAGAGGTCCAGCGGTAACCGGCGACGCCGTTGGAGGTGAGCTGCCATTTGCCCCCCAAGCCGGGATAGCGGACGACGTAGAGCTGCCAGATCCCCGACTCGTCCGAAATGTAGGACAGGCACTTGCCATCGGGCGAGAATCGCCCGTCCTGCTCGTTGGCGGAGCCATGGATTAAGGGCTCGAGCGAATGCTCGGTGCCCATTGAAAGGATGCCGATGTGCCAGCTCTTGGTCTCGGGCGATTGCTGCTCGTAGGCGACGACCCTACCGTCGGGTGACCAGCTCGTCGGAAGCCGGTAGTTGGCCCCGGTCGCAGCGATTTTTTGCGGAGCCTAGCCGCCATCGGCTTTCTTGAGGTAGAGCGACTCCGCTACGCCAGCTCCGAGCTTACTTGGAGAGGCAACATACAGGACGCTCGTTCCGTCCGGAGACCAGACGGGCGTGATTGCGAAGTTGTCCCAGAAGGTGAAGGGGTTGGCGAAGCCCGTCGGCAGATCGAGCATCCATAGTTGCGCCTGGGGACGAGCGCCGACCAGGGCGACGGCCCGCTGGCCGTCCGGGGAGAGCCTTAGCGCAAACCTCCGAGGCGTGACATCCAAGGGCTTGCCGACGGTACCGAGCTCCTTGAGGTTTGCGTCGTACCAGGCGAGCTGAAAGAGGCCGCCGGCACCTTCCGGCCTGGTAGACCAGGAAGTCGACCTCGGCGCCGATGGGGTGAGAGGGGCTGGCGACGGTTGGCGCCGCGCCTTCGAGGATGCGCGAAGACCGATGTCCTCTCGCTTCTATGGGGAGCCGGTGGAAGGTTGCGCCGGGACGGTCCGATGGCGGCTCAGGCAGAGCCACGCCGCCGCGGGGGAGGGCAGGCGAGCGTCGAATCGCACCGCTTTGAGCTCGACGATCTCGAGCGAGGGCTCGATCGCCGCGGCGATGTCGCGGGCCGAGCGCCGGGGCGGGCCGTGGTCGCGCTTCGGCCCTTCGGTGCTGCCGAGCAGGCTCGCCCACAACCCACCGGGAGCGAGCTCCGCGGCCACTCGCGCCGCGAACTTGGCTCGCGCCGCGGCTTCGTCGAAGGTGTGCAGGCAGCCGCGGTCGAAGACGAAATCGAAAGGCCCTGAGGGGAGCGGGTCGGTCAAGACGTTGGCCACCTCGAACTTCACTTGCCCCTTGGAGTCCGCGGCCTTGGCCCGAGCCTTCTCGATGGCTCGCGGCGCAACGTCCACCGCGAAAACCTCGAAGCCTTGTGAGGCCAGCCACAGGGAATTGGTTCCCGTGCCGCAACCGATCTCGAGAGCACGGCCGGGCGTCACTCGCCCCGAGGTCACCAGCTCGACCAGGTGCGGATCCGGCTCCCCCGTGTCCCAGGGCAGGTCGCCTTGGGCGTAGACGTCATTCCAGTCGCGATGAGGCACGGGAAGACTCCTCTCGCGCCTCAGGGTTTGGCGGCGACGGCCACGTTCCACTCCTCGGAGCCGCG
>JBJKRB010000112.1:0-10279 GCA_046704885.1 Thermoanaerobaculia bacterium | reverse complement strand
TTGATCCCATAGAGCTCGACGAAGGTCTTGTAGGCTTCGGGGAGCATCCCCGCATCCATCTCTACGTTGCCTTTCTCATAGAGCAGGCCGAGCGTAGCCTCTTCGGTCACGATCGGTGAATCGAGAGCGCGCTGATACCACTTCATGGCGAGCTCCGGGAGCCCCTTGTCGACGAAGCTGGCGCCCAGCATCGAGCAGCAGTCGACGAGATAGCGAGGATCCTTGGCCGCGAGCTGAAACTCGCCGATTGCCTCATCGATGAGCCCCATCTCCCGATAAGCGATGCCAAGGTTGAAGTGGGTGTCGAAGTCCTCGGGAGAAAGGCTCTGAGCCACGCCTTTCTTGAATCCCTCGACGATCTCGTCGAGAGACGGCTCATCGTCTTGCGGCGGCGCGACGATCTCGTCGAGGTCCTCATTGGCGAGCTCCTGCTCGATCTCCGCCGCGAGATCGAAGAACTGCTCCTCCGAGGCGAAGAGGGATTCCTTGTCTTCGCTCGCGGCTTGTCCCTTGGGGGTGAGCTCGTCGAGCCAATCGACGTCCTCCGCTCCGATCTCCTCGACGGGTTCCTCCGCCGGAGCCTGCGGTGGCGCGCTCGCCACCGGCTCTGGCGCCGGGACCTCGATCGGCGCCGGCGCGGGCGCCTGCGCCTCGAGGATTCCACTCACCGTCGTATCCAGATCCGCAAACGGTGGCGCGCCCTTGTCACGATGCTTCTTGCGTCCGCTCCCCGCGGTCTGTCCGGATTCGGCCATGAGGCCGGCAAGGAGGCGATCGACCTCCTGCTCTTCACCCCGAGCTTCTTTCGGAGGACGAACCTTCCCGTCCGTTACCTTGAATCCCGCATCGACCAGGCGTTCGCGCGTCGACTCCCACAGCCGTTGCTCGGCATCACCGGAGGCGGCACGCGCCAGCTGCGAGGCGGTACTCGCGGCGCGCGCGAGCTGGCCATGCTTGACATAGAGCAGAGTTGCCTCGGCCAACGCCTCTACGTTTTGCGGCTCAGCCTCGAGAGCTTGCCGTAGCCGGTCGAGCGCCTTGTCCTCGAGTCCGTACTTGGCCAGAACCTGCGCTTCGGCCACCAGGTCGGACGGCCGCACCTCGCGCTTCGGCGTAATGTCAGCGGCGGCCTGGGCGAGAGCCTCCTGATCGATCTCGATCGCCGGCTCGGCTCCGATTCGAGGCAGCTCCGGTTCCGTCGCTTCCGGCGCTGCCTCCTCGCTCGGAACAGTCTCCTCTACTTCCTCCGCGGACTCAGGGAAGGGGAGCTCGGCAAGATCGAGATCATCACCCACGAAGGTCCAATCGATATCGTGGTCCGCTTCCTCTGTGGCTCCTTCGCTGGAGGCGATGGGCGCAGCATCGGATATCGCGGACATCGCGGACATCGCGGGCTTGGGGGGTTCCGCGGCCGTAGGCGGCGAGGGCTCGCCCGCCTCCTCCACTTCTCCACCCTGGCGGAAGTCGGCGATCTCGTCTTCCAGGCTGTCAACGTCAAGCTCGAAGACCGTCGAAGTATCGTCGAGCGAGAGCTCCGGCTCCTCTTCGAGCGCGCTCGAAGCCGGGGACTGCGACGATGCGTCGTCGATTTCCGGAAGAAGCTCCGGCTCGGGGCTCGAGACGGGGGCCAGCGGCGCCTCACGGGGCGCGGCCGCTTCTGTCGGAGCCCGCGGCGATGTCGTCTCGGGCGCCCCTTGCGGAGGCACGCGCAATCCGGGGAGATCCGGTGCGGGAAGCTCTTCTTGCGCCTCCTCGCGAGCCGCGGGCTTCTTCGCCTCGGCCGGCGGAACCTGCCCGAGCTCCCTTGCCAGCTCGCGCGCCGCCGGATTCTTGCTGACCGCGATCGCCAGGAAATGGGCCGCGAGCCCGACGGCGCCAGCGTTGTGGAGCTGACGGACCGCGTCGCGGAGGAAATCGAGATCCTGTGGGTCGACCTCGAGGGCGCGAAGCAATACCTTGGTGGCCTCCTCCGCGTGATCATGCTCCAGCATGAGCTGGGCGATCTTGCCGTACTCGCGGATCGCCTTCGCGGTCAGACCCTCCTGGCGATAGAGCTCGGCCAAGCGCAGGTGGTGGGTGGGATTGTCGGGCTCGAGCTCGGCCATCCGCGATTGGATGTTGATCGCGGAGGCCAGATTCTCGTGCTTGAGGTAGTAATCGACCAAGACCTGGTACTGCCCGCGCGCTTCGTTGAGCAGCCCCTGTCGATGGTAGAGAGCGGCCAATCGCTCGTAGACCTCGAGCTGGGTGGGATCGAGCTTGAGGATCTTCTTGTAGATCGCGATCGCTTTGACGAAGAAGCCGTCCTCGGTGTAGCGCTGCGCGATCCGGCGATACAGGTTGATGGCCTCGTCGACCTGCTCGACCCGCGCGTAGAGGTCACCGATGCGATTCAGCGTATTGGCGTCGTCAGGGTTCTCCTTCAATACCTTGTGGTATTCGCGAATCGCCGCATCGATGCGGCCCCGCGACACGAAGCGCTCGGCGTTCTGCATCACCTGTTCGCGCTTGACCGCCATCAGCTCGCCCCCTCGTCATCGCGCGGAATCACGGTGCGGAAGGTGAGGCGATGGACGGGCGTCGGCCCGAGCTCCGCCAAGGCGGCAAGATGCTTGGGCGCACCATAGCCCTTGTTCTGTGCCCACCCGTAATAGGGAAATTCTCGGTCGAGCTCGAGCATCATCCGATCACGTTCCACCTTCGCCAAAATCGAAGCGCAAGCTACAGAATAACTGATTGTGTCTCCTCTGACGAGGGGCAGGCAAGGAAAAGGCAGTCCGTCGAGCGCCACGGCGTCGATCAGGGCGGCGTTCGGGCGGGCGCCGAGATCCAGCAGAGCACGGCGCATCGCCATGCGCGTTGCCTCGAGGATGTTTACCCGATCGATGACCCGCGCCGGCACCGCCGCCACCGCCGCGGCCTTGGCGGTGGCGCGAATGGCCGTCGCCAGATCCTCGCGTTGGGTTGCCGATAGCGCTTTGCTGTCGTCGACGCCGGGAAGCAGGCATTCAGGGTCGACGATGACGGCGGCGGCGACGACCGGGCCCGCCAGGCTTCCGCGCCCGACCTCGTCGACGCCGGCGAGGGCATCGATACCGCAGAGCTCGAGCATCTCCTCGAGCCCGCGCAACAACCGCAAGCGATAGCTTTCCGCGATGAGTTGGGCCAGGGTCGCCAAGACGCTCACTCCCGCAAGCGAGTACGAGCCGGCGCGGCCCGTTGTTCGAGCCTGCCGGCGCGCCAGGGAGTCGAGCCGTGTGCCGCGCTTGTCGCTCGGCCCTGCCCGCTAGCTCTCGGACTCGCCGCCGTTGTCGGCCGGCTGAGACACGAGGTCGCGGCGCCGCTCTTCGATCCTAGCCTTCTTGCCTCGAAGCTGACGAAGGTAATAGAGCTTGGCGCGCCGCACCTTTCCGTGGCGAACGACCTCGATCTTGTCGATCGTCGGCGAGTGAAGGGGGAAGATCCGCTCCACTCCGATACCGCCGGAGATCTTACGCACCGAGAAGGTCTCGCGGGTTCCGGTGCCACGGCGCGCGATGACCACTCCTTGGAAGACCTGGATGCGCTCCTTCTCGCCTTCGATTACTCGCACGTGGATCCGCACCGTGTCGCCCGGCCGGAAGTCGGCGATGTTTGACTTCAAATATCCGTTTTCAATCGTCTGGAGCCTATTCATGAGATCCTCTTCCCTCTGGCTTGATTCCTTGACCGATCCGCCAAGATGAGCCACCAATTATGGCGGATTCGCGCTCGCTAGCGCAAGCGCTCCCTTCTGCGGAGCCGAGGTCAATCCCCGGGCGCCGACGCCTCCATGCCTTCCTCTCCCATCAGCTCGTCGACGAGCTGACGTTCCGCCGCCGACAGCTCCGCCTTGGCCAGGAGGTCGGGCCGCTTCCTCAGCGTCGAGCGTAAGGACTCCTTCAACCTCCACTCCTCGATCGCCCGATGATCCCCGGAGAGAAGAACCATCGGCGGTTCCAAGCCCTCGACGATCGCTGGGCGCGTGTACTGAGGAAAGTCCAAGAGTCCCCGGCGGAAGCTGTCCCGTTCGACCGACTCGGGCAGGCCGACGACGCCGGGAACTTGGCGCGACATCGCTTCGATCAGGACCATCGCCGCGAGCTCTCCGCCGGAGAGAACGAAGTCGCCGAGAGAGATCTCCTCGTCGACCACGGTCATGCGTACCCGCTCGTCCACGCCTTCATAGCGGCCACAGAGCAGCAGCAGGTCCTCCCGCGCGGCGAGCTCGCGGACCAGGGCATCGTCCAGCTTCCGTCCCTGCGGCGAGAGCAAGACGCGCCAGGTGTCGGCCGCGGCGAGCTCGCGCACCGCCCGAATCCAGGGAGGCGCCATCATCACCATGCCACCGCCGCCACCGTAAGGCTCATCATCCACCGAATGGTGACGATCCTCGGTGAAATCGCGCAGATCGTGGACGGCGACCTCGATCGCACCCCGCTCCCGCGCCCGCCCGATCAGGCTGGTCTGAAGGAAGGGCTCGAAGAGCTCGGGAAAGATGGTTACGACTTGGACGCGCATGCTTCGATCAGACCCTCCGGGAGGTCGAGCTCGATCTTCCTCCCTTCAACGTCGACATCGGCCAGGTAGCTCTCGACGAACGGCACCAGAAGGGTGCGCGCGCCGTCATTGACCGCCAGCAGGAGCCCGCCGCCGTCCTCGAGAAGATCGGACACGCGGCCCAAATCGCCCGCCCGACGGTCGCGGCAGAAGCAGCCCACGAGCTCGAAGTAGTAGAAGGAGCCGGCCGGTGCCCCGGGCACTTCCGCTCGGGCAACCGCCAGCTCGCCGCCCCTCAGGCCCTCCGCCGCGTCGCGGTCGTCGACATCTTCGAAGCGCAAGAGGATGCCGCGCGCGAGGGGCCGCGCCGCCGCCACCCGGACGGTCCTCGGCGCGCCATCCGCGAGAGTCAGAATGAGGGAAGCACCGGGCGCGAACCGACCCGCCACCTCGCTCCAAGACTCGACCAGCACCTCCCCTCGCACTCCGTGCGGACGCTGAACGCGACCGACGAGGACGAGGTCGGACTTTGGCGGTCTTTCAGTCTTCGATGATTTCGAGCTCATAGCGCTCCCCATTCCTCGCCGCTCGCGCCACGAGCAGGGAACGCAGTGCGTGCGCCGTACGCCCTTGTCGCCCGATCACCTTGCCCATATCGTCGGGATCGACCGAGAGCTCGAAGCGGGTCCCACCGTCTCCACGATGGATCTCCTCGAGACGAACGGCCTCGCCGCGATCGACGAGCAATCGAATCAGGCGGGAGAACTCGACGCCGGTCTCGGACACCGATTCCTCGGCTAGGCGTTGGCGAGCAGGCGCTTGACCGTGGGCGAAAGCTTGGCGCCCTGCCCGACCCAGTAATCGAGCCGGGCGCGGTCGATGGTGGCGGTCGGCGGCTTGACCAGGGGATCGTAGGAGCCGAGCTCCTCCAAGGCCGAAGCGGTCGGGGTGCGGCGCGAATCGGACACCACCACACGGTAGAAGGGCCGGTTGCGGGTTCCCATTCGGCGCAGTCGAATCTTGAGCATCTTCACAAACCTCCAAAACTCTTCGGGGTCGAGGACCGCAGCCTGGCCGGTCACCTGCCGGGCCGCCACGTCCAAAGTGCGTTAGTTTACCAATGTTTGCGGCTCGATTGCCACCCCGAAGTGACTCAACGTCCGCCGAGGGCGCGATTGAGCCAACCACCGCGCATTCCCTTGAGCATCTTGCGCATCTCGCGGTATTGCTTGAGCAGTTGATTGAGCTCCTGGATCGAGGTCCCCGAGCCCTTGGCGACCCGGCGCTTGCGGCTGGCGTTGAAGACCCCGGGCCGCTGGCGCTCGAGCGGTGTCATCGAGTCGATCATCGCCTCGATCCCCCCCAGGCGACTCTCGTCCACCATGGAGCTGTCCAAGCCGCGCAGCGGGCCCGCCTTGGGAAGCATCTCGAGCACCTGGGAGAGGGGACCGAGCTTCTTGAGCTGGCGCATCTGGTCGCGCAGATCCTCGAGGGTGAACTCGCGCCGGGCGATCTTCTCGGCCAGGCGTTGGGCCTCGTCGCGGTCGAGCCCTTCCTCCGCCTTCTCGATCAGGGTCAGAACGTCGCCCATTCCGAGGATGCGCGAAGCCATGCGCGCCGGATGGAAGAGCTCGAGATCGGCGGCCTTCTCGCCCATTCCGACGAAGCGAATCGGCACCTTGGCTACGGTCCGGATCGACAAGGCGGCGCCGCCGCGCGAGTCGCCGTCCAGCTTGGTGAGGATGACCCCGGTCAACGGAAGGGCGGCGCTGAACTCGGCGGCGCTCTTGACCGCGTCCTGACCGGTCATCGAGTCCGCCACGAACAGGGTCTCGGCGGGCTCGAGCTCGGACTCGAGGCGCTTGAGCTCCTCCATCAGCTCCTGGTCGATGTGGAGGCGCCCGGCGGTATCGAAGATCACGACGTCGTAACCCCGATCGCGCGTCTCCTTGAGCGCCCGCTTGGCGAGCTTCAAGACGTCGTCGCCGTCCTCCGGGGTCACCACCGGGGTCTCGACCGCCTTGCCCACCTGGACCAGCTGCTCGACCGCCGCGGCGCGTTGCAAGTCGCCGGCGACGAGGACCGGGAAGCGGCCCTTGGCCTTCACCCACTTTGCGAGCTTCCCGGCGGTGGTCGTCTTGCCCGAGCCCTGCAAGCCGCAGAGGAGGAGGATCAGGGGGCGGTGAGAAAGGTCGAGGTCGGCACCCTCGTCTCCCAAGAGCGTGGTGAGCTCGTCGCGGACGATCTTCACCACCTGCTGCGCCGGGGTCAGGCTCTGCAACACCTCCTCGCCGATCGCCCGCTCCTCGAGACGGGCGAGGAAGGCTTTCACCACCCGGTAGTTGACGTCGGCCTCGAGCAGCGCCAGGCGAATCTCGCGCAAGGCGCCGCGCAAGGCCTCCTCGGAGACCTTGCCTTCGCCTCGCAAGTTGCGAAAGACGCCCTGGAGCTTTCCTTGAAGACCTTCGAACATGATGGGAATTGGCGGCGAGGGTCCAATCGCCGCTGGCTCATCCTAGCGGATCGGGTCGCTCGCCTTCAAGCCGGCCTGCTACTTCGTCACTTCAGTCCTGCTTTCTCGGCTTGAAGACCCTCACATGCGACTTTCTCGAGTTGAAGACCCTCACATCCGAAGCTGGTTCTCGAAGAATAGAGACCATCAGAATTCCCGTCCTTCCCGTCTCATAGGTCAGTCTGTAATCCAGAACCTCGCCATTCTTGCGCCATTCTCCCTGCCAGCTCCGTACCAATCGAGGCGGTTTCTTGGTGTCGTCGACATACTCGCCCCAACCTGCCACGTTGCTCGTCGCAATTTGAGGATCTTCCATGAACACCTTGGCGGGAGACCAGCCATGGTGGGCCAGCTGCAGCTTGATCGTTTTCAACAGCACTCTCGCGGGAAAAGGCGTAGCAACCGAGTAGAAGGCTGACTCCGATCTCCCTACGCGCACGTAACGGGCGATGGTGGCCCCCTCGGGTATCACCACCGCGCTGGACCGCTTCGCGGGATCGCGCACCATCTTGCCCTGGCCGCATGAAATCGCAACTCCTGCGAGAAACACCAGCAGCAGGGTTCCGGGAAGCGGGGCCTTGGGGCTGCGCACCATCCTACTCATGATTCGTCCCTAGCTACGCGCCCGCTCACCCCTAGCTTGGCTAGCAGAAGTCCCACCGCGTAGGCGACGCTCCCCGCCCGCCGCCGATTGGCCCCACTACGGTTCACATCTGGAATCATCACCTGATACCCACACATCCGTGCCGAAGCCCAGCTTCTTCTTGAGCGCTTGGACCCGATCGCACAACCGCTTCCTCACCTCCGGGCCAGAGTCAAGCCAGTAGGGGCCATTGTGAATCGAATAGACACCCGTGATGGCAGCGGTTAGGGCTGAGATATCGTCGCCCAACGCGAGAAAGACACTCGAGAGTCGAGCGTAGCCCTGCGCTCTCGGCAACGCATCAATCGGTCTCGTAACGTGCTCGCCGAACGACGTCAGCAGTATGCGCATTGCCTCCTCTCGATTCGTCGAGCTAACGCTACTCGGCTTCGCCACCAGCTTCCACACGACAGCGCTAGCCCATTGAACGACAACCTGCTGCGAGGGGCCGTTCCTGGCTAGCTCGCGCTCGGCGAGGTCGACTGCTTCCTCGTACTTTCCCTGTAAATCAAGCTCGCCAATTTCCCTCGTCACCTCCATGTTGGACCCAGTCACATCACCTCGCGCTAGGACCCACGCGATGGCGGTCTTCACCGGAGACTGGTCCAGCTTCTGACCCTGAGCCACACGGGCCGAATTCTCGAAGAATCTAGCGGCCTCATCGTATCCCGCCTTCTTGTAGAGCTCAGCCAAATGAAGGCGATCTTGGCTGGCTCCACGCTTGGTACTTAGTGCACTCAGGATATCCGCCGCTTCGGGCATGGGCGTCCGAAGGAGCCTCCGGATTTCCGCCGGAGGTTCCGGCCCGGGCTCTCGATGCTGCACGAGCGATTCCGCCTTCTGGGAAAGAGCAACGGAACGCTGGACCTCGCTCGCTCCGAGAGTTGCCACGATGAGGTGAAGAGCGACGAGCGTTACGCAAAAGCACACAATCTTGCTGAGCATCTCAGAGGTACTCCGAACGAGGATTGACCTGACCCACCGTGCGACAACTGCTGCGCATGTCGGAAATCCTTGTCACTGCTGACCCAGTCAACATAGCAGAATCCCTGTATCTTTCGACTCACCCGACAGCGCCCCGTGAGGAGCAGGTGACGCTTCCGCTTCTATTGGCTATTTCGGTCTCTCTGCCTGATCGGAAGATTGCCGACTGCAACACAACCCAACGCCGCGAGTACGAAGAGATACACGAATCCCAGTCTGCCCGTGTGCGGCCCCACGAAAACGATGTAGACAGCCAGGACTAGCCACAAGATCGGGGCCGTGATCGCCAAGCTTCGGAGCCCCACACGAGCCGCCCATATCGCCGGAGGGAGAAAGAGAATTGAGAGCATCGAGCTATCCACCAAGGCGAACAGAAGGATTCCCGGGGCTGAGACGATGTTCCTCAGGCCATAGGTAGCAATCACATACACGATGGCAAGCGACACGGAGAAGACCCAATCGACGCAAGCGGCCAGAAGCAGCCAAAGCCCGACTTCCCGAGGTGTTGACATCCCAGTTACCTCTCAATTGTGCCCATCAAGCGCTTCGGACCGCGGCCACGACGGCCTTCCGCAAGCTCCCTGATTTCACTTCGATGTTTGACGATCTCCAAAGCGAAGTGGTCAACGAAACGAGGATCGTCCTCAAGATCGCGCCAGGTATGATCTGGAGACCCGTTGAGGAACAAAGCAGCCCAACCGATCGTAGTTTCGCCTGTGTAGACGTAGCGAATATAGAGAGGCACGGTGCCGTCGAATCCACCCGGCCGGCTCAGAGAAAACGGGACACCCGATTCCTCCTTACCCCGGTCGGGCACCAAGCCGAACGTGAGACCGCAGAGCCACGGGATGCTCTCATCGCCAACGATGGAGTCTTCGGCCCTCGCTACAAGATCCGGTGGTTTCTTGAAGGCCCCGAGATGATCCACGCGGGCAAATAGGCCCGTACGGCGCAGCTGATGAACGAGGTCGTCCGAGTAGGCGGGCCAATCTCGCCACATCCCTGCATAGTTGACGCCCTCCTTGACCCCCACTGTGTAGGGCAAGTGCGTTGCCTTGATCAAGGCTCGCTGCGACTCCGTGAGCTCGGGTGGACGGGTGGTTGTATAGCACCCGCCCGCCAAACCCAGGAAGATGAGAGGTGCGCTAACGAGGACGACGGCAAGAACAACGCTCTTTCTCTTCCTAGACCACGGCACGGCCTGCCCCTAACCCTCGGTTCTCACTTCTTCGTTTCACGCGGGCTTTCGATCGCTCGTACCTTCAACTGCCTTGCGTTGGCAAAGAGTGTTCCTTGGTTCTTTAACCGGAAACCTCAAGGTCTGGACACCCCCACGTCCGACGTCGGCTCGCGAAGGATGGAGACCATCAGAACTTCCTCTCCACGGTCTCGTTCCTAGAAATTGCGTTGGCATCTGGGGTCGGAGTCCGACATCCAAAGATCTCTCGGAAGGCCCAGCTGACGCTTCAGAGCTTGAGCCTGGTTGCACAGATCGGCCCGAAAATAGTAGCCGGGGTCGAGCCAGTAAGGTCCCTTCTTCACGGACTCGATGCCGGTGAGCGCTGCCGTCAACGCCGAGACCTTGTCGCCCACCCCCAGAAAGACCTTCATCAACCTGTCAT
>JBJKRB010000111.1:0-80785 GCA_046704885.1 Thermoanaerobaculia bacterium | reverse complement strand
CCCATCTCCGACTTGCCCCAGCAGCTTGCGCAGATCCGCTTGCTCCACCTCGCCCTCGAGCACCCCGGAGGGCCGTTGGCCGTTGGCTGGTTCGATCCCAATCGGCTGTCGTATCTGGTGCTGCAAGTCGCATGGTGGATCGGCGGCCCCGCCAATGCCGGCCGAGTGACCATGATTCTCTTTGCTGGTCTGTGGGTGGCCGCTTGCTTCTGGATTGCTCGCCGTCATGGACGGCCCGCCGATGCCGCGGTGCTCGCCTCGCTGCTGTTCTTCAACCAGGTGACCTATTGGGGCTTCTTCGGCTTTCTCCTCGGTTGGCCCTTCTTCGTGTTGTGGCTAGAGATCTGCCGAGGAACATCTCCCGTGGGCTGGAAGAAGCGCGGGCTCAAAATCCTGAGCCTTCTGGGAGTTGGGTTGCTGCTTTTCGAGAGCCATGTCCTCTGGTGGGCCGTCGCTTGTGCTTGGCTGGTGATCGAAAGCGGTCTTTCCCGGCGGCCCCTGCGCGCCTGGATCGATCGAGGTGGGAGCCAGGTTCCGTTGGCTCTATGGGCGCTTCTCTGGTTTCCCACCCTGGCGCGGGAGGGCTTCGGGTCACAGACGGTTTGGGGAACGGGGTTTCTCGGGCGCTTCAGCTTTACGTGGTTGACGGACGCCATCTTCGGGGGGATCAAAGGACTTTCTGAACCGGTGGTGCTCGCTTTGATCTTTGTCTGGATGGTCGCGGCTCTTATCCAGCATCGCCATGCGCTCGCGCGATGGGTTGACCGCGACCTCGCGCTCGCGGGTCTGCTCCTCGGGATCCTCGTCCTAGTTCTGCCGCAGAAGCACACCAACACGATCGAGTTCGCGAGCCGCTGGGCGCCCTTCTCGCTCGCCCTCCTGCTCCTCTCGCTGCCGCCGCCGAAGTTGAGGTCCGGCCTGAGGATTCTGGTGACGCTGATTCTCCTTCTGGGTTTTTCGGGGATTACCGCCTCCGCCTGGCTGCGCTTCGACCGCGTCGAAATGAGCGGCTTCAAGGAGGCGATGTCCGATCTTCCGTCCCGTCCCCATGTCCTGGGTCTCGACTTCGTGCGCGAGAGCGAGCTCATCAAGGGCTTTCCGTTCCTGCAGATGTTTGCCTATGCCCAGGTCCTGCATGGCGGTGGTCTCAACTTCTCGTTCGCGGATTTCGCGACGAGCCTGGTCCGCTTCGAGCCACCGCGCCCGATCCCCTGGACCTCTGGCCTCGAGTGGTTCCCGACCAAGGTCAAGCCCCGCGATCTCTCCTATTTCGATTACGTCCTGGTGTGCGGTGACCGAGAGATCCAGGGCGTCTTCGCGCGTCGTCCTCAGCTCGAAGCCGTGACGCGCGGCGGCTTGTGGCGCCTCTATCGCGTGACGCCCATGGAACGCGAGCTCAGTGGGCGTAGACGATCCACACCACCGCCAGCCCCCAGAGCAGGAGGTTGATCAGGAAGGGCCCGTCGGCGAGGATCGCCTCGGTCGGATTGCGTTGGTCGTGGCGCTGATAGATCAGGTAGAGGTAGCGGAAAACGCCGAAGAGGACGAGGGGAATGGTGTAGACGAGGTGCTCGGTGTGGAACCTCGCGACGGTTTCCGGTGCCAAGGTGTAGAGGGCGTACGAGACGACCGCCGACGCCGTCACCACGTTGATCATCTGATCGAGGAGCTGGGGGCTGTAGGCGTCCAGCACCCGACGCTGGCTCGACGCGGATCCGGCCAGGAGGACCAGCTCGTGCCGCCGTTTCGAGACCGCGAGAAAAAGAGCGAGGAAGATCGTACAGAGCAGCAGCCAGCTCGAGATCCTGACCGCGATGGCATCGGCCCCGACCATCACTCGTAGCACGAAGCCGATGGAGACGATGAGCACGTCGAGAATCGCCACCTGCTTGAGCCCGAAGGAGTAGGCGAGATTGAGCACCAGGTAGAGGAGCACGAGGATCAAGACCGGCGTGCCAATCCACGCGCAAAGGCTGACGGCGGCGACCGCCAGGACGAGCGCGCTGGCGGCGGCGACGCTGGTGGGGAGCGCGCCCGACGCGATCGGTCGCAGCTTCTTGATCGGGTGCCGGCGATCCTCTTCGCGATCGCGCAGATCGTTGAGCAGATAGATTGCGCTCGAGGCGGCGCTGAAAGCCAGGAATGCGAGCAGCGCTCTCGCCGCCGCGTGGGGGTCGAGCAACTTCTGGGCGAAGACGATCGGTGCCAAGACGAAGAGATTCTTGGCCCACTGGGCAGGCCGCAAAGCGCGGACCAGGGCGAAGAGCATCACCTCATTCTATGGTTTGCGCTCGCTAGAGAGGAGAGTCGGGCTCCGGGAGCGGATCGCCGGGGGTATAAACTGGCCGTTGTTGCCCGAGAGAGGAAGCGACGATCCCACGGTGAGAAGCGGCGAGAAAGGGCGCCGAGGATGGCGGCACTGGAGGATTTCATCCGGTCGCGACAGGGGCCCGCTTCTGGTGCTCGCCCTGATCGTGCTGCTCTGGCTTTGCGTCTCTCTGCCTCTCGCCCTGGGAAGCCGGACGTTCTTTTTTCGCGACGTTTTCACTGTCCATCTTCCATATAAAGCATTCGGTACCAAGGCGCTCGAGTCGGGGAGCATTCCGGCGTTCAATCCCACCTGGGGTCTTGGTCAGCCGTTCCGTGGCAATCCCGACACCCTGCCGTTCTATCCGGACAATCTGCTGTATCTAGTCCTGCCCTTCTGGTCGGCGTTCAATCTCCATTACGTTCTCCACTGGCTCCTGGCATTACTGGCGATGGGAGTCCTGGCACGGGCACTGGGATTGAAGCCCTGGGCGGCCCTCTTGGCAGCGCTGACCTATGCCGGCTGTGGATGGATGTTCTCGGCGCTGACCTTCTACAACATCGTGACTTTCACCGCCTGGTGGCCGCTGGTTCTCGCCGGCACCGCCCTCGGCGGACGCCGCGGCATCGCTCTGGGGGGGATCGCCTGTGGGCTCGCCCTGCTCTCAGGGGCGCCGATGCTGGCGGCACTGGGGATCGTGCCCCTGGCGCTGGTGGCGGTTGGGAAGTGGGGATGGAAGAAAGGGCTCCTTACCGCCTTTGTGATCGGAGCGGCGGGGCTCGTGGTGGCTCTGCCCCAGATCGTAGCCTCCCTGCGGATCATCCACTTTACATTTCGCGGTGGCCACGGGGTTCTGGCGAGCCAAGCCTCGGACTTCGCGCTGACGCCGGCGCGCCTGCTCGAGTTCCTCATTCCGTTGCCCTGGGGCTGGCCGGGCTACGTCGGACCCCATGCGGTGTGGGCTCGAGGAGTGCTCCACTCTATCCCGTACATCCTGAGTCTTTACTTCGGTGCCGGGGCGTTGTGGCTCTGCATTCGAGGCGTGCGCACCTCGCGAACGGCGAAAGCGTGGGCGCTACTCGGTCTTTGCGGCCTGGCGTTGTCCATCATCTTCGGTTTTTCCGGAGATCTGTTGGGGATTCTGTCGTTCGGACTCTTTCGCTTTCCGGTCAAGTTCTTTTTCTGGGCCGTGTTGGCGATTCCATTACTCGCCGGTTGGGGGCTCGACGCTTGGCTCGAGCGAAGACCGCCGAGGGGAAAGAGCAGGTTCCCGCGAGCTCCATTGGCGCTGGCGGTGTTGGCCTTGTTTTTTGCCGGGGCTCTCCTACTCGTCCGTCCCGTTCTTGAACGCGACGTCGGCCGCGCCCTCGCGGCGCATGGAGCTTCGGAGCTCTCCGGCCATGGCCGCGAGATCCTCGCCGTCAACCTCGAGCAATGGGTCGTCGCACTTCTGCTCCTGGCCGGAGTCCTGCTAGTGACTGCCTGGGCGGTCAGAACACGACGTCCAAGTTGGGTGATTCTGGTTCAGGTCTTGGCGCTGGCGCAGCTCGCGCCCCTCAACCTGACCGATTCGACTCGCCCCTACCGGGCCACCCCCGAGTGGGTGAACAAGGTGCCGCCGCCTAAAGCGGTCTTCGACGAGACGAGCACCAACCCACCGTTCTTCAGGAATCCTCAGTTCGACCTTGCGCCCGGACCCCGCTACTCGCTCGAGAGGATCCGAGCGGCCACTCTCGGCGCGACACCGGGTCTCCTCGATGGCCTCTCGTATCCGATGCAACCAGACGTCGAAGGTCTCTTCTCCCCTTTGACCAGCCTGATGTTGTTCAACTTGGCGAAGCTCGATTGGCCGGCTCGCATCAACTGGCTACGGGTCCACGGCGTTTCGGGGGTCATCTTGTTCGAGCCGCCTCCCGATCCGCGACTGACCGTGATCGACAGCAAGGTCCTCGCGGGAACTCGAGTCTGGCTGGCCCGGGTCCCGGCGCCGGCCCCCGCAATCTGGTGGCCGCAGAGCGTCGAAGTGGGAGCGAATCCCATCGAGGCTCTCAAGGAGGTCAGCTTCTCTCCCGACCCGGTCGCGCGGCTTATCGTGAGCCATGCTCTCGACCAGTCCCCCGGCGGGCGAGTCTCCATTCTCGAGGAGAAGCCCGACCGGGTGGTCTTCAGCGTCGAGAGCGAAGGTGGCGTGGTGGCGATACGCCGGGCCTACCAACAGCTCTACGATGCCCGGACCGAGAGCGGAATGGCGCTCGAAACGATGCCCGTTGACCTCGATCTGCTTGGCGTGGTCGTGCCGGCGGGACACTACCGCGTCGAGGTGTGGGTGCCGGGCCGGCCGGTCGCTGTCGCGGGTGGCGCCGCGCTCCTCGCCTTCATGCTCCTCCTCGGGATCGCACTCGCGCCGATCCGGCGAGAGCAATCCGAACCCGCTGAACCGAGCGCTCCTTGAAACGCTTTCTGTTTCTCTACGTCCTTCCCACCATGGTGCTTATCGCCGTGTCGGTATTCCCGTTGATTACCGGCGCGCGCACGCTCTATCTACGGGACGTTCTCAACGCGCACTTCGAGATGAAGAGCGCAGAGGCGCAAGCGTTGCGGGCCGGGTACGTGCCCTTGATCGATGCCTACCGGGGGGGTGGGCAGCCGCTCGCCGGCAACCCAAATTCCGTGCCGTTCTATCCGGACAACATCCTCTATCTGTTGGCGTCCGCTCTGTGGGCGCTCAACGCTCACTTTTGGCTCCATCTTCTAATTGCGCCCTGGGCGATGTTCTGGCTGGCTCGCGAGTGGGGCCTCGAACGGACCGCGGCGTGGACAGCCGGGGTGATCTACGCGGTCTCCGGATTCTTTCTGTCGAACCTCAACTTCTACAACCTCATTGCCGGGGTGGCACTCGCTCCGGCCTTGATCGCGGCCACTCTCGCTAGCGCTCGCCGGCCGGCGGGTTGGCGGCTCGCGGCGGTAGGGGGGCTTTGGGCCCTCATGCTATTGGCGGGCGACCCGTTTACCGCGGCGCTCGCTCTGCTCCTGGCATTGGTGGCCATGCTGTTCGACCGGGGCTGGTCCCGGCGCCTGCTCCGTCCCGCCGTCATGATCGCGGCTTCCCTCGCGGCGGGAACCCTCGTTGCCTCATCGCAGTTGATCGAGATGTGGCGGATCCTGCCGTTGTCGTTTCGTGGCTACTGGGGATATTCGCCGACCGCGACCACCGTGGCGAGCTGGGATCCGCGGCAGGCGGCGGGATGGCTTTTGCCCTTTCTATTCGGCCGACCCGATCGCTTGGCGACCGCGAGCTTCTGGGGACGGCGGTTCTTCACCGGAAATCCCCCTTACTACTTTTCCCTCTACCCGGGGCTTCTCGTTCTGGGACTGGTGGCGGCCTCCGGTTTGCCGCGGGGCCGGGAGCGGATCTGGGCGTGGAGCATTGCGGGGGGTGGCGTCTTCTTTGCCCTCGGGCGTTTCAATCCTCTGCTGGGGTGGTTCTGGGATGCCGGAATTGGGCGCAGCTTCCGCTATCCGGTGAAGTTCTGGCTGCCGGTGGCGATCGGCGGGACGTTGCTCGCGGCGATCGGATTCGAGCGTGCGGTGAACAAGGGAGAGAAGCGAGCGCGCCGCCGACTCACCGTCGCCCTGATCGCCTTGGCGGCGGTTCTCCTGGCCTTGTGGACGGTCCTTGTTCTCACTCCCCAAGCCGGCTCTGCCATGCTCCGTCGGCTCATCCCTTCGAGCTTTGCGAGCAGCTTCGTCTCCTTCGAGCGTCTGCGCTGGGCGGGACTGTGTCTGCTCTCACTCCTGGTGCTGGCGCTTTTCGCGCTAGCCTTTCGCTTCGCCCGCCGCTGGCCCTTGGTTGCCGGCGCGGTTCTGCTTGCCCTGCATGCCGCGACGCAACTGTTCTTCCTCCGGCCCCTGATGCCGACGGATCGCGTCGCCCCCTATCTCCATCCACCCGCGCTGCTCGCCCAGGTCCCCGCTGCCGGCCTGACGGTCCGGGGCGCTTACGGGCAGGTCATGGGCCCTTCGAAACTGAGCCAAGGTCCTTTTCCTTCGAACCGGGCCTACTGGCTCGAGCGCCGGGCGTTCGCCACGCTCTATCCCATGGGCGGCCCTATCTGGCGGCGGCGATTCGATCTGGCGCCCTCACCCGAGGGGCTCGACTCTTTTCTCAGCCAGACGGCGGTGCGAGTGATGCAGAACGCGCGCAGCGATGGCGACCGTCTGCGTCTGCTGGCGGCCTGGGGGGTGGATCGCCTGATCGTGGACGCTCCTCTGAGCGCCTTCGTCGCGAGTCAGGTCTCCCTCGTATGGAGCGGCACCCTCATCGGTCAGCCGGTCTATGTCTACCGAGTGGAGCGATCCGCCCCTCAGGTCGCTTTCGCCGGTCACCTGCGCTACTCCGGCGACATCGGTAGCACTTACGATCGCTTGGTCGCTCCCGAATTCGACCCCAGGAGCTCGGCGGTCCTCGCCGGAGTGGGAAAACCCTCGGACGACGGACGCGGGACGTTACGCCTGGAGCGCTCGACTCCGGAGTCTCTGTCGGTGATCGTCGATTCGACCGGTTCCGGCGCGGTTCTCATCCAACGTGCTTATCAGGCCTTCTATCGGGCTTGGCTGGACGGAAGACGGGTGCCCATCGAGGTCGCGAACCTCGACCGCATGGCCGTGCGGGTGCCAGCGGGCCATCATCGGCTTCGCGTTGCCACGGATCGCCGGCCGCTGGGGTGGGAGGCTGCTCTCGCCCTGCTCGGGGCACTGGTCCTGGTCGTTCTTGCGGAGTGGCGGGGATCGGCTCCGCTCCGGGGGCGAGGAAGACGTCCGGGGACTGCTAAGATCGGCGCGGACTCCGCGGGGCCCGGCGACGATGGCAAGAACTCCTCCTGATCGCTCCATTCACAAGTTGCTGATCGCGAACCGCGGCGAGATCGCGGTCCGCATCCTGCGCGCCGCCCACGAGCTCGGAATCGAGGCGGCGGTCATCTACTCGGACGCCGATCGCGGTTCCCTGCCGGTGCTCTTGGCGGATGAGGCCTACCGGATTGGCCCACCCCCATCTCGCGAGAGCTATCTCGAGAGCGAAAAGATCGTCGATCTCGCCCGAGAGATCGGGGCTGACGCCATCCACCCGGGCTATGGCTTCCTTGCCGAGAATGCGGAGTTCGCTGGACGAGCCCGCGCCGCCGGTCTCGTCTTCGTCGGTCCGCCGACCGAGGCGATCGCGGCCATGGGGTCGAAGACCGAGAGCCGAAAGCTGATGATGGAAGCGGGCGTGCCGGTCGTTCCAGGTGGCCACGAGGCGCTCAGCGATTTCGCGGCGGCGAAGAAGATGGCGGCGGAGATCGGCTATCCGGTGATGCTCAAGGCGGCGGCCGGCGGTGGCGGCAAGGGCATGCGGATGGTAGACCGGCCCGAAGACCTCGAAGGGGCCTTTCGCAGCGCCAAGTCCGAGGCGGCGGCGAGCTTTGGCGACGACTCGGTGTATCTCGAGAAGTACATCCACCAGCCACGCCACGTCGAGATCCAAGTGATGGGCGACGAGCACGGGAAGCTGGTCTCGCTCGGAGAGCGCGAGTGCTCGTTGCAGAGAAGGCATCAGAAGGTCGTGGAGGAGGCTCCATCGCCGGTCGTAACGCCCGACCTGCGCCGCCGCATGGGCGAGGCCGCCGTGCTTGCCGCGCAGGCTGTCGGCTACACGAATGCCGGCACCGTCGAGTTTCTGCTCGACAGTGACGGCCAGTTCTACTTCCTCGAGATGAACACGCGACTGCAGGTCGAGCACCCGGTAACCGAGCTGGTCACCGGACTCGATCTCGTGATCGCGCAGCTCAAGGTGGCGCAGGGAGAGCCCCTCGGCTCGGAGTTCGACGACGTCGAGCCGCACGGGCACGCGATCGAAGTGCGGCTCTACGCCGAGGATCCATTTCGCCGCTTTACGCCGTCTCCCGGCAAGATCGCGCGCTTGCGGTGGCCGGAAGGTCCGGGAGTGCGTAACGATTGCGGGGTCTACGAGGGATGGGAAGTGACCATCCACTACGACCCGATGCTGGCCAAGATTTCGGTGTGGGGGCGGGACCGGGAGGAGGCCATGCGACGGCTGGGGCGGGCCTTGGCCGAGCTCGTGGTGGAAGGCATCGCCACCTCCAAGCCGCTCTTTCAAGCGCTACTCACCGATCCTGACTTTCGCGCCGGCCACCTCGATATCGGCATGCTCGATCGCAAGCTCAAGTCTGGCGAGCTCGCCCCCCCGGTCTATTCTCCGGAGCGCCTGGCGGCACGCGAGGATGCACTGATCGTCGCCGCGGCGCTGACTCACTTCGAGCGCCAGGAACGACGTGCCGCGAGCTTGGCGCCGGCCGCCGGGGGGCGGCGCCAGAGGTGGCGTCTCGCCGGCCGCGAGGAAGCCTTGCGGGGGGCACGATGGAACTGATCGTCCGCATCGGAGAACGGCGGGAGAGGGTGCTCGTCGACTCTGCCGACGATGGTTCGGGTCCGACCCTGGTCGTGACCTTGGGAGAGCGGCGCGTGAGCGTGGATCGGCGGGTGATCACCCCCACCAGCTCCAGCTTGCTGATCGGCGGGGACCAGTTCGAGGTGTCGGTTCGCGCTACCGGCGAAAGCAGCTACCGTGTCGCTTCCGGCGGTAGCGAAGCTGAGGTAGAGGTCCTGGATCCACTCGCCGATCTGGCGCGGGCGGCGCACTCCGCTCTGGAAAGAGAGGGGGCGCAAGTCGTGCGCGCTTATATGCCGGGGCGAGTCGTGGCCTTGCTGGTGGAGGAGGGCCAGGAGGTCGAAGCGGGGCAGGGTCTCCTGGTGCTCGAAGCGATGAAGATGGAAAACGAGATCCAGGCCGAGTACGCGGGGACCGTCCATCGAATCATGGTGGAGGCGGGAGAGCCCGTGGAGGGCGGACAGGCCCTCTGTGAGCTCGGCTGACCTCTCTCCACGCCGGCTCGAATTCAACAACGAAGACGTTCGGCGGACAGACCGCCCCCAGGGCTCAACCCCCGTGCTCGAAGCTCGGGTAATCCGTCATTCCGCCGTCGACGAAGACGGTCGTTCCGGTGACGTAACCCGCGGCGCTCGAGAGAAGCAGCACCGCCATCTCCGCGATCTCGCGCGCCTCGGCCATGCGGCCGAGCGGGATCTTGGCGAGCAGATCTTTGTAACTCGCGGGGTCGGACCAGACGCTCTTGTTGATTGGGGTCTTGACCGCGCCGGGCGCCAGGGCGAGGACCCTGACGCCGTGCGGCGCCGCCTCCTGTGACAGGGACTTCGTGAGCATGCTGAGCCCCGCTTTGCTGGCGGTGTAGGCGGCGTACCCTGACCATGGGATCTCTTCGTGAACCGACGTCAAGTTGAGTACCACTCCCGAGCCTTCCTTGGTCATGCGGCGCAGAGCTTGCTGGGCGCAGTGAAATGCTCCTAGAAGGTTGATCTCGATCACCTTGGCGAAATCGCCAGGGTCGATCTCCCAGCCCATGGCCCGTTTCCCATCGATGCCGGCGTTGTTGACCAGGAGGTCGATCCCTCCCCAGCTCTCGTCCATCCGCTCGAACATCGAAGCGACTGCTGCGGCGTCGGAGACATCCGCTTGAATCGCCAGGGCGTCGTTGCCTTCCCTCTTGAGGTCGGCGACCACCTGCTCCGCATCCTCAGGCCGGGTAACGTAGTTGACCACTACCCGCGCCCCGTTCTTGCCCAGGGCGAGCGCGATCTCTCGTCCGATTCCTGAATTGGCGCCGGTAACCAGCGCTCTCTTGCCTTTTAGATCTATGTTCATCCTTGCTCCTTCGATTGGCGAGCCAGCCTCGAGGGCCGTCGCCTGCGACCAGGGTAGCACGACGATGGAGCGGGCGGATCGGAGGGGGTCAGGTGCCCTTGCCGGCTCGATTCAGCATGCCGGAAGCCGCCTCACGGACCTCTGCGACGCCGATCTCTCGCAGGCAGCCGTGATGGAGCAGCGGGCAGTGGCGCCGGAAGCAAGGCGAGCACCAGCGGCCGGTATAGAGCACCCGGTGCTCCTCGCCCGCCGGCGCGGTACGGTGGGGGTTGGTAGGTCCGAACAGAGCGAGACACGGCACTTCCAACGCCGCCGCCAGGTGCATCGGACCCGAGTCGTTGGTCACCAGAAGGTCGAGATGAGCCAGAACCGCGGCCAGCTGCGCGAGGTCGAGGTCGGGGCCGATGACGGGATGAATCTTGCCGCTCTCTTCGAACACCCTGACGGCGAGCCACACCTCTTTGGGACCGGCGAGGATGATCTGGTCGAGCTCCTGGCCGGAGCTCCGCATCTGCCGCGCGAGATCGGCGTAGTAACGCCAGGGCCAGCGCTTGGAGGGGCCGAATTCGGCGCCCGGGAAGAGCCCCACGAGGGGCCGGCGGCCGACCTCGATCCCTGCCCGGGCGAGTCGCTCGCGGCCTATCTTCAGCTGTCCAGCCGAGAGGGCGAGCTTGGGGACCCAGGTTGCCGGCGGCTCGACTCCCATGGCGCTCAAGAGCTCGCCGTAGTCCTCGATCTGGGGCTGCCGGCGCCGCCGGCGAGCGGACGGTCGGCGCACGGGCGGATAGAGAATGGTAGAACGCAACTCCCCGCGGTAGCCCCACCGGTAGGGGATGCCGGCGCGATAAGGGAGCCATGCGGAGCGAAACGAGTTGGGGAGGATCACGGCCTCCTGGCAGTCGGCTTCCCTGATCTGCGCGATCGTCTCGGCATCCGTGGCCGCATGATGCACAACCTCCTTGACCGCGGGGACGAGCCGCAGCAGGGGCTCGAGGTGAGGCCGCGCAAGGACCGCTAGCTCGCGCTCACTCTCCGCCAGAGCGCTCAAGACCGGGATTGCCATCACCACGTCTCCTACCCAGTTCGGCGCGACGACGAGCGTTCTCAAGGCGTCTCC
Organism: Thermoanaerobaculia bacterium; assembly: GCA_046704885.1. Lineage (GTDB taxonomy): Bacteria > Acidobacteriota > Thermoanaerobaculia > Multivoradales > JBJKRB01 > JBJKRB01. The sequence goes on along the minus strand of JBJKRB010000111.1, from coordinate 69,580 downwards.
AACGCTGGGGCAGGAAGATCGGGGGAGGCGAGATGCCAGGGCCAGGATTCCGGGTCGCGGTCGACCTCTTCGGCCAAGAGCGCGCGGTAGCGGCTGGCGAGATCGGGTGAGGGATCGAGAGCCGGACGCACGACGATCCGGAATCGCTGGCTCGTGCCGGAGGCGATCACCGGGACGCTTTGGGCGCGCGCGGCGATCGCGAATGCCGCCGCGCTCTCGGACATGGTCGGAAAGCCGCAGGGGGCAAGGACGTGCCCGCCTGCGGCGAGGTGGCCGAGGACCCGGGTTCCGGCTTCTGAATCGAGCGGCCACGGTCCACCCAGAGTGACCAGCGGTCCACAGTAGAGCTCGAGAGCTCTTTCGAGGAGGGGGGAGAACCCCAACGCCAAACCGAGGAAGATGAGTCCTCGCCCGGGCTGAGCGGCGGCCGCCCGATCAACCTCCCGCCAACCCTCGAGGGTCAAACGCTCGCACAAGGTGACGGCCGACATGCGGTTGAGAACGGGGAGCGCGAGCTGATGGCGACGAAACGCGACGTAGGCGCCACGGACGATCCGTCGTCGAGCGCGGGCGGGAAGACGAGGGAAGACCTGACGCAGGTTGCGCCGGCCGCGATAGATCCGGCGCCGGTCCAAGAGCAAGAGAACCCAGCTCGTGGCGCGGGGGAACCAGTCGCCTCTCAAGATTCGCTCCGAAGCCTGCTCAGGCGCTCGTCGATCCAAGAAAAGAACGAGGCGTCGGGATGCGCTTCGAGATCGAGCTCGGCGAGCGGTATCTTCAGCCGGCCCGCCAACTTGGTACGGTCCTTGGCCGTGGTCAAGATAACGTCGGCACCCGCCGCCCGCGCTCCCTTCTCGATCAGCTGAAGGGATGAGTCGGGGTAGCGGTAGTGGTCCCGGAAGGAGAGGTGGCCGAGGATCTCGACCCCGGCGCGCGTCGCCGAGTCGAGGAAACGCTGGGGCCGCGCGATGCCGCTGACCGCGAACACGCGCGCGCCCTCGGGAAGAAGAGGACCCGAGATCAAGCGCGGCGGCAAGGTCACCATTTTCACGGCGAATCCCGGTCCGAGGAATCCGTAGCTCGCAAGCGAGCTCGCCACGGAGGTGGCTTCGCCGGCGGTGGCACCAGGAACCAAGAGCGCGTCCGCCCGTGCCACGCTCGCCAGGGGCTCGCGCAGCCGGCCGCTGGGAGCGAGGCGGCCACCGCCGAAGGGGTCCTCACGCGGCAGCACGAGCAGGTCGATGTCGCGGACGAGGGCGAGGTGAGAGAAGCCATCGTCGAGCAAGAAGAGATCGGGTACCGGCTGGAGGACCTCGAGGGCGCGACGACCCGCGGCGGCGCGCCGTTCTCCCACGACGACCGCCGCTCCCAGCGCCTTTTCCGCCAGCAGCACCGGCTCGTCACCACCGATCCAGGGGTCGACCATCGGCCCGCCGCCCCGGCTCACCACGCTCACTCCGCGGCCGCGGCGCCGGTAACCGCGAGTGAGTATGGCCACGCGCAAACCGCCTTGATGGAAGTGAATGGCCATGGCCGCCGCAATCGGCGTCTTGCCCGTTCCTCCCCAGTGCAGGTTGCCGAGGCTGATGACCGGGCGCGGCAAGCGTTCGGCCCGACTACGGTACCAGCGCTGACGAAGCTCGTGGGCCTTCCCGTAGAGCAGCTGCCACGGGGAGCGAGGCTTCTTGGGCACGCCCTCGAGAATGCTCATGGCTCGCCAGCCGAGGATTGCTCGGCGCCTTGCGCCGCGGGCTCGAGCGGTAGGGTCTCCCTGAGCAAGCTCAGCGTTCGCTGAAGGGCGCCACGGTTGGCGGTCAAGAGCGCCAAGCCTCGCTCCCCGACCGTGCGCGCCGCGCTCTCGTCATCGATCCAATGAGTCCACGCGGAAGCGAGCGAGCGCCCGTCGGTCACGCGCTCCCAGGCTTCGGCGGCATCGAACTGCGCCGCGAGGTCGCGGAAGTTCTCCATCGAGGGCCCGATCGCGACCGGTACTCCCCAGATCGCCGCCTCCAGCGGGTTGTGACCTCCGGTTGGCACCAGGGTCCCACCGATAAAAGCGGCCGTGGCTTTGCTGTAGATCCCGGCGAGCTCGCCGAGACTGTCGAGAAGGATCACCGCGAGGTTCTCACGGGCACTCGCGAGAGCGCTCCTCGGTGCCCAGGAGAGCCCCCTCCCGTCGAGCAGGGCGGAAACCTGGGGCCAGCGCTCCGGATGACGCGGAGCCAGAATGAGAAGGGCCCGTTCGCCGCCGCCAATGGCGGCGAAAGCTTCGAGGACCGCCTGTTCCTCGCCCTCCATGGTCGATCCCGCCACCAGGATTGGCCGACCCGCGGCCGCGCGGCAAATCTGCTCATCGAGATCTTTGTCGAGGTTGGCGGGAGCAGCTTCGAATTTCAGGTTGCCGGTTTCGCTTAGCCGCCGCTTCTCGACTCCCAGGCTCTCGAGGCGCCTGGCGTCCTCATGCGATTGAACCGCGAAGTGATCGACTGGCGCGAGCAGCGGTGCGCGCAAGCGTCCGAGCCGGCGGAGGCGGCGGAAGCCACGATCGCTGACCCGCCCGTTGACGACCACGATGGGAAGTCCCCGGCGCTTGGCCGAGTGGAGAGCGAGCGGCCAAAGGTCACCTTCGCATAGAACGAGCGCCCGGGGCTCGAACCGGCGAAGAAATTTCTCGACGATCCATCTCAGGTCGAAAGGCAAGTAGGTCACGATGGCGCGGCCAGCCAACGCCTCGCGTGCTCGGGCTTGCCCGGTAGGAGTCACCGTGGTGACCAGAAGCGGCAGCTCAGGAGGCAGGGAGCGGGCGAGGATCGTCGCGACGCCGACCTCTCCGACCGACACGGCATGCAACCAGAGGGCACCATGGGCGCCGGGCGGGCAACGAAGGCCCAGTCGTCCGGGGAGAGTTGGCAGATAGTGGCGGCCGCGCGCGATGAGCAGGAAGGGCGCGGCGAGAAGAGAGACCGCGGAAAGGGCAAATTGGTAGAGGATCCACATGAGTTCGATGGATGGGCGCACCGAGACGGTGAAAGTATAATGGCACGAGCCTCGGAGGACTCGAGCGCCCCCTCCCACTTCGGGGCTGAGCATCGAAAAGGTTAGACACTTTGGTCCTCCTGGCCGTAGACCCCTTTTGAGGTCGAATTGTGCCCGAACTCGTCTATTCCGAGAACCGCCACCGCCAAGAGCTGGCCGAGACCAGCGATCGAGAGCTGCTTCTCGCCCTAGCCAAGGACGATGAAGCGGCCCTGGATCAGTTGATCCGGCGGAAGACTCCGCCGATCCTGCGGCTGGCCTTGCGCATCGTCGGCAATCAAGAGGACGCCCGCGATGTGGCGCAGCTCACGTTCTTACGGGTATGGGAAAATCGGAGCCGATTCGACGATCACTACAGCCCCAATACCTGGATCTACCGGATCGCCACGAACTTGGCCATCGATCATCTTCGCTCGCGGCGAAGCCGGGAGCGAACGCACGAGCCCTTCCGCCATCATCTTCAGCGGGTGAGCGAGGGACGGCGCTCCGAGAATCTGGAGCAGCTGCAAGAGAAAGAGATCACGGTCGTCTTCCAGCGCCTCGCCCGCGAGCTGAGCGAGAAACAGAGGATCGCCTTCACCCTACGGGAGCTCGAGGGGCTATCGACGCCGGAGGTGGCTCGCATCATGGGTTGTCGCCAGTCGACGGTCCGCAACCACCTCTTCAACGCGCGGAGAACCCTGCGCCGGGAGCTGTTGCGCCTCTATCCTGAGTACGCCGGGCGTTACGCCGAGGGAGAGCCATGAGCTGCCCTGATTGGGCCCGTTTCATCCACGAGCCGAGGGATGGTGAGGAAGAGGCGGCTTGGGAGCTCGCCTTGGCTCACCTCGATCATTGCGAGCGCTGCTGGCCGGCGGCGCTGCGGGTCGATCCCACGCTGGTGTTTCGGCGCCTTCCCGAGCCCGAGATGGATGCGGAGGGGGTCGAGCAGGTGCGGGCTGGCGTCGAGGTGTTGCGGCGAAGCCGGAGCTTCGAGGGGCGCCAGTCGAGCAAGGCCCGGGCCGGCTGGGGCCTAGCTGCGGCGCTTCTGCTGGCGGCTTCGATCGCGTTTTCCCCAGAGGCAAGGACGGGTGTGAGCGCGAATGGTGCGGCGGTGGGTCCCGCAGTCTCCGCGGTCGCGGCGGCGGCGCCGGAGTCTCCATTCTCCGCGGACGCGGTGGATCACCAGCCCAACCAACATGTGGCGGCGGCTTCAACCGACGAGGCGCCGCTGATCGATAAGATGGAGGAACGGGGGGTGCGAATCTACCAGCTTCGGGGCAAGGGGATGGCGGTCGTCATGATCGTCGACCGCCACATTGACGTCTAGGCAGCTCCGTCCAGCAAATTCTATGCTTGTCGCCTCCAGGGCCGCGCTCTCACCTGCGCGGTTGCGCAGCTCGGGGTTCCTTCGCTCCGCGTCTCTCGTCGCTCTGATTCTCGTGCTGCCGGTAGCCGGGGAAGCCGCCGAGCAGGCGCGAGTCTCGCCCGCGCTCACTCCTCGGCGCCCTCCGGCGGTCGTGCTTCATGCATACAGCTTTCGCTATCAGACGGCACGCGATGCGCTTCCCTTGGTGTATCCGCTCTTGAGTGTGCGGGGTACGGTGGAGCTGCAGCCTGAAACAAACACCTTGGTGATACGGGATCGAGCGGACGCCCTGCACCGGATCATTTCGGTTCTGATGGCCTTCGATCATCCACCGAGGCCGATCCGCTTGGAGCTTCAGATGATCGAGGCTGGGCCACGTGGCTTACCGACAGCGATGTCGCCCGCCCTCGCACCGGCGCTCATGCGGCAGCTCCATGAGCTTCTGCGCTTCGATGCCTATCGGGTACTGGCCCAAGCGACGCTTCATACGCGAGAGGGAGAAAGCGTAAGCTACGATCTCGGTCCGGTCTATCGTGTCCGCTTCCGCTTGGGCACGGCGATTCGCCAGCGCCTCAAGCTACGGGGGTTCACCATCGAGCGCGGAGCGAGGAGGAACGGCAAGGAGAGCAAACCGTTGGTCCACGCCGACCTCAATCTCTGGCTCTCCGAGCCGCTGATTCTGGGATTGACCCGAGACGAGGCGAGCAAACACGCGCTCATGGTCGTTGTCAACGGCACGCTGGAGGGGAAGAAAAGGTGAGAAGAGAGGGCTGGAATCCGATGACCCCAGCGCTTCTATGGGAGCGCCACCCGTCCGCGCCCACCGCCGACGTGGCGCGAGGCAAGGAGAACTGATGGAGTTCGTCTGCCGATTGGGAACTCCAGATGGAAGGGTGCGCGAGGAGGTGCGCGAAGCGCGCGACGAGGACCTGTTGCGACGGGAGCTCGAGCGCGAGGGGTATCACGTATTCGACCTTCGCGCCCGCAGCTTGGCGCCGCATCTCGCCCTGCCCAAGCTTCTGCGTCATCGTCGCCATATTCCGGCGCGGACGCTGCTGATCTTCAACAAGGAGCTGGCGACGCTGCTCAAGGCCGGCCTGCCGCTCCTACAAGCGCTGGACTTGATGCTCGAGCGTCAGCGTGATCCTTTCTTTCGCAACGTTCTTACCGAGATTCGTGACGGCGTGAGAACGGGAGAAGAGCTCTCCGACGCCGTGGGCAAGTTCGGGCACGTCTTTCCGCCACTCTACTCTTCGAGCCTGAAAGCCGGGGAGAGAAGCGGTGAGCTCGAGCTCGTGATTCGACGTTTCGTGCGCTACCAGGAGCTGCTGCTCGATGCCCGCAAGCGGGTCACCTCCGCCCTGGTTTATCCGGCCGTCCTTTTGACGGTATCGACGATCATGATCGTCATCATGATGATCTACGTGGTTCCGAAGTTCAGGATGCTCTACAGGGACATGAATGCCCACCTGCCCATGCTCACCACCGCCACTCTGGCGATCTCCGCATTTCTGCGGCAGAATTGGCCTTTCTTCTTGGTCGTGGTCGTTGTGCTGACGTTCTCCATTCAGCGTTGGACGAAGACCGCGACCGGGCGCCAGGCGGTGGATCGTTGGAAGCTCTCGCTGCCTGTGCTGGGAGGGATCTACCATCGCTTTGCCCTGTCCGAGATGACGCGCGCTCTGTCTACCTTGTTGGCGGGAGGAATCCCGCTCGTACCGTCGCTCGAGACTTCGATCGGAGCGGTCGGAAACAGCTTCGTCAGGCAGAAGCTCGTCCCGTCGATTCAGGCGGTGAAGGAAGGCGAACCTTTGAACCAAGCCCTGGAAGACAGCGGGGTCTTCTCTCCGATCGCCGTCGACATGGTGAAAGTGGGCGAGGCGACCGGCGCCCTCGCGACCATGCTTTCTGACCTCTCTGAATTCATCGACGAAGAGGTCGAGACCAAGTTGCAGCGCCTGTTGACCCTGATCGAGCCGATCATGCTGGTGCTGATGGGTATCATCGTCGCCACGTTGCTTATTTCCGTTTATCTGCCGATGTACAGCGTGCTCGGCCAGGGGAGCTTCTGATCCGGTGCGTGAGGATTTAGCGTTGACGGCGGTGGTGAAGACGACAGCGAGGCGAGGGATGGACTCATGACGGACATCAACGATCCGGACACCATCGTCCAGAGCCTGGAAGACCAACAGGAGCGCCGGGCAAAGGAGGAGCAGGAAGCTTCTGAGATCGCGCGCGCCCTTGGTCTCGAGCTCGTGGACGTGGGGAAGTTCCGGATCAACAGCAATCTCTTTCGCTCGATACCCATCGACCTCATGCTGCGCTACACCTTCATTCCCGAGGAGCGCCACGACGGTCGGCTGGCGGTAGTGATGGCCGACCCCTCCGATGTGACCAAGCTCGACGAGCTCGAGCTTCTCCTCGGTCAGTCACTCGAGGTCAAGGTCGGCGCGCGCACCGCGATCGAGGAAATTCTTCAGAAGTCCGAGAGTACGCAGCGAGTGCTCGACGAAGCGACCGAGGACTTCCGGATCCAGCTCGTGCAGGAGGGCGAGGACGGCGACGAGGTTCTGTCCATCGACAGCATTACCTCGGACACGAGCCCGATCATCAAGCTCGTCGATTCGACTCTCTTCAACGCGATCCAGCGCCGGGCAAGCGATATCCATATCGAGACCGGCGAAAACGAGGTGCTGATCAAGTATCGGATCGACGGGGTCCTGTACCACGCGATGGAGCCTATCGACAAGCGTTATCACCAGGCGATCATCAGCCGAATCAAGGTGATGTCGGAGCTCGACATCGCCGAGAAGCGGGTGCCGCAGGATGGCCGCTTCAAGCTACGCCTGAAGGGGCGCACCATCGACTTTCGCGTCTCCATCATGCCCTCGGTTCATGGCGAGGACTGCGTAATCCGGATTCTCGACAAAGAGTCGATGAACAAGGAGTTCAAGAACCTGCGCCTGGATGTCCTTGGTTTCGACGAGGACACGATGCGCAAGTTGCGCAAGTTCATTCGTGAGCCGTACGGCATGGTGCTGGTGACCGGGCCCACAGGCTCAGGAAAGACCACCACGCTCTACGCCTGTCTGGCCGAGATCCAATCGTCGGAGGACAAGATCATCACCATCGAGGACCCCGTCGAGTATCAGCTCGGCGGGATCACTCAGATCCCCGTCAACGAAAAGAAGGGGCTGACCTTCGCCCGCGGGCTGCGTTCGATTCTGCGCCATGACCCGGACAAGGTGATGGTGGGGGAGATCCGCGACGAGGAGACGGCGCAGATCGCCATTCAAGCGGCACTGACCGGGCACCTGGTCTTTACCACAGTGCACGCCAACAACGTCGTCGACGTTCTGGGACGATTTCTCCACATGAAGGTCGATCCCTACAACTTCGTCTCGGCGCTCAACTGCGTCCTGGCCCAGCGTCTGGTGCGCAGGATCTGCGACCATTGCCGGCGTCCCGCCAAGGTATCTCCGGAGCTGCTCGAGGTGAGCGGTCTGGATCCCGAGGTCTATGGCGGGTACACCTTCTACGAGGGCGCGGGGTGCATCGAGTGCAATGGCGCCGGGTTCCACGGCCGCTTGGCGATCTCCGAGCTCCTCGATCTTTCGGATCGCATTCGCGAGCTCATTCTGGCTCGCCGGCCGGCGTCCGAAATCAAACGAGCCGCCAAGGAAGAGGGGATGGTATTTCTGCGCGAATCGGCGCTTGAGAAGGTCTTTCAGGGGGTAACCACGCTTCGTGAGATCAATAAAGTCACCTTCGTGGATTAAGCGCTTGACCGGGGTCGGTGCGGTCTCCGCTCCGCCGCATGTCTTTGCGGTCGATGGCGCCACGATCTCGTACGCCCGCTTCGAGGCGACCGATTCGAAGTTCCGCTTCAACGAGTTCCGCCGCGTCGAGCTCAAGCCGGAGAATTTTCTTCCCGGACCCTTGGGCGGTCCCTTGCGCGATCGTGACTCGTTCGACTTGTCGCTCGATGAGCTGCTCTCAAAGGTCTCGGTTGCGGTCCCGGAGGCTTCTCTGGTCTTGCCCGAGGCGTGGCTGCGGACGGTTTTTACCGAGATAAACGCCCTTCCCAGGAAGCAAAGCGAGCGCAACGAGGTGTTGCGCTGGAAACTGCGAAGGCTGGTACCTTTTCGGGTCGATGATCTGCGAATCGGGGCGGCCGAGGCGCCCCCCTTGCCCGGACAGGAAGAGCCGCTGAGGATTCTTCTCGGCTTCGCGATCGAGAACCTTCTCGGACAGCTCGAAGCGGCGTTCGCCAGACGAGGTGTGAGAATCGGTTGGATCGCGAACGAGAGCCTCGCTCTCTTACCGGCTCTGCCACGCGAGGAGGAACAGAGCCTGACCGCAGTGATGATCGTGCGCCCAGATTCGTACACCCTCTTGTTGAGTGACGAGCGCGGGCTGCTCCTCTATCGCGTGAAAACTCTGCTTGGCACGCTCGGCGAGCCCCGCCAGAAGGCAGCGGTGGAACAGGATTTGCGGTTGACTACGACCTTTATCGAGAATCATTTCGAGGACAAGTCGCTTGGGCGCGTCTGGCTGCTCGGGTCGCCGGGCGACGAGCCTGCCTGGCAAGAGCTCCTGAGCGCCGCCTTTGGTGCGGTCGTGGAGCCTCTGCGTGCCAGCGAGCTACCGCTAGCCGGCGAGCTGCCATCGGTCAGTCTCATGGAGGTCGCGCCCTTGTTGGGCGCCGCGGCGCAGGAGGTGATGTGAAGCACGTCGGTCTCAACTTGGCGCGACGGCCGTTCATCAACCAGCGCCCGGTAGTGCGAGCGGCGATTCTTTTCTGGGTGCTCGGAGGCCTCCTGGCGCTGGGGAATGGATACCTCTACTGGGGCTACTTCTCCGGTTTTGGCAACAAGAGCGAGGCGCTGGCGCGCGTCAAGTCGCAAGTCACCGAGGGTCAGGCGCGAGTAGCCCGAACGGAGGCTGTGTTGCGATCATCGGATCTCGGGTGGCAGAACAAACAGGTCGAGTTTCTCAACGATCAGATCGACCAGCGCGCCTTTTCGTGGAGCTTCCTCTTCGATCGCCTGAGCGAGGCTCTGCCGCGGGACGCTCGCCTTCTGCGCCTGGCACCGCACTTTCCGGTAGGAGGGATACGCGATGAGGCCGAGAGCGCCCGTCGGAAGACGAACCAAATTCAGCTCGCGGTGGAAGGCGAGGCCAAGTCCGGGAAGGACATGCTCGACTTCATCGATGCGCTCTTCCACAACAAGGCTTTTGACGATCCCAACCCTTCCCATGAGTCGAGAGAGCGGAGCGGGGACCTACGCTTCAGCATGACGGTCAAGTACCAGCCGGGCGCGGAGGCGCCGAGCGCCAAGGCGCCGGCCGCTCCGGCGGCTCACAAGGCGGCGGAGAAGCCGCAATCTAAAGAGGGGACCAAGTCGTGAGGCCGTTGGGCGAAGCCTTCCGCGAGCGGACCCGTCTCTGGGTGCCAGCGCTTGCCTTTCTGGTCTTGAACCTCGTTTTCCTGGGGACCTACCAGCTCGTCTTCGCCGGTCGGGTGAGCGCAGTCCAGCAGCGGCTCGAAGCGAGCCAGTTGGAGCTTGCGCACATCGAGAAGCAAGAAGCGGAACTGCGCAAAGCCCAGAGTGATGCCAAACGCACCGAGCAGGAGGTGGACGATTTCTACTCGAAGCGGCTCGGGACGGAGAGTGAGCGTCTGACCAAGATCATCGCCGAGGTCAAGGGACTGGCGAAGCGAGCTGGCTTGGAGCCGACGGCGATCAGCTACCCCGAGCAAGCCTTCGAGGACTACGGTCTTGCCAAGAGATCGATCGTTTTTGGCGTGCGCGGAACGTACGACGATTTGAGACAACTTGTCAATCTGCTCGAGCTCTCGAACTCCTTCTTGATCTTGGAGGAGGTGAGCTTGAGCGAGTCCGGCGGAATGGCGCGCCAAGGAGATCAGTTGCAGATCAACTTGCGCATCTCGACTTGGTTTGCCGAGGGCCCCGCGCCCCACCACCCGCTGAAACACGCCGGAGGGAACGCGTGAGCGGGGCTGAACGCCGGCGGGTCCTGCTCGCCGTCCTGGTGATCGTGGCGCTGTTTGGAGGCTGGCGGCTGCTGCGTGGGTGGCTATCCTCCGGGGGACCCGCGGTAGCGAGCGTGGTTACCGCGAGCAGCCGGACGGGCAAGAGATCCAGCAAGTTGGTAACCCACGCCGATACTCTCGCCTTGGCCGCGCTCGAGCATCAACCCGCGGTATACCGCGGTGGACGCGATCTGTTTCGCTACGCGCCCGAGCCCGCGCCGCCCCCTCCTCCGAAGGTGGCGGCCAAGACGCCGCCGCCACCACCACCGGTCGAGACAGCGCCCGCCAAACCGCGCCCGCCGGAGATCGATCTCAGCTATCTCGGCAGCTTCGGTCCGGACGATCGTCAGATCGCCGTGTTTACAGATGGGAAGAACATTTACAACGCCTTCGAAGGAGACGTCCTGGAGGGCAAGTTCATCGTCGCCAAGATCGGGTACGAATCCGTTGATATCGCGTTCGTCGGCTTTCCCGACGCTCCTCCCCAGCGGTTGCCAATTGGGGGCTGATGAAGGCCGGGAGTCATGAATTTCAAGATAGAGGTCACCGCCATGCAGAGAACTTCGAGATCGCTGCTCATCGTCTTGCTCGCGGCCCTGTCGCTCGCTGGTTGCGCAACGCTCCGCACCCAGCGTAAGGCACAGGTCGCGGAGCAAAGCGGTAACTGGGACGACGCCGTCTTTGCCTACATGAAGGCGCTGGAGCAGGACCCGACGAACGTGCGCTACCGAACGGCGCTTCTCGAGGCCAGGACCAAGGCCTCCGAGGAGCATTTCAAGAGGGGCAAGGCGTACCAGGACGCAGGCGTTCTCGAACGCGCGATGGTGGAGTACAAGCAAGCGGTGCAGCTCGATCCCACCAATCAGTACGCCATGGTCGAGCTCGCGAAGGTCCGCGCCGACATCGCGCGGCGGGCCAAAGAGGATGGGCAGATGACCCTCGATCAGCTCAAGAAGAAGGCGGAGCTGGACAGCCAGCCACCGGTGCTCAATCCACGCTCCAAAGAGCCCATCTCGCTTTCCTTCCCGAAGCCGGTGCCGATCTTCGACATCTATCGCGCCTTGGGAAAGGCCTTTGGAATCAACATCGTTTTCGATCCGAACCTCAAAGACGAGAAAATCGCGATCACGTTGAAGGACATGACCGCGAAGAAGGCGCTCGAGACGTTGATGCGAGCGGCGCAGCATTTTTACAAGGTGATCGACCCGCATACCATCCTGATCGCAGCCGATACGCCGCAAAACCGCCGCAACTACGAGGATCTTGAAATCCAGACGTTCTTCTTGTCCAATGCCGACGTCAAAGACGTAATGACGATGCTGCGGAGCTTGATCGACGCCCGCAATATCGCGGCCAACGAGCAGCAGAATGCGATCATCGTGCGTGACACCGCCGACAAGGTACGGGTGGCGCAGAGAATCATCGAGGCTAACGACAAGTCGCGCGGCGAAGTGGTTGTCGATGTGGAGCTCTTGCAGGTCGACACGAGCAAGCTGCGCGACCTTGGGCTCGCCTTGAGCAACTATCAGGTTACGCAGACGCTCGATACCGGGAGTGGCAGCTCCGGAGTGCGGCTCTCCGATCTCTCCTCGCTCAACCAGAACGACTGGGTCCTGAGCATTCCGAGCTTCGTCTACAGTTTCATCAAGAACAGCTCCGACGCCCAGCTTCTGGCTCATCCCCGCATCCGGATCAGCGACGGCGAAAAGGCCACCCTGCATATTGGCGACAGCATTCCGATCCCCGTCACGACCTTCAACACCGCGCAAACGGTGGGCGGGAACATCGTTCCCATCACCTCGTTCCAGTACAAGGACACGGGCATCCAGATCGAGATCACTCCCCGGATCCACCACAACCAGGAGATCACGCTGAAGCTGAAGATCGACGTCTCGAACCTCTCGGGTTACGTTCAGGGATCGGGTGGACAACAGCAACCGATCATCGGGACGCGGGCCATCTCGTCGACCATTCGCCTCAAGGACGGTGAGACCAACCTCCTTGCCGGTCTTATCCGTACCGATGATTCCGACACCGAGAACGGTATTCCAGGGCTCAGCGACATCCCGGTTCTCGGCCGCCTGTTCTCGAAGACTCATGCCGACCGGCATCGTACGGATCTCGTGCTCACCCTTACTCCACACATCATCCGCACGGCCAACATTACCGAGCAGGACCTGCTTCCGATCTGGGTGGGAACGGCGACCAACTTCTCCCTGCGCGGGGGAAGCCCCGAGGTCGGCTCACCCCAAGAGGGACCCTTCGGGGGAGGCGAGCGCCAACAGATCCAGCAGATGATTCGTCGTCGTCTCGAGGAGCTGCCGAGAGGCGTGCGCCGTGGCCGGGCGGGCGCGCGGGCAAGGCGGAACAATAGAGCGAACACCCAGAGCCAGGAGAAGGCCCAGCCGGAGGCCCCCAAAGGGAAGGACCTCGCGAATCCTTCGACGCCGTCGAACCTCTTCGAAGGGAACACCGAGCCCAAGCCGGAGAAGCCGGCGACTCCACCCGATCAGCAAGATCAAGAAGCTCCGCCTCCAGGGCCGGAACCGGTGGCGTTTCTGGGAGCCCCGACCGGTGGCGAGCATTTCCCTGGCAACAATTCGGGCCGGATCGTCTTGGCGAGTTACGAGCCGGCTGTCGCACCGCTCGCGCCGATTAGTGTCACGCTCGGGTCCCCCGCGAACGGGGTCAAGGTCGGATCGACGTTTTCGGTTCCCTTGACCGTCGACGCCCATGAGCCGATTTCACACCTGCCCGCGACCTTGACTTACGATCCTCAGCACTTGGCGGTGGTGGGTGTCGAGCGCGGAGCGTTCTTCGGCGGCCCGGCGAGCTCGTCGCTGATGACGGACTCGTCCGTTCCCGGGCGACTGGTGGTGGGCGCAAGCCGTCTGGGGGGAATACCGGGAGTCACCGGTCGCGGCGAGCTCCTGCGAATCACATTCAAGGCGCTCGCTTCCGGTCCGACCTCCATTCGCTTTCAGACGGTCAAGGCGCTGGGACCGGATCTCCGTCCCCTGGCGGGTGTCTTTGCGCCTCCATTGTCGCTGCCGATCGCACCCAGTCTCCCTCACGTCTTGCATCAGCATGCACTGCAACCCGGTGCTTCGGACGTTTGACCCTCTCGATGAAACGCGCTTCACTCTCCATCAATCCTGCGCGCTCGGCGCGAATCGCGCAGCGCCGGGAGGCGGGGTTTACCCTGATGGAGCTGGTCATCGTAACCGCGATCCTCGCGATTCTCGCCGCCACGGTCTTGCCGATGGCGCACTACACGGCCAAGAGGACCAGGGAGCTCGACCTCAGGCAGGACCTCCGAGAGATGCGGAACGCGATTGACGAGTACAAGCGCTACAGTGATGCCGGCTTGATTCCGGTCGAGCTCGGCAGTGACGGCTATCCGAAGAATCTTCAGGTCCTAGTGGATGGGGTCAAGCTGGTCGGCAAGGTCGACCAAAAGGTGAAGTTCTTGCGCCGCATTCCCGTCGATCCGATGACGGGGGAGGCAAAATGGGGCCTGCGGAGCTATCAGGACGAGCCCGACTCGACGACTTGGGGAGGCGAAGACGTTTACGACGTCTACTCGCTCAGCACTGGAACTGGACTCGACGGCATCAAATACAGCAAATGGTAGAAAGCGATCGAAACTCCGTACGACAATGGCGGCAAGGCGCGCGCCAGGCTGGGTTTACCCTGCTTGAGATGATCATCGTCATCGCCATCATCGGGATTCTCGCCGCGATCGTCATGCCACAGCTCAAGAACGTCCCGCGCAAGGCCGCGGAAACCGCGCTCAAGACGGACCTGCGCGCGTTCCGAGAGGCGATCGATCAGTACTATGCCGATAAAGGGGTCTACCCGCCGTCGCTCGATGCCCTGGTGACAGAAAAGTATCTACGGGCGATCCCGGTAGATCCCATCACCAAGAGCAACCAGACGTGGACGGTCGTCTACGAGGAGCAGAACCCGGACGAAGGGAGCCAGTCGAGCTCTTCTGTGGATCAGCAACCGGGCATCATCGACGTGCATTCGGGCTCACCGCTCAAGAGCCTGGACGGCTCGTTCTACAAGGACTGGTGATGCAGGGCCGCAGCCAACCGGAGGCCGGTTTCACTCTCATTACCTTGATCGTTCTGATCGCGGTGATGAACGTGATGCTGGCGGTGCTGATCCCGATCTGGAGCCAGCGGATGCAGCGGGAGAAGGAGCATGAGCTGATCTTCCGGGGTCTCCAGTACGCCGAGGCCATCCGCGTGTTTCATGAACGGTTCGGCCGCTATCCGGTCCGTCTGCAAGAGCTGCTCGACGTCAAGCCGCGATCCATCCGCCGCTTGTGGAAGGACCCGATGACCAAGAATGGGGAGTGGGCCTTGATCTACGCGGGCAGTCCGATGCCCAGTCCCGGCTTGAGGCCGGGGCAGGGGAGCGGCCAGTCGATGCAGCCCGGCGGCCAGGTCTATCCACAGAATGGGCAGGAGAATGGCTTCGGCGAGGAGCAGGGCACCCAGGGGCAAGACCAGGGGGATGGAACGACGCAAACCCTGCGACCGATCCTCGGCGTGCACAGCAAGAGCACCGGTCATTCGCTCATTTCCTTTTTCGGCAAGCGACAGTACGATCAGTGGCTTTTCACCGTCAAACTTGCGCAAACCGCGGTCGGGATCAGACTCGGTCCGCACAACGGACCGTTGCCGCGGCTTTCGACGGGGGCCTTTTGGCGCCCCTTCCGCGGTCAAGTTATACCCGGGACGACCCCGACCGCCCACAACCAGGCCGTCCCTTGAGAGCCGTGGACAAACGGGACCTCACGGTCTTGGTGAAGAGGCTGGCCCATGGGCTGGAGCTCCCTTTGCCGGAGTTGGCGACCGCGGGAAGTGCCGGGCTTGACCTCCGCGCGGCGTTGCGCGCGGAGGAAACGCTCGCTCCCGGGGAAAGACGTGCAGTGCCAACCGGTCTGGCGCTCGCGATTCCACCGGGCTGGGAAGGGCAACTGCGGCCCCGCAGCGGCCTGGCCCTCAGCTCCGGCGTCACCCTGGCCAACGCCCCGGGAACGATCGACAGCGACTATCGAGGCGAGGTCAAGGTCATTCTCGTCAATCTCGGCGATCAGCCGTTCACGATCGAGCCGGGAATGCGGATCGGCCAGCTGCTCTTCTCGCGGGTCCCGGTCGTCAGCTTGCGCGAGGTCGAGGAGCTGCCGCCGAGCGGGCGGGGAGACGGGGGATTCGGCTCCAGCGGCAGCGACTAGCGCCAGCAACACGATCTCTTTGTAATCGCAAAGCCGAGATTCGCTTTGTCTTTATAAGAAGAACGGGGACCGGTTTCCCGGTCCCCGTTCTCTCTCGGTTGAAGCCGAGTTGCTGGAAGTCCGCTCAGAAGCTCAAGCGGAGCCCGATCTTCGCCTGATAGCGCGAACGCAGGTCGTCGACGCTCCACCGCTGGTCAGGATTGGTGAACAGCATGTGGTAGATCGGCTTGCCGGTCGCCTTGTCGATGCCGTCGTAGCGGATCGGCGAGACGGTGCCGAACGGGACGTAGCGCACCAAGCCCCAGCTCTTGTCGAGCAGATTGAGGAAGTTGAACACGTCGAAGGTGATCTGCGCGTTGAAGCGCTGGATCGGCAGCTCGAGCGAGTAGTGGAAGTCGAGCTGATGGGTCCAGGGGGCGAAGCTGGCGTTGCGCTGCACGATGTGCCCCTTGGCGGCGCTCAACCCCTTGTCGGCGTTGATGTACTCCTGGAGCTGCGCCGCCGTTCCGCCGGTGACGATCACGTCGTTGACGTTGGCCGGAACGTACAGCAGGTCGCTGTATTGCCGGTCACCGTTGACGTCGTTGTAGAAGAGCGTCGAGTACGGCCGGCCCGACTGGGCGTTGTAGTAGAACGAGACCGTGTTCTGGAGCCCACCGAAGAGCTTGAAGTGGTAGGAGAGATACCCCATGAACCGGTCGCGGACGTCGAAGTCGGAGTTCGAGAGCCCCGGATGGTTGGGATCGCCCTGGATCGGCAGATACCGCCAGTTCGACACCGCCTGGCTCGAGCTTCCGTCATTGATCGACCGGGCCTTGCCGTAGACGTAGGAGACGCTCCAGGTCAGCCCGTGCGAGTAGGGCTTCTCGATCTTGATGCTGGCGTTGACCTGATCGCCCTTGCTGGTGTTGGTGAGGTAGATCACGTTGCTGAAGTTGCGATCCTTGTTGGTGAAGAGCGGTCGTCCGTCGAAGAGGTGCTGACCGGTCGGGACCACATTGAGGTCCTGGTAGAGGATGTCCTTCTGGGTCTTCGAGTAGATGGCCTCGACCGTCCCCACCATGCCCCACCAGGGGAGCTGCCGGTCGTACGCCAGGGTGGTGCGGAAGATCTGCGGGAACTGGAAGTTCGGATCGACGAGGTCGATCTCGTTGGTGGAGGCCGACCCTAGCGACTTCGGTTGGTTGTTCGGATCCGCGGTGAACGGGATGTAGTTGGTCGGGCTCACCAGGTAGTACGGGATGTAGGCGAAGAGCCGCGTGAAGTCGAGCCCGGTGTTCGAGTACTGGTTGGAGAGCCAGACGTATGGGGTCCGGCCGGTGAAGATTCCCAGACCTCCACGCAGCTGCTCATTGCCCTGCCCGCCGATGTCCCAGTTGAAGCCGACGCGCGGCGACCACAGGGGGCTCGAGCTCGGGGTCACGTTGGTGCGCTTGCCGTAGACCGCCGCCACCGCGGGGTTGGCGCCCGGGGTGTCGGGGAAGGTCGGCATATCCATGCGCAGCCCGTAGGTCACGGTCACATTGTGGCCCGGGCTCCACTCGTCCTCGGCGTAGAAGCCATACTGACGGACACTGAACTGGGCCGCCTGCTGCGGGTTGCCCGTGTTCGAGAAGCTATAGCTGAACTCGTAGGCGCGTCCCGCGGCGAAGTCCGCCAGGCTGTTGAACCAGTAAGCGCCGAAGTTGTCGCGGATGAACAGGTTGTCGAACTTGAACGACTCGTTGTGGGTGCCGAAGGTGAACTTGTGGTTGCCCTTCCACCAGGTCAAATCGTCGGTGAGCTCGACGATCGTCTGATCGAGACTGTTGGCGGTCGAGTACTCCTCCGTGCCCGCGGTCAGGGTCGAGCCGTCGCTCAAGTAGACCCGAACCTGGGGGAACCGCGTCGGACCGCCACGGTTGTCACGAATGGTTTGGTAAGTGACTCGCGCCTCGTTGTAGAGCGAATTGCTGAAGACGCTGTTGAGCTGAGCCACCGACGAGTTCGTCTTGTCCTTGAACTGGTAGAAGTGGTCCGGGAAGATGTAGGCCCGGGAGCTCGGATACCCGATGTCGTTGCTGGCCTTGACATAGTTGTGCCGCAGGGTCAGCTGGGTGCTGTCGCTCAGGTTGAAGTCGAGACGGCCGAAGAAGTTGTCGCTATTCGTGCCGCGCGTGAACTCGTTGGTTCCGCCCGGACTGTAGCCATACTCGTTCTTCAAGATGCTCAGGAAATCGTTGACGTCGGCCACATGCCCGAAATGCTGTCCCGAGCCATCGATCGAATAGCCGGCCGGCGTGTCGCGCCGGTCGAGCTCGGCGGTGACGAAGAAGAACGCCTTGTCCTGCTTGATCGGGCCGCCCAAGTGGAAGCCGTACTGCTTGTTGCTGAACTTGCCGATCGGGCCGCTGGTCGCGGTCTTTCCGACCAGGCTCTGGTTGCGGGTGTAGTAGAAGACCCCGCCCTTGAACTTGTTGGTGCCGCTCTTGGTGATGGCGTTGATGGCGCCGCCCGAGAACCCGCCCTGGCGAACGTCGTAAGGGGAGACCAGGAGCTGGACTTCTTGGATCGCATCGAGGCTGATCGGCTGGGTTTCGGCCTGCCCGCCGGGGGTTCCTTGCGCGGCGAGCCCGAAGACGTCGTTGTTGACCGCGCCGTCGATTTGGATGTTGTTGTAGCGGTTGGGTCGTCCCGCGACCGTGATCGTGGTGTCGCCGTTCCCGCTGTCCGCCAGAGTGCTGAAGAAGGGGGAGGTGCGGGCGTAGTCGAGCAGGCTACGGTCGATCGTCGGCAGGGTCTTGAGCTCGACCGAGGAGACGTTCGTGGTGGCGCCGGTACGCGACGGGTTGATGATGGCCGAGGCACCTCCGGTGACGGTAACCGTCTCGCTGACCGCCTGGAGCTGCATCGAGAAGTCGGTCTTCAGATCCTCGCCCAAGCGCACGCGAAGACCGCCTTGATGCTCGGTCTTGAAGCCCTCTTTCTGTACGGTGATCTCATAGGGGCTTCCGACGCGGACGTTGAAGATGCTGTAGCGACCGTCCTCGCGGGTCACCGTCTTGTACTGGGTCCCCGTCGGGACATGCGTCGCGATCACGGTGGCGCCCGCGAGCGGGGAGCCGTCCTGGTGCAGAGTGACGCGGCCGCTGATGCTACCGGTTGTGGTTTCCTGCGCCATGGCGCGGGGTGTCATCACGAGCCCGACACTGGCGACGAGCGCCAGAGCGAGCATGAGGCGACAGCTGGTTCTCATGGGTATCCTCCGAGGGAGAGTGGTTCATAATCCATCCGGGCGGTATGGCGCCGCTCGAGGTGACACGGAAAACGGATAGGGAGCATGAGCGAGCCCGTAGCGTGTGCTGCGGTTTTGATGGCTTTAACCCCCGTCGTTCAAACGCCTGCCGAGGCCATTATTTTACCCGCTGTTGGCGCTCGCGTAAAGGTGTTGGCGTGACATTTCGATGGCGGCGAGAGGGGGCGCTTTGGCTTCCGGGGAGGTCCGGATTTGACCGTTGAAAGGGGCCGGTCGGAGAGCTCGGTTCGGCCTACCACTTTAGAGCGGAGAGTGCGCGTTCGCACGGCACGAGAGACGGACGTCGATGCGCTCGTTCGCATCGAGGCGCAGGCATTCGTCAACGAGAGCGAGCGGATTCGTCGCAGGCAGTGGCGCCGTCTGGTCGATAGAGGCGCGGGATTGACTATGGTGGCGGAGCTGAAGGGTCGTGCGGTGGGGGCCCTGGTGCTGTCGTACCGAGAGGGAGGAACGACCCTCCGCATCTATTCCATCGGGGTCGAGCCCGGTGCTCGACGCCGGGGGGTGGGGGGCCGTTTGCTTGCCTACGCTTTCGCCGTTGGCAAGCGGCGCGGGCTCGCCCTGCTACGTCTCGAGGTCCGTAGCGACAATCGCCCGGCCCTGGCCCTCTACCGGAGGTTCGGATTCGAGGTGCGAGACCGTGTAGCGCACTACTACGGAGTCGGAGAGGATGCGTTCAGGATGGAGGCGGCAGTGGCGGAGTGGTCGAAGGTTTCGCGGCGATCGCCATGATCAGCGAGCGGAGGATCTCTTTGAGCTCCAGTGTGTATTCCTGGAGCTCGGCGACCTGGTTGGCTATCTGATCGATTCCGGGCTGGACGAGCGAGCCGCGCCGCGCCTGCCTGAGCTTGTAGCTCAGTCGCTGATCGAGCGCCTCGAGCTGGGCAAAGACGGACTTGAGTTGTTGGGGATCCATGGTTTTCGGGTCGCCTTGAGAATGGGCTTGTCGCGCTCCTCGCTCCTAGGGCTCTCCGCTGCTCTTGCCGCCCAGCGCGAGAACGTAGTTGGTGAGCTCCTGAAGCTGTTTGGGGGAGAGGTCCTTGTTCGAGGGCATCTTGGCGAAGATCCCATCACGAATGGTGTTCTCGATCGATGGCGGATCTCCACCGTAGCGCCAGGAGTCGTCGGTCAGGTCGGCATACGGGTCTCCCATCCACTGCGGAGTGTTGCCGCGCCCGTCGATGCCGTGGCAGCTGGCACAGCGCTGTCGGTAGAGCCGCTCACCCTCAGGCCCGCGGTTGAAGAGTTGCCCGCAGCCCAGAGCACCGAGAGCCAGTGCGACCACGGTGGCCAGGGAGGCGGCGCCTAGGAGCCGATCTCTCGCGCTCAGGAGTCCCTCCTTTGGCGAAAAACCTGCGTCGCCGTCGCCTGATCGCGCGGCCGGATCACGATCTCGTCGATGTCGACGTGCGGGGGTCGGGTAGCGGCGAAGACGACCGCCTCGGCGACGTCCTCGGCGCGCAGCGGCTCCATTCCCTCGTAGACCCCGGCGGCTCGCTTCTGGTCGCCCTCGAAGCGCACGAGCGAGAATTCGGTCTCCACCAAACCGGGACAGATCTCGGTTACGCGGATCGGTTTGCCCAGCATCTCGAGACGCAAGGTCTTGGTGAGCGCCCGCTCGCCGAATTTGGCTGCCGTGTATCCCGCCCCTCCGGGGTAGGTCTCGAAACCCGAGGTCGACCCGACGTTGATGACCTGGCCATCTCCGCTGGCGAGCAATCTGGGGAGCAGAGCGCGCGTCATGCGCATGGTCCCGAGCACGTTGACCTCGAACATCGTGCGCCACCTTTCGTCCTGAGCGTCGGCAATGGCATCGAGGCCAAGAGCCCCCCCGGCGTTATTCACCAACAAATGAAGGTGGGGCGGAAGACTCTCGACGAAATGCTCGACACTCTCCTCCTGGGTCACGTCGAGGTGGATCGCGGTACCGCCGCACGAGCTGGCGATTTCTTCGATGCGCTCGGTACGACGGGCGCCGAGGAATACCTGGAATCCCGCCGCCGACAAGGCTACGGCGGTTGCCTCTCCGATACCGGAGCTCGCTCCGGTGACGACTGCAAATCGCTGCTCGTCCATGGTTGGTTCCTCTTCTCGAATTCCTTCTGGTCCTACCCTAACTCAATCGAGGAGCAAGGCCCGCGCGAGCCAGTTAACCAGGGCCAGAACGATCCCCCCGAGGATCGCGGGCAGAAATCCGGCGATCGTCAATCCCTCGAGGAAAAAGGCCGCCAAAGCAAGCATCAAACCGTTGATGACCAGATAGAACAGGCCCAGGGTCAAGACGATCAACGGGCAGGAGAGAAAGGTCACGACCGGTTTGACCAGGAGATTGATGAGGCCGATGACCAGGCCCACGAGGAGCAGATAGAGCAGCCCCCCGTGGTAGCTGATGCCGGGGATGAAGTGCGCGGCAAGCACGACCGCGGCGCTGTTGGCGATGACCTGGACAACGGCTCGCGTCATTTCCGCGGATTCCTCAGGGGTAGAGCGTTTCGATTCGCCATTCGTCCCCCTGCCGGACATAGGCGGTACGGTGGTGCAACCGGAAGTCCCCCCGTTGCCAGAACTCGAGCCAGTCGGGTCGCAATCGATACCCGCCCCAGAAGCTCGGGCGGGCTACGGCCGAGCCGGAGAAACGAAGCTCGACTTCTCGAAGCCGAGCCTCGAGGTCGTGGCGGGATGGCAGGGTCTCACTCTGCTTCGAGGCCCAGGCTCCCAACTGGCTTTCCCGAGGTCTCTCGGCGAAATATGCGTCGGACTCCTCCGCGGAGACCCGTTCGATGCGGCCCTCGACCCGTACCTGCTGGTCGATGGGGGGCCAGAAAAAGCAGAGCGCGGCGACCGGGTTCTCCTCGAGCTCTCGCGCTTTACGACTGTTGTAGTTCGTGTAGAAGACGAATCCGCGCTCGTCGATGCCTTTGAGCAGAACAACCCGTGCCGACGGACGCCCCTGGCGATCGGCGCTCGCGAGGGTCATCGCGGTGGCGTCGACTCCCTCGGGAGCGGTGGAGCGGGCAGCGTCAAAGACCTCCGCGAAGCGCGCCATGGGATCGGGATTGACGTCTGTGGCAGTCAATTGGTCTCCTCATCATCGCCTCGCACGGTCCAGGATGGAAGCGTGTCGGGATTGATTCCGACGGCGCGCAGCGCGTTGCCCCAAGAGTCGGTGACATTGGTGGGAAACAAGAACGCGAGGTCAACAGGCGCGGTGAGCCAGTCGTTCCGCAAGATCTCGTCCACCAGCTGCCCTTCGGACCAGCCAGCATAGCCGAGCAGTAGCCGGAATCGTTCGGGTGGTGCCGCGGCCAGTTGAGCCAGATCGGAGACGTTCTGGCTGAGCTCGAGCCCAGGCAGCACCTCGGTGCGCTGCCCCTCCTCTTCGCGCGGCTCTTGGTCGATGGCCGTGCCTTCGTCCGTGGCGAAGAGCACCGTCCCGAGCTGGGGCTGCACCGGTCCTCCGAACAGCGCGACGGCCTCGGGATCGCCTTGCCAGCATATCTCCATTCCCTGCAAGATATCCGCGACTCGAATGCCGGTTGGCCGGTTCACGATGAAGCCGAAGCTGCCTTCCTCGGAGTGGTGTAGGAGAAGCACGACGCTGTGGTGAAAGAACGGGTCTTGAACCTGAGGCATGGCTAAGAGCAGAAGTGGAGTCTGCAGGTCCGAGGAACGATCCGGTATCACGCGGGCATCTTATCGTGACCATCGGGAATCACTCTGGGAGGCAATCCATTTGCGCGGCGGTCGCGTATCGAAAGGGAAGAGAGCGCGGGTCGATAAGCCGGCCATTGACGGCACGGGTCGCGCGCGTCACTAGAGGATTTTCGAATCTTGGTATCGGCTATGCATCTGTCGAAGGAGGTAACGAGAGGGATCTTGACACCTCCCAGCTCACGAATGTCCGGAGTCGATGGATCCACGCGTGCGCGGAATAGGCCGCGCGCGGGACGGGCCCGCCAAGCGGGCCGGAAGGGGAAGGAAGAATGAACTTGAAGTCGAGAATGTCA
Organism: Thermoanaerobaculia bacterium; assembly: GCA_046704885.1. Classification (GTDB taxonomy): domain Bacteria; phylum Acidobacteriota; class Thermoanaerobaculia; order Multivoradales; family JBJKRB01; genus JBJKRB01. Next base: position 46,588 of record JBJKRB010000111.1, on the reverse strand, counting down.
CTCGTTCTCGGTGGAGCCGCGGTGCTGGCTATGGTCGCGCTGCCCAGCTTCGCCGCAACCGGCCAGAATGGCACCGCAGCGCACCCCGGCATGATGCATCACCAGATGAAACAGGGTGAGATGGCGGCGGAGGCGTCGGTTACCGGTGAGGTGATCGGCTCTCGCTGCTATTTGGAGCATGGCTCCGCGGCCACCGGTGCCGGGCACAAGGCTTGCGCCGAGAAGTGCGCCAAGGCGGGGATTCCGCTCGCCATTCTCCAGAAGGGAACCCATCGCGTAGTCTGGGTGGAATCGAGTCAGCCAGGACATTCCGCCAACGCGATGCTCATGCCTTACATTGCCAAGACGGTGACCGTCATGGGGCATTGGGTCAAGCGTGGAGGAACGGAAGCTCTGTTCATCAGCTCGGTCAAGCCCGCCGCGGGCGGTTCCTCGATGATGTAGAACGCCGAGGGCTGGACCGGTTCGATCCGGTCCAGCTCTCTGTTTCTCCAACATCAACCGCTGATGTCACGCAAGCTGCTCTACGGATTTCTTGCGGCCTTGCTGGTAGTGGTCGCCGGCGAGACGGCCCTTCTCACCTTTCATCACTATCGACGGAGCTCATCGAGAGAAGCGCTGAACACCCCGGTGCAGCGCGGCCGCAGGGTGGCGGAGCAGCTGGGTTGCTTCGCCTGTCACGGTCCCGGTGGAGTGCATCCGATCGCGAATCTGGGGAGCCAGGACGGTTCGGTCCCAACGTGGTCGGGAGGTACCTGGTTGATGTACAACAATTCTCCCGGCGACGTCGCGGCATGGATCCTGGATGGCCACCCGCCCGGCCGCACGGCGTCGTCCTCGGCCCTCCTGTCGATGCCCGCCTTCCGCGGCTCGATTTCGCGCGCGGAGTTGGCCGATCTCCTGGCCTACGTTTTCACGGTGCAGCAGTACGGGGGCCCGAGCGGCTCGGAAGAGCAAAAGGGGCGGGATGTCGCTTTGCGTGCCGGTTGCTTTGGCTGCCACGGGGCGGAGGGACGAGGGCTAGTCATGGATCCGGGGTCACTCAAGGGGTATATTCCTCCCTGGAGCGGCTCGGATTTCGCCGATTTGGTGCACAACAATGAGGAGCTCCGCCAGTGGATCCTCAATGGGGCGAGCAATCGATTCAAGCGCGACCCGCTCGCTCACGCCGTGCTCTCGCACGAGGTGATCAAGATGCCGGCCTTCAAGGGCAGGCTCTCGGACGGGGATATCGATGCCCTCGTGGCCTACATCAGATGGGTTCAGAGTCACTCGCGCGCCGCTCAGGGTCGGCGAGTTGCGCTCCAGGCTCTTCCGCGAAGTCGATGAACGCTCCCCTCGTTCGCCGGACGACTCCGGGGAGGCGCTGGCGATCGCCCTTCTGTTGGGAGCGAGGAGGTGTGACGCTCGCGAGCTGCTGCGATTCAGCTCGAGCTCGGGTTACCGCCCGCGGCCGAGCTGGCTTCTGACGGCTCCTCCGCTTCCTGCGGCGTCGCGTCTTTCTCGGCCGGGCTCTCTTCCTTCGCTTCTTTGCCGTCGTCGTCGGTCGCGGACTCCGCCGACGAGCTCGAACCACTTTCCGCTTTCACCTTCGCGGCTTCATCTTCGACGGTTTGCGTCGCCTCGACCGAACCCGCGCCTTGGCTCGGGGGCTTGCTGGCCTCGATGCTCGTTTCTTCTTTGCCCGTCGTCACGTGAGCGGGCACCTGGACGGTAAAGGATGAGCCCTTGCCGTACTCGCTGGCCACTTTGATATCGCCGCCCATCATGTGGCAGAGCTTGCGGCTGATGGCGAGACCCAGACCGGTTCCGCCATACTTGCGGGTGGTCGATGCGTCTGCTTGCGAGAACTCTTGAAACAGCTTGGCTAGTTGCTCCTCCGTCATCCCGATGCCGCTGTCCTTGACGCGCATGTAGAACCAGTCCAGCCCATCCACCTTTTCGGGCCAGACGTCCAGATTGATCGTGCCTTCCTTGGTGAACTTGGAAGCGTTGCTCAGCAGGTTGAAGAGGACCTGCCGAACGCGCGTGAGGTCGGCGTAAACCTCTGTGATCGAGGGATCAACCTTGACCTCGAGGACGTTGGCGTTCTTCTCGATCAGAGGCTGGACGGTGGAGACGACGTCGCGAACCAGCTGCTGCAGGTCGAAGGTCTCGCAGTAGATCTCCAAACGCCCGGCTTCGATCTTCGAAAGGTCGAGGATGTCGTTGATCAGCGCCAGGAGGTGGCGGGCGGCCGCCAGCACCTTGTCGAGGTCGGAGACGGCCGTCTCCTCGCCCGCGTCCTCGGCGTCCTCGCGCAGCATCTCGCTGTAGCCGATGATGGCGTTGAGCGGCGTGCGCAGCTCATGGCTCATATTCGCCAGGAACTGGCTCTTCGATTTGTTGGCTTCCTCCGCCGCTTCTTTCGCCTGCCGCAGGGCCTCCTCGGTCTGCTTACGCAGCGTGATGTCGCGGGCGATACAGATGATCCCATCGACAAGACCTCCAGGACCGACGAGCGTGCTCCCCGAAAAACTGACCGGAAGCTCACTGCCGTCGTGCCGAATGAAGGTGAGAAACGCCTCCGAAGGGCCGGCCTTTGTCTCCCCGCCGTCGTCCTCGTCCTGGCGACCGAGGACGTCAGCAAGAAATGCCTCGGCGGTGGAACCGGAGGCATCGTCGTCGGGCGGCCGTACCACGAGCTTTGAGACCTCCTCCCAGGGTTCCTTGACGAGGATCTGGAAGGGTTGATCGACCAGCTCGTTCTCGCTGTAATCCAGCATCTTCAGAGTGGCGCTGTTAACGGTCTTGATTTGGCCTTCCGGAGTGAGGACGATCAGGGCATCGAGCATGTTGGCGATGATCGAGTCCACATAGTCCTTGTCGACGAGCTGGGAACGTTGCCCGCGCAGGTCGCGTACCATCTTGTTGAAGGCCGCGATCAAGGTGCCGATCTCGTCGTGGCTTCCCGCCGCGATCTCCACTTCGAAGTCGCCCTGCGCCACCCTTTCCGCGGCCTTCGAGACCCTTACCACCGGGAGGCTCATACGGCGGGCGATCACCAAGGAGAAGAAGCCGACGACGAGGAGGACCAATAGAGCCACGAGGCTGGCGGCCCGCTGCAGCTGATAGATCGGTGCGAAGGCGGTCGCGGTGTCCTGGATGACCACTGCCGCCCAACCGAAACCGGCGAAGTGGCGGTAACCGATCTCCTTGCTGAAACCAGCCAGGTAATCCTTGCCACCAACGAGATGCTCTGCCGTGTAGCCGGATCCTCCGCGCGGAGCCTCGGTAGCCTCCTTTGCCGCGGTGAAGCCCAACGAAACGAGGTTCGCCTGGAACGGCTTGTACTCGAGATCGGAAGGGGCCGAGAGCAACAAGCCGCTCTTGTTGATGATCATCAAGTCGGAGCGGCCGCTCTTGGACATCTCCTTGAAGCGTCTCTGGACGGTGCCGAAGATGTCGCCAAGGGACCACTCGCAACGCAGGACGCCGGCCACCTTCTTGGGAAACAACACATCGGGAATCGGCGCATAGAAGGTGACGATCGCCATCTGGAGCTCGGGGTCCCAATGGGCGTCTTGCGCGATCGCCGTATCGCTCTTGAGAGTCTTCTCGATCTCTGCTTGATCGAGTGGCGGGGCTTTGGAGTGGCGATCGAAGCCGGCGATGAACTTGCCGTGATCGTCCGTGACCACGGCGCTCGCGAGGTCGGGAAACTCTTGGCCACGAGCGTGCAAGAAGAGGTGGATCCCGAGGTCGACGTCATTACTCGCCACCCCCTGCTGTAAAACCTGCAGGCTTCCCCAACCCTGAGTCGTCTGGAACAGGGTGTAGAGCTCGCGATCGATGTCGAGCGTCGCGACCTCCGCCTTCTGCTGGAAGAGAGAACCGAGGTGTTGCCGGATGAGCTCTTCACCCTTGAGATAGCCGAGCAGGCCCAAGGCAAAGAGGGGCGCGAGAGAGAGCGCCCAGAAGATAATCAAGAACTTGGTGCGGATCCTCATCCGGTGACCCAGTAGCTTCGGTCAGTCATCCTACCGCAGACGAGAGAGGATCCAGCCAATCGAGGGACCGGCCAGGGGGAGGGGGCTGTTAGGGAGTGCGTAAGGCCAGAGGGTAATTCGACTGCCCCGGCTTCTTGCCGTCGATCGCTAGGACCTTGACGCTCGAGTCCACTTGATCGGCGTCGATGTAACCGATCGCAGTGGGATAACGGTGGACCACGAGCTTGACCGCCGCCCCCGAGCTCCAAGCGCGAGGGAAGTCCGCGCTTTCGAGGCCGGTCATCTTGCGGACCCAGAACTGGCGCAGCTGGCTGTCGGTCATGTTGTAGACCCGCTTCAAGATCAGCTCCTTTGCGGAGGTCCCATGCTCGAGCATCAAGAGGCGGATTCTCTTGCCATTGGGCCAGAAGGTCTGGTCCAGTCGGAAGATCTTTCGCAGGTCATTGAGCGAGACCTCACTGACCGGATTCTTCGGATTGACGATCACCGCCACCTCGCGCTCGGCCGCCAACAAGGGGGAGGCCAACGTCACGAGCAGGCCTGAAAGGATGACGAGAAGGACGCCCTTACGCATCATCGTCATCAGAAGAACACCGCCGCTTGGAAGTTGATGGCATTCGAATTCGGCTGGCGGTTACGGTCCGTATAGCTGTATTCGCCCTTAATCCCCAGCCAACGTGTGGCGTCCCAGCGGACGCCGACCGTGAACTTGATCAAGTCGCGATGGTCGATGGTCAGGAAGTAAGGATCGAAGGGGTCGAAGTTGATGACGTCGGTTCGCTCGTAGATGCGCCAGTTGTAGAACTGTGAAGCGACCTGCCAGTAATACCCGTCCGACCTAAAGGTCAGGTTGGTTACGGAGTCGTGGTGCTCTATGGCGTCGTATTCGGCCAGAATCTCGAGATTGAGCAGGTGCCAGGCGACGAAACCGCCGTAGATCCGCTCGCCGATCGTACCGTTCCTTCCCGGGGTCGTGGGATCCGCGGGAATCGTGTCCGCGTAACCGTTGACTCCCAGCTTGAAGCCACGGAAGCGGTTGGGCGAGAAGGTGAACTGGGCGGTAAGGGCATGCGGGCTGTTCAGGTTGCTGAACTTGGTCTCATCGGTGATCTTCGGACCGCGCCCCTTGCCGAACGTGAAGCTGTAACCGAACTCCATGGGGCGGAAGCCGATCTTGCCGGCTGCCTGAACGCCGATCGTGTGGACGGGCATGATGCCGCCGTCCTGCTCATAGCGGAACATCTCCGGACGGAAGATCGAGGTGCGAAGCCAGGCGATGTCGTGGAACGTCTCGTTCCAGTATCCGACCGGAGTGTGGAACTTGCCGAGGCGGAGCTGGAACTCATCGGAGCGCGCGAAGCGGAGTTGTAGCTGCTCGATTCGGGTGAGCGTGCTCTCGCCCTCGGTCGAGCGCAACGAGAACTGGCCGAGGGCCGACCAGTTGTCCGAAAACTGTGAGGTCAGGACCAGGTCGGCGCCGCCGCTGGTCGTCGTGCTTCGCCCGTTGGTGCCGGTGTGGTGCTCAGAGACGACCGTCCCCGAAGCGAAGAACAGAGCGTGAAGCGTGGGATAGGACGGGAACATGGCGGCGAGAGCCGCTTCGTCCGCCGCCGTCAGCTTCGGCTCTTCGCTCGAGGCGGGCTTGCTGCTCTTCGCGCTCTTGTCCTTCTTGCTCTGTTCGGTTTGGGTCTTGCTGGTGGAGCTCGCGTTTGCCGCGCTATCGGTCTGCGGGAAGAGGGGAAACGCCAGAAGAGCGGCGACAAGAACCGTGAGGGCGATGACTCGCCCGATGGATACTGTCCCTCCCCCTCGACCCGAAAACGACATCGTGGCGGACGATAGCACGAGTTGCTGCCAAAAGGAAGACTCCCGGTCCAGTGATCGCCTCAAAGCCCTTGCTTCGCGAGGTCTTGCCGCCACGCCCGAATCTCCTTCCACGAGGCATCAAATCCGCGTTGCGCGATCTCCCCAAGCGCCGAGAAATCGAGGAGCTTCCAGTCTTCGACGGGGATTCGCAGATAGAGGTCGGCCATCGAGTTCTCGAGTGCCTGGCCTCTCGAATGGATGCTCGGGACCACTGTCGCCCGGGTGAGCAAGTTCAGAATGTGAGGAACGCTCGCGGCTTGCGCGAAGGGATTGAGGCGGCGCCACAGAAGGCTCCAGCCCGACACCGCGTGCGGGAGATCCGCCGACGCCATGATGTCGACCTCGGGTGTCACGTCGACGGCGACCACCTGGCCGCCATGATTGTGGGAGCGCATCACGTCGATCGGGAGGTTGTTGAGGAGGCCCCCATCGATCAAGAGCTCGTCTTGCCAGTGGTACGGAGGCATTACTCCAGGCAGCGAGATGCTGGCGCGAATCGCCTCGACTAGAGCGCCGCTCCGGTGAATGTGCTGCTCGGCGCGGGTCAGGCTCGTGGATACGCAGAAGTAGGGAAGCCAGAGGTCCTCGATGGAACGATCCTCGAAGGTGGCGGACAGTTGGCGGTAGATCCTGCGCCCGGCGAGCAGCGCGACGATGGGGAGGGTGTAGTCGAAGAGCGAAGCGAAGCGGCGCTCACAGGTCCTCGTCGCTTCTTGCGAGCTTAGGCGCATCGCGACAAAGGCCGCCATGATCGCCCCCATGCTGGTGCCGCCCACGAGGTCGACCGACACCTGTGCTTCCTCAAGGGCTCTCAGGACTCCAAGGTCGGCGGCTGCGCGCGCGCCCCCGCCGCCTAGGACCAGAGAGACCGCTCTTCCGGTGAGAGTGCGTGCGAGCCGTTCGATGTCCCGCTTTGAGCCAAGGCGTAGGTGAAAGTGGCTTTCGACGTTCCGGGACGAGAGCCAACGCGCTGTTCCCCGCGGCTCGCTACCATCGTCCGGGTGGAGCAAGACCAGGCTCGACGGGGGCATGGGTCGGTCCTGCCACGCTTCGGAAGCGCCGCCCTCAAGGGATGACAGCGCCGGATCATCACCGCTTTCCGCCGCCCAGAGGATGCGGTCCGCCTGGCGCAAACAGCGCTGCGTCCAGGGGCTGAGCTCGTCGTCGGCCTGGTAGATGATGTAGCGGAAGCGGTTCTCGATCGAGCTCAGCCATTGGACCAGGCGAATGTTGCCGGGGTCGCTCTCTCCAATTTGAGCGATCCCTTGACGGTCGAGGGCGTGGTCGACGGAGCTCGAAGTGAGGATCGTCGTTTCACCGTGGGCAGATAGGGCCGCGGCCAACTCTTCCGCCAAACGGCCCGTCGAGACTCGCGAGCCGGCGCGGGCGACCGCGAGCGTGATCAAAGTGTTGGGCTCGCCGCCAGTGGCTTTGGTCTGTTGCTGCAAGCGACTGACGATGAGGCGCGCGATCTGCACCAGCGCTTCCGGGTACCTCCTCATCAGCCGATCGAAACCCGAGCGGGAGACCTCGGCCAAGTCGGTATCTCGGATGGCGTAGAGGCTCGCGGAGCGCGGCTCTCCAGTGAGCAGCGCCATCTCCCCGATGATCTCGCCGCGTCCGGCCTCGTTGACGACGCGTTCGCTGCCGTCTGGCCGCGCGACCGTGACTCGGAGCCTGCCGCTGATGACGATGTAGGCGCAGTCTCCGGGGTCTCCCTCGCGACACAGAACCTCGCCGCTGGTAAGAGTGCGCCACCGAACCTCGCGTTCCATGTCGGCCACTGTTTCGGCGCTCATCGGGCCAAAGAGCCGAGTCAGGTAGGTCGTAACCTGAGAATGCCGCAAGCGTTCGGTTATGGCCGAGACAAAGGGAGCGCTGATCTCGGGATGTCTGGCGACGAGATCCGCGAACGCGCTGCGAGCGAGGGCGGTCAGACGGCAGGGGGTTGCGGCGCGAACGGTGGCGGAGCGAGTTCCGCCAGCCAGCAGAGCGACCTCTCCGATCAGGTCTCCGGGGCCTATGGCCGCGAGAAACTGATCACCGCCGTCGCGACGCTCGATGACTGCCTCGAGCTTGCCTTGTTGCACCAGGAAGAGCCGATCGGCGTCCTCTCCTTTGCGCACCAAGGTCTCGCCCGCCGCCAGATCAATCACGGAGGTCGCAGCGATGATCTGCTCTTCGGTGGAGCTGTCGAGGTCGGCGACCCGCTCGCCGAAGAGACGGCGTAGCAGAGTCCGAGCGGCCTGTGCCCTTGCGTGCCCTTCTTGTCCGGTGGTTGTCAAGACAGCGGGATGCTATTGGAAGAGGAGGGTTACCTCAAAGACTCCAGACTCCAGCTTGGTCTCAATTTTTGCGCCGCTCTTCTCGAAGACCCTGAGCATGGGCTTGTTCTCGCTGAGGACGTCCGCGGTGAAGCCCCGCAGGCCCTGCCGGCGGGCGTACTCCATCAACTGCTGGACGAGCACGGTTCCCAAACCCTTGCCCTGATAGTCGGGGTGAATCATGAAGGCTACGTCGGCAAGTCGGGTCGAGGGGTCGGCGAAATAGCAGCAGCTTCCGAGCATCTCCTCCTTGTCCATGTCCCCGGTTACCGCGGCGTAAGCCATCTCGTTCTCGTAGTCGACGTTGCATAGGTGCTGGGCCTTGTTCTCCGACAGGGACCGCAAATTCGTGAAGAAGCGCGTGTAGATGTCTTCCGGGCGCAGGTCATGGAAGAGCTGCTGAAACGCACGCACGTCGCTTGCCCGGGTTGGCCGGAGGCGAAGGACCTGGCCGTCGGAGAGGCCCACGTCGCGCTCTTCCTCTTGCGGGTAGGCTTGGCGGCTCTTGAGCGTTTGCTCGGCGCTCACGTATCCCAGTCGCCGTGCATCCTCGAGCAACTCTTGGCGAAATTCCGGGTGGGAGATCTCGATCAGAGCGAGGGCGCGGTCCCGAATCGAGCGGCCGAACAAGTATGCGCTTCCATACTCAGTCACCACGAAGTGGACGTCGGAGCGCGCGACCGCCACCCCTTCACCCTCCTTGAGCAAGGGCCGGATCCGCGAAACCTTGCCGTCGTCGGTTGTCGAGGTGAGACAGACGATGGCCTTGCCACCCGGAGAAGCGGAGGCTCCGCGCAGGAACTCGTTCTGCGTCGAAACGCCACTGTAGAACTCGCCCTCGAACTGGTCGGCGCAGACCTGACCCGTGAGGTCGATCGCAAAGGCCTGGGTTACGGCCACCATCCCGTTGTTGCTGGCAATCACCTCAGGATCGGATACTTCGTCGATTGGCCGCAGCTCGAAGAGGGGATTGTCGTTCATCAGATCATAGAGACGCCGGGTTCCCATCGCGTAGCTCGCCACTACCTTGCCCGGATGCAGGGCCTTGCGCTTCCCACTGACCACCTTCGCCTCGATCAGATCGACCAAGGGTTCGGTGATGACGTCCGAGTGAATGCCCAAGTCGTGGCGATTCGTCAAATACTTGAGCATCTCGTTCGGAATCCTGCCCAGGCCGATTGCCAGCGTCGCCCCGTCGTCGATGAGACGAGCGACGTAACGCGCAATTTTCTCGGCAACTTCCTCGGCGGCGGGGTGGAGGTATTCGATGAGCGGCTCGTCGACGACGACGAAGCGGTCGATCGCCGCGAGGTCGAAGCTCGATTCCCCGCTCGTTCGCGGCATGTTGGGATTGATCTCGGCGACGATGTTTCGCGCCGCCGCGACTGCGGCCAACGCCATGTCTACCGAGATCCCCAGGCTGACGCGGCCATTCTCATCGGGAGGTGTCACCTGGAGAAAGGCGACATCGACTGGTTGCTTCCCTTGGCGAATCAGCTGGGTGGCGCTGCGCGCAGAGACGGGCACGTAGTCCGCCTGGCCGGAGGCGACCAGCGGGCGCATGTCGCTCCCCACGAAGAACGTTCGATGGCGGAAACGAGTAATCGGCCCCGCATCGTATACTGGCACGGCGCCGTCGGTGAGGAAGTGAACGAGCTCGACGTCGGCGAGCGGTTCGTCGCTCTCTTCGAGAGCCCGTATGAGCACGCGCGGCGTGGCGCAGGCGGATCCTAGGAAGACCCGGTCGCCGGGCTGAACGAGGGCCACGGCTTGGCTCGCTGAGACCGCTCGCTGGCGCCAGTCGCGCCCCCTAGTATCGTCGTGTCCGCCATCGTCTCGATTTGCCATCGTGGTAGGTGTCTTCGAGCCCCGACCAGCGCTAACGGGCTATGATAGCTTGCCACGAGAGTGGTCCCATCATGATGGATAAGCTGGGCGCGAAGATCTGTCGTCGGGAAAGCGGCCGGTGCCGAAGGGAGCGGCGGGCGTGAGTCTCGGCACGGTTGTTCGCCTGCGCCACGACCTGCGCACGCTTATCAGCCAGATCATCGGCTACAGCGAGCTTCTCCAAGAGGAGCTCACCAGCGACGGACAGACGGACTATGCAACCGATCTAGGGAAGATTGAGAGCGCCGCTCGGCGCATCCTCGATCTCATCGACCGCCTGCTCGAATCACCGGATGCCCTGAGCGAGGAAGAGGGAGCCGAAGAAGAGGAAGAGAAAGCGGCCACCATCTTGGTTGTCGACGACAACGAGATGAATCGGGACGTACTCTCCCGCCGGCTCAAGCGGCAAGGTTACGAAGTCGAGATGGCCGCCGACGGACCCTCGGCTCTCAAGAAGATCGACGCCGATGAGCCGCCGATCGACCTGGTTCTGCTGGACGTCATGATGCCCGGGATGAGTGGTCTCGAGGTGTTGGAGACGGTGCGCAAGACGCGCAGCCGAGGCGAGCTCCCGGTCATCATGGTCACCGCGAAGAGCGAGAGCGAGGATGTCGTTCAGGCCTTGGAGAAGGGGGCGAACGACTATGTGACGAAGCCGATCGACTTCGCCATCGTGCGAGCGCGCAGCGAAGCGCAGATCGCGCTCAAGCGGGCGATAGGCCAAAGCGCCTTGCTGGCGCGCCAGCTCGAGCTTCGCAATAGCATGATTCGGCAGATTTTCGGGCGCTACATCACCGATCAAGTGGTGGCCAGCCTGTTGGAGAATCCAGACGGTCTCAAGCTCGGAGGAGAGAAGCGGAATATCTCCATCTTGATGGCCGACCTCCGAGGCTTCACCTCGCTCTCCGAACGCCTGCGGCCTGAGCAGGTTGTCGCCATGCTTAACAACTACCTCGGCACGATGGCTGACGTCATCGGGGAGGCAGGGGGCACGGTCGACGAGTTCCAGGGCGACGGCATCCTGGTCCTCTTCGGCGCTCCCGTTCCCCGGCCCGATCATGCGCGCGCCGCGCTCGAGTGCGCCCTGAAGATGGAGCTCGCCATCGCCGACGTCAATCGGATGAATCGCGAGGCGGAATTGCCCGAGGTGCAGATGGGCGTCGGGATCAACACGGGCGACGTTGTGGTCGGCAACATCGGGTCGGAGAAGCGGACCAAGTACGGCGTCGTGGGGAGCAACGTCAACCTCACCTCGCGGATCGAGTCCTATACGGTCGGCGGGCAGATTCTCGCCTCCGCGCAAACCATCGAGTCCGTCGGTGACAAGGTCCGCGTCGACGGAACGATCGAGGTCCAGCCCAAGGGCGTTGGGGCGCCGATCACTCTCTATGAAGTGGGCGGAATTCCAGAAGCGGGGCTCGAGCTGAGGCGAGTCGAGGATTCGATGAGCGATCTCTCCCCGAGGCTGGCCGTCGAGTACTTCACCGTCAGTGGCAAGGATTCGTCAGGGCAGGCTCACAAGGGCGAGATCACCCGCCTATCCCACCGCGAGGCGGAGATTGCCGGCCCGAACCTACCGCCGGCGATGACGAATCTGCGCTTGCGGTTCAGCGGTGACGGGGAATCGGATGGCGCGGAGGGAGCCGACTTCTATGCCAAGGTTCTCGGCCGTCGCGCGGCCGAGGAAGGTAACGCCATCATCCACTTCACTTCCTTGCCCCCGCAGGTCGAAGCGCGTATCGCGAAGCTCGTGCCTGCGCAGCCGCCGGAGGCCGCGCCGTGACGGTCCGCCGGCGCCTGGCTCTTGCCCTGGCCGGCATTCTGTTTCTCTGCGCGGCAAATCTCGCCCTTTTTCTTTGGGGCTCGGCCCGTCGCGACCAGACGATCTCCGACCTCTCCCATGCGGTCGATCAGCGAATGCGATTGAACGGGATCGCGCAACAGATCGACAAGAGGATCAAACAGGCCGCGGTACTCGCGCTGCTCAAGACCAACGCCGGGAGCGTCAGCGCCGACCAGAGGACCGCCTTCGCCGCGCATGTCGCGGCGACGCGGGAGGAGATTACTCAACTCATACGTCACGCGGCCAAGCAAGACCGGCCGCGACTCGAGAGCTTCGCGCACCTCTATGACGACCTCGCAAAGGCTTGGTCGGCAGCGGCAGCGGAACCTCCTCTTGCGCCGGGTACGGAGACCACGGCCGAGAACGCCGCCACGGCTGGAGCGACGAGTGGCCCGGAAGTGGCGCCGCCGGCCAAGCACCCCCCCACCACCGCTGGGCAGCGCGTGGCGGTGCTGAGCCAGAGGGTCCTCGAAGCGCTATCCCACCTGGAAAAGGAAGAGCAGGAGAGGATCACGGCCGCCACCTCTCGATCCTACGAGGTGGCGCGGTTCACAGCGCGCTGGAGCACGCTGATCTTCGTTCTCTCCGCGCTCCTGGCCCTGGCCCTGGCGTACCTCTTCTCGCGCCAGCTCAACCAGGGGCTGAGCGCCTTGCGCAAGGGCGCCGCGGAGATCTCCGCCGGCAATCTGAGCCACCGGGTGCCCAGCCATGGCGCCGACGAGCTCGGCCAGCTGGGGAAGGCCTTCAACGAAATGGCGGAGAGACTGGGGGCCACTCGCAGTCGCCTGATCTCGACCAACGCGGCGTTGGAGCGTCATGAGGAGGAGCTGGCGCGGACGACGGCGGCGGCGCAAGCGGCTCGGCAGGTCGCGGAGGAGGCAAATCGGGCGAAGAGCACGTTTCTGGCCAATATGAGCCACGAGCTGCGCACCCCGATGAACGCGATCATCGGCTACAGCGAGATGCTCCTCGAGGATGCCGGAGATATGGGGCTCGACGATTTCGTCGGCGATCTCAAGAAGATTAGAGCCGCTGGCAAGCACCTCCTGTCCCTGATCAATGACATTCTGGATCTCTCGAAGATCGAAGCGGGGAAGATGACGCTCTTCCTCGAGACCTTCGATGCTGGGGAGCTCGTCGATGAGGTGATCACCACCATTCAACCCCTGATCGACCGCAACGAGAATCGTCTCGAGTCAGACGTGCCCGACGGTCTGGGCGAGATGCACGCCGACCAGACCAAGGTTCGTCAAACCCTGTTCAACCTCTTGAGCAACGCCTCGAAGTTCACCGATCATGGCGTTGTGTCGCTCTCGGTGCACCGGCTCCTGCGGGACGACAGACCCTGGCTGGTGTTCGAGATTTCCGATACCGGGATCGGGATGACTGCGGAGCAGGTCGGCAAGGTCTTCGAAGAGTTCACCCAGGCGGATGCCTCGACCACCAGGCGCTTTGGCGGGACTGGGTTGGGCCTGGCGATCTCGCGTCGCTTCTGCCGCATGATGGGAGGGGACATTCAGGTCTCGAGCGAGGAGGGCAAAGGATCGACGTTCACCGTCGAGCTGCCCGCCGAGGTCGAGGAAGACTCCGCCGGAGCCGTAGCGCAGGCCATCGAGGCGGCGGTGACCGCGGGTGAGGGCCCCTTGATTCTCGTCATCGACGACGATCCGGCGGCGCGCGAGCTCGGTCAGAGGATTCTGGTGCGAGAGGGGTACCGGGTGGCGATGGCGGAGGGAGGAGAGGAAGGCCTGGAAAAGGCGCGGGCCCTGCATCCAGCCGCCATCACGCTCGATGTCGTAATGCCCGGGATGGATGGCTGGGCGGTTCTCGAGGCACTGAAGAAGGATCCCGATACGGCTGAGATTCCGGTGGTGATGGTAACCATGATGGATGATCGGGAAATGGGAATTGCGTTGGGAGCCACCGAGTACCTGACCAAGCCGATCGACCGAAAGAGGCTGGCAAGCCTGCTCGCCCGCTTGAGCAAGGACGGGGCCGGGTGTCTGGCGCTCGTGGTCGAAGATGACCCAACGGCCCGCGGCCTTCTGTGCCGCGCGGTCCAACAGATCGGTTGGGAGACGGTCGAAGCCGTGAATGGCCGCGACGCCCTCGACAAGCTGAAGGACAAGGATCCCGACGTCGTTCTTCTAGACTTGATGATGCCGGAGATGGACGGATTCGAGTTCCTTGAGCGTTTCCACAAACTCGAGCATCAACAGGCAGTACCGGTCGTCGTGGTAACCGCGAAGGACCTGACCCCGGAGGACCGCGCTCGCCTCAACGGCAACGTGGAGCGAGTGGTGCAGAAGACCGCCTACAGTCCGGAGCAGATGGTTAAACAAATTACGGAGCTCGTTCGCGCCTGCGCCGGGAAGCCAGGCAAGCGCGCGAGTCAATGACGAAATGGAGAAGAAGGCATGGCGAAAATCTTGCTCGTAGAAGATAACGAGATGAACCGTGACATGCTCTCGCGCCGGCTCCAGCGCAAGGGCTTCGAAGTCGTTGTCGCCGTGGATGGACAAGAGGGCGTGGACAAGGCGACAAGCGACAAGCCCGACCTCATTCTCATGGACATGAGCTTGCCGGTGCTCGATGGATGGCAGGCGACGCGCAAGATCAAGGACGATCCGGCGACCTCTTCGATTCCGGTGATCGCCCTGACCGCACACGCGATGTCGGACGATCGCCAGAAGACCCTTGAGGCTGGGTGCGACGACTACGACACCAAGCCGGTCGAGCTGCCGCGCTTGCTCGAGAAGATCCAAAACCAGCTAAGCAAGAACGGCTGAGAGCCGGTGGATTGGAGGCTCGGGCCGCTGGTCGAGCTGCCGCTCTCGCGCCTTCGCCCGCGAGGCTAGGGGGAAGCTCTCGCCTCAGACCCCAGCTCGAAGCGGGGCCGAAGTCGCGGCGATCCTAGTTTCCGCCCTTCTTTCCACCGACGAGCGTCTCGCTTACCTTGCGGAGCGCCGCGCGCGCCTTGGCGAGGTCCGCCTGCTCCTTCTTGAGCTGATCTTGGAGGGCCGACAGCTTCCTCTTGAGGGCGCCGATCTCGCCGCGCAGTTGGCGTTCCGTTTGCTCGGCGCCGACGCGCCGGCTCTGGAGCTCACTGGCGCTCTTCTGCTTGACTTTGGCGATCTCTACCTCGAGGCTTCGGTTGTGGCTCTCGAGTCCGGCGACCTTCTCCCGTTGGTCGGCGACTTGAGCCAATGTCGCGAGGATGACGGAAGCTTCCGCCTGGTAGTCGGAGTGAGGAAAGCTCTTGGCGAGCTCGTTGAGCTCGGCAAGAGCGGCCGAGGAGTCGTGCAGCGGTGGTTTCGCGGCGAGATGGATGATCGCCAGTTTGTAGAGCACCTCGGCTCGGTGCTCGTCGGTCTTGCTCATGGAAGCGAGCAGCCCGCGATAGATCGGTGCCGCTTCTTTGAGCTGGCCCTGGGAGAAAGCACCGTTTGCTTGACGCCGGGCCCGCCATTGCGACACCGAGCTGGGGTACGGCGCATTCTCTTGTCCAGTCGCGGCGGCGGGGAGCGCGGAAACCAGGCTGAGAACGAGCAGAACCAGCGCCGGGAAGAAAGCCAGGGGGCTACCCGGCGCGCGCCTTCGACGCTCCTCAGGGGTCGCTGGAGTTGGCACGATCTGGCTCAAGGAGACCTCAATCGGCAGCCGGCAGAGAAGCCAAGTAGGTCTGCACCATCTTGACTAGCTCGCGCGCCGCCTGGTGCACCTTGTCAAGATCGGCGACCATCTCCTCGAGGCCCTGGTCTTGGGCATCCTCTTTCAACATTTCGCTGTAGCCGATGATTTGGTTGAGTGGAGTCATCAGCTCATGGCGGATAAACGAAAGGGTTGGGGCTGGATTCGCCCCGGGGTCGGCGGGCTCGTCGCTCATGATCATTACCTCCCAGAAAGCATTGGCCTTATTCTATCAGGCCCGCTTTCCATTCCTTTGCTCTCGCCGGGGCGCAGAGACGCCACGAGCCGCGCAAGTGCGCGGCTCGGAAATACTGCGAAATTTGGTTGCGGGGGCAGGATTTGAACCTGCGACCTTTGGGTTATGAGCCCAACGAGCTACCAGACTGCTCCACCCCGCGTCAAAGAACCGTGTCGTTCCTTGCTGGAACGCTTGCCGATGCTGTCATAGCTGCCAGGAAGTGTCAACGTCGGGAACGCTCAAACAAGCCGCGGTGAGGATCCAAATCGAGAGTGCCGGCTGCGAGATGCGCGGCAACGTCCAATCGATCAAGCGCGTCGGATCGGCGGAGAAGTGCAGGTAGTAGAAAGCGTAAAAGGCGAACATGCCGGCCACGAAGAGAAGACCGGGTAGTACCGCCCGCACTCTCTTCCACGTCAGTCGCCGCGCCAGGAGAATCACGATCACCAAAGGCAGAAGCCAAGCCAGCCCCCAACTGCCGGCGCCCAGGTTGCGCAGACCGGCGCTCCCGACTTCGGACCAGTGAGAGAGGTGGATGGGCAAGAGGGGCTCTCGGGCCGGGTCGGAGAGGGGCATGCCGTGCGCCAACTCGAAGGCGAGCCAGGGAGCGTAGGCGAGAAGAGGCGGGATGGACAACACAGCCGCCCGCCGCCAGGGGTGGGCCTTCTTACCGAGCAGATCGGTGGCAAGAGCCACCCCGACCAAGAGGGCGGCCTCGATCATCCCCTCGTTCTTGCTCACCACGGCTCCGGCCAGGGCGAGAGCGATGAGCCAGCGGCGCCCGGGAGAGGACGCTTCGGTCTCCCCCAACACACCGGCGCCTGCTACCGTGACAAAAAGGAGGAGCGGGGCCTCCGCGTTACCTCCAGATCGGGACGCGGCCAGGCTCAGCGCCAATGCCATGGCCCAAAAAGCGGCGACCGCGAGGCTCGGTGAGCGGCCGAGGCGAGGGCGCAGCAAGGCCGCGATAAGGGGAATCGCCGCCAGCCACCAAATCGTGCTCGACAGGACCGATCCCCACCAAGAGAAACGACCGCAGAGCAGGGCCGCCCAGACGAACGTAGCGGGAAGCAGGGGCGGGTAGTTGCTGTGAGCGTGGAGCGCGTAGCGCCAGGAAAGGGCGGTCGCATCGAAACCGTGGAAGGCCAGGAAGTAGACTGTCTTGGTACCCCAGAAATAGAAGAGGTCGACGGACGTCGCGCCGCCCGCGAGCAGCGCCAGGGCGAGGTAGAGCCCCGCCAGACCAACGGTGGCAAGGGAGGTGGCCGACAAGATCGGGTGACCAGTGGCTAGGGAAGATGAGAAGACCCGATTCCTCGACTTCCATGCCCACAAGAGGGAAGCGAAGAGGAGTGGGAGCCCAATCGTTAGTAGAGACCAGCGAACCCCAAGCAAGGAAAGGGTCGTCGCCCACCAGGTCATGAGAATCGAGCCGATGGCAAATCCGCCCGCCACTCTCGCGGAGCTGCCGAGACCGGGGAAGGACCTTCGTGAAAGGAGGGGCAGCCCCACGACGACGGGAGTGGCGTAGGCGAGCAGGAACGCCAAGGTCGTCCAGCTCATCTGTGCGCCGTTCTGCCGGGGCGGATCCGAGATCCCTGGTGCTGGGCGCGGCCGTGCTTCACGGTCTCCCCCTGCCGAGCTTGAAGACGCAGCCGGCCTTGCCTTGAATCAGGATCCTCCGTCGAGCGAGCCCTGGTGGTGTGGTGCAGCCGTAGCTGAGGAGGAAGTCGCTGTTGAGGACCGCTTCGTGGTGCTCGACTCCAAAATACCAATAGGGACGCAGGGAGAGGTGGGGCAGAGCGCCCAAAGCGAGCATGAAGGCCTTCATGCTGGTGGCCGGGTCTTGTGCGTAGACCACGGCGCTGGCGCCAGACGGCAGGCGCTGGTCGACCCGCTCGAGGAAGCTCCACCACTGGGCAGATGCTTGGTCGGTGCGGCTGAGGGGATTACCACCAGCGACCACGGCCGAGGGCAGATCCGCCCGTGCTCCGCGAATCGCCGCAACGCAGAGGAGCGACAACGTCGCGAGCACCCAGACGACCGCGGTCGACGCTTTCCCGTCCGGGGCAAGCAACTTCCCCAACCTCGGCATCGCGGCTACGATAACATCGCCTCGTAGTGCAAACCGCGATGGGGCTTGTGGGTTCCGTGAATTCCGTTTACGCTTGCCACGGCGCTAGCTCCGATCCAGACAACCGCTCGTTCCCAAGTGAGGTGCTCCCATGTTCACGGTTGAAGATATTTTCGCGCGCGAGATCCTCGACTCCCGTGGAAACCCCACCCTCGAGGTGGACTGTCTACTCGATGGCGGCGCTTTAGGCCGGGCGGCGGTTCCCTCCGGCGCTTCGACCGGAAGCCGTGAGGCCTTGGAGCTACGCGACGGTGGAAGCCGGTACTCGGGGAAGGGAGTGCGCAAGGCAGCGGCGCACGTCGAAGAGACCCTCGCGCCCGAGATCGTCGGCTTGGATGCCCGGGATCAGGCGCTGATCGACCGGGCGATGTGCGAGCTCGACGGGACGGAGAACAAGGAGCGTTTGGGAGCCAACGCCATTCTCGGGGTCTCCCTCGCCGTCGCCAAAGCGGCAGCGGACGCGTGCGGTCTGCCGCTCTATTCCTACCTCGGCGGCCCCGCCGCAACAATTCTCCCGGTGCCGCAGCTCAACGTGTTGAACGGCGGCGCGCACGCTGACAACTCGGTCGATGTTCAAGAGTTCATGCTCGTTCCGCTCGGGTTCTCGACCTTTGCTTCCGCGCTGCAGGCGGCAGCGGAGACCTATCATGCTCTCAAGGGGGTGCTGAAGAAGCGGGGCCTGGTGACCGGGGTCGGCGATGAGGGCGGGTTCGCTCCAAACCTCAAGAGCAACCGAGAAGCCCTCGACTTGTTGGTTGCGGCGGTCGAAGCTGCCGGCTATCGGCCCGGTGAAGACATCGCGCTCGCCATCGACGTGGCGGCGAGCGAGCTGGTGGCGAAAGGACGACGCAAGAGCGTGCGCTACGACTTCCTGGGAGAGGGTCGCAAGGGCTTGACCAGCGACGACCTGATCGCAACCTACGAAAGGTGGGTGAGCGAGTATCCTCTGGTGTCGGTGGAAGACGGGTTGGCGGAAGGCGATTGGGAGGGTTGGCAGGCGATGACCGAAGCCCTGGGCGACCAGGTCCAGCTGGTGGGAGACGACATCTTCGTCACCAATCCCGAAATCGTGGCGCGCGGTCTGCTCGAAGGGGTGGCCAACAGCCTGCTCGTCAAGCTCAACCAGATCGGAACCGTGAGCGAGACCTTCGCGGCGGTCGAGCTGGCACGCACTCACGGCTATGTCAACGTGATCAGTCACCGGTCGGGAGAAACGGAAGATACGACGATCGCCGACCTGGCGGTGGCGACCCGCGCTGGTCAGATCAAGACCGGGGCACCCTGCCGGGGCGAGCGCGTCGCCAAGTACAATCGGTTGTTACGAATCGAGGAGGAGCTGGAAGGCGTCGGGTTCTACCCCGGACATGCGGTCTTCCCACGCTTCGAAAAGTGAACGAGCGAGCTAGGGCCGGAACACGGTCGCGGATGCGTACCTGGGTTCTGTGGGCGGTGCTCCTGGGATCGGCCGGCCTGTCGCTCGCGGCTGTGAAGAGCTACGGGGATTTGCGCGCCGCCCGTGGCCGGGAACGAGCGCTCAGCGAGCGGATCGGCAAGACGCAGGAGCACATCGGTGAGCTCAGCGATCGTATCCGCAGGTTGCGCGACGACCCGACCGAGCTCGAAAGGCTAGCGCGCCAGGAGCTGGGGCTGGTCAAATCCGGCGATGTCGTGATCATCCTTCCCGAACGGGCGAAGAGCTCCGTCGACGCGCCGGTATCCTCCGCCCCGCAAGCGCACGCGGAAAGCGGCTCTCGACCCCAGCCTCACCCTCACGACTGATTGCCCTTCTCGAGTTGCCGTTGGGCCCGCGCCGCCTTCTTGCGGTCGCCGCGAGCCAGAGTCACCTTCAAGATGGGCGGGGTAATGACGGTGGTCAGAATGACCATGATGACCACGGCCGAATAGACCGAGGGAACGATGACCCTTTCGCCTTGAATGAGCATGGTGGAGCCGATACCGGCGAAGATGAGCCCCACCTCTCCCCTCGGGATCATCCCCACCGCGACGGAGAGCCGATCGATTCCGCGCTCGAGGACGCCAGCCGCGCAGATCCCCTTGCCGATCATCGCGGCGAGGGAGAGGAGGAGCGCGAAGTCGAGCACTTCGCTGTGGCCGAAGGTCGCGAGATCGACTCGCAGGCCCATGTGAATGAAGAATATGGGGACGAGAAAGATCGCGATCGGATGGATCAAATCGCCGAGCTCATGCTCGCCGCGGTCCAGGAAGTCCTTGTAGTGCACCTCGTCGAGAATCATCCCCGCGGCGAAGGCGCCCACGATGGGGGCAAGGCCGATGACGTTGGCGAGATAGGAGAGGGCGAAGCAGAAGAGAAGCGAAACCGTGAGAAGCATTCCCTTGATCCGCAGGTGGCTCGCCAGGTGGAAGAGACGAGGCGATATCCACGAGCCGATGCCGATCGCCCCGACCATGAACAGCGTTGCCTTCACGACGATCCACAAGATGTCGAGACTCTGAAGGTGCTTGCCGGTGTCGGCTGCGGTTATCAGCCCGGCGACGACGGCCAGGATCACCAATCCCAAGACGTCGTCGATCACGGCGGCGCCGAGAATGATCTTGGCCTCGCGCGTCGCCACCTTTCCCAGATCGGTAAGGACACGCGCCGTGATCCCGACGCTCGTCGCGCACAATGTTGCGCCGATGAAGATGTGGGCGAGGGTCGGTTCGGATGGCAGCATCCAGGCGGAGAGCCACCAGCCCAGGAAGAACGGAGCGATAACGCCCAGCGTAGCGACGAGGAAGCTCGAAGGCCCTACCGACAGCATCTCCGAGACGTTCGATTCCAGCCCGACCTCGAAGAGGAGAATGACGACGCCGATCTCCGAGAGAACGTAGATGGACGGGTTGTGAACGAGGAAGCCCAGGGAATGGATGCCGATCAAGCCAAGATTGCCGACCGCGACGCCAATGATGAGCTCGCCGAGGACCGCCGGCTGGCGGAAGCGCTCGGCAACTTCGCCGCCAACCTTCGCCGCCGCGAGAATGATCACGAGCCCAACGAGGACCGGGCCCACCGGGGGATGGTCGGAGGTGTGCGACGGGGACGAGCCGTCGGCGCTCTTCGTCTGAGAACCGGTGGCCGTAGTCGCGGAGTGACTCGACGGCTGCTGTGCAGGGTTTGCGATTCCGGTTGTCGCCCAAAGGGCGCAACCCACAATGACGGCCAAGAATACGAAGTGAAGGGGGCGCATGGTTCTCTTGGACATTTGGCGCAAGATCCGCAAATCCTACCATCGTGGGCCTGCTTCGGTATGAGCTCGATTAGACTGATCTAGTGAAGACGATCTGGGAAAAGCTTTCCGGCAGGCTCCGCGCGAGCGAGCCCTACCAGCGGCTGCGCAGCTCGGGCGGTGGTAGCGCGATTCGCCTGCCGCTCGCTGCCGCGGCGTGGGTGACCGGCCTGTTGGCCCAGGATCTCGCGCGTCCGGTGCTCGTGATTGTGCCGCACGAAGCCGATGCCGTGGCCTGGCTCGAGGCCAGCGAGCTCTATGGATTGAGGGCGCTTGAATTCCCCGCGCCGTCGCTGACCCCCTACCAGCATGCCGAGGCGTCACTCGCGGTCAGGGCGCAGGAGGCGCTTTGTCTCGATCGCATCTCGCTTACCCCCCGACCGCTGGTCGTGGCGACGGTCCGGTCGCTCTTCCGCCGGGTGCCGTCGCTCGCGGAGTTCCTGGAAGGCGTCCTCGACCTCGCCCCGGGCCGAGACATCGAACCCGCGGATCTCGCCTCTCATCTCACCCGCTGGGGATACCGGCGCGCGGACCTGGTAAGCGAAGTCGGGGAGTTCGCCGTGCGCGGTGGGGTTTTCGATCTATTTTCGCCGGGCGAGGAGGAGCCGCTCCGTCTCGACTTCTTCGCCGATACCGTCGAGACCGTGCGGCATTTCGACCCGGTGTCGCAACGTTCCGCCGAGCCCGCCGAGCACGTCCGAGTCGTTCCGCTCGGGCTGTTCCCTTCTGGAGGGCAAGCGGCGGAACGCCTGGCGGCCCTCTGGTCGGAGTGGGCGGGAACCACGACCTCATCTCTCGAGGAGCTACTGGCAGCGCTTCGCAGCGGGGGATTCCCCGGTTGGGAGGGCTACCTCGCCTGGGCCTACGGAGCACGGCGTACGCTCGCCCAACTGCTCGCGGACCCGTTGCGGGTGATCGTGGACCCGGAGACGACGCGGCGCGAAGCCGAGCGCCATCGGGATGAGCTCGTGGGCGACGCCGAGATGCGCCGCGAGCAGCGCTTGCCGGTGCCGGAGCCGGAGGCGATCGAACAACCGCTTTCGGAGGTGTTGGGGGCGCTCGAGCACCCCGACCTCGCCATCGGCCAGCTCCTGGGGGCCGCGCCGGGTGATGACGTCGTGGACTTCGGTGCCGCGTTGACCGATCGGTTCGAAGGGCAGCTACCGCGATTTCCGCGCGAGGTCGAGACCGCGCGTGCCCGCGGCGAACGCATGCTCATCGTCGGGCCCGCCGAGCAGCGTAAGCGAATCGCGGACTTCTGCTCTACCTTTTCCGTCAAGACCGGCGCCGAGGGCGTCGAGATCGTCGAGGGAGACTTGCAGCGCGGCTTCCGGCTTCCGGCGGCCGGGGTCGCGGTTTACGGCGAACGACAGCTGTTCGCTCGCCTTGCGCCACGGGTAGGCAAGCAAGGAGTTCGTTACGGGCCCTTCCTTTCCTCGCTGCGGGACCTCAAGATCGGCGACTTCGTCGTGCACCAGGAACATGGGATCGGTCAGTACATCGGCCTGCGGACGATCGGCGGCGACGGACACCCGGTCCCCGGTCTGCCCCCGGCCTTGGCGCCCAACGTTCCCCACGGGGTGGCGGCGGTCGAGGTCATGGAGATCGCTTACAGTCACGGCCGCAGCCTCCTGGTTCCTCTGGCGCGCGTCGACGAGATTCAGAAATACAGCGGCATCGAGGGCGTCGCTCCGCGGCTCGACCAACTGGGAGGAACGTCGTGGAGCCGGACGAAGGAAAGGGTGCGAAGCGGTCTGCGCCGGATGGCGGGCGATCTCCTGCGTCTCTACGCCGAGCGCCAGCTCGCGACTGCTCCGGCCATGCCGCCCGATTCGGACCTCCAAGCCCAATTCGAGGCCGCCTTCGAGTTCGAGGAAACCCCCGACCAGCTTGAAGCGGTTGCCGATATCAAGCGTGATCTCGAGAGCGAGCGCCCGATGGACCGTCTGCTTTGCGGCGACGTCGGCTACGGCAAGACCGAGGTGGCGATGCGGGCCGCTTTCAAGGTGGTGAGCGGAGGCTGCCGGGTTGCGGTCTTGGCGCCGACGACGATTCTCTCCGATCAGCACCTGGAGACCTTCCGGCGTCGTTTCGGGGGCTTTCCGGTCTCGATCGAGATGGTGTCGCGCTTTCGCTCCAGCGCGGAGATTCGCGCTATTCGTGAACGCCTGGCGGCGGGCAAGATCGACATCCTCATCGGAACGCACCGGCTGCTGTCGAGCGACATCGAAATTCCTCGCCTCGGCTTGTTGGTGGTCGACGAGGAGCAGCGGTTCGGCGTCGCCCAGAAAGAGCGGCTCAAACAGATGAAGAAGGAGGTTCACGTTCTCGCGATGTCCGCGACCCCGGTTCCCCGCACGCTGCAGCTCTCCTTGGCCGGCGTGCGCGACCTATCGGTGATCGAGACACCACCCCGCGACCGCATGGCGATCGAGACCGCCATCCTGCCTTTCGGACGCGAGGTGCTGCGGGAAGCGATCGAGTACGAGCTCGAGCGCGGAGGGCAGGTCTATTTCGTCCATAATCGCGTCGCTGGAATCGAGGAGGTCGCCGAGCTGCTGCGCGACGTGGTGCCGTCGTTGCGCATTACCATTGGTCATGGTCAGATGGACGAACGCGAGCTGGCCCGCCGCATGCACGCCTTTCGCCGGGGTGATTATGATCTCTTGCTCGCCACCACGATCATCGAGAACGGAATCGACATTTCGAACGTCAACACCATCCTCATTCACCAAGCCGACCGCTTCGGTCTCGCCCAGCTCTACCAGCTCCGCGGGCGGGTCGGAAGGTCGAACCAGCTGGCGTACTGCTATCTCTTGGTCGATCCGGGAAGAACCTTGACGCGAGAGGCGCGACAGCGCCTCGACGCGCTGCGCGAGTTTACCGACCTGGGGGCCGGCTTTCGCATCGCGGCGCGAGATCTCGAGATCCGGGGGGCGGGAAACCTCTTGGGCGCCGAGCAGAGCGGCCATATCGCGGCGGTGGGTATCGAAACCTACCTGAAGATGCTGGAGGACGCCGTCAGGGAGCTGCGCGGCGAAGAGGTGGAAGAGGGTCCCTCGGCGGCCATTGACCTGCCCGTGTCGACCGCGATTCCCGAGAGCTATATCGGCGATGCCAATCTGCGCCTCGAGATCTATCGCCGGCTGGTCGCCGCCGATCCGGACGGCGGCGAGGTCTTGGCCGAGCTCCAGGATCGTTTCGGGCCGCCGCCCGATTCGGTGCATCGCCTCCTCGAGATGGCCGCCCTCAAGCGTCTGGCCGAGCATCTGCGGGTCCAGTCCATCTCCCTGGCAAAAGGCAACTTGCAGATTCGCCTGCGCCGCGACTGCCGCATCGACGTTGACCGCCTGATCGCGTTCGTCTCCGAGCGAACGGGCGCCTCCTTCTCGCCGAGCGGGGTCCTGACCTTGGCGTCGCCTCCGCGATCGTCGCCGCTCGATGCGGCTCGCTTGGTCCTCGAGGAGCTTGCGTCGTGAGAAGGCTGGCGCTCGCGATATCCGGGGTTGCGTTGCTCGCCCTGATTGCGAGCGGATGCGGGCGGCGCGTTCCTCCCGGACCCGAGGTGGCGGCTCTGATCGGCGAGCAGGCGGTGCCCTATGCTCGCTTCGAGGTCTATCTGGCGCGCAACGCGAGCGGCGCTGGGCCGCTGTCGAACGAGCTCCTGTCGGAGCTCTTCGATGAGTTCTTACGCGAACAGCTCTTGCTGCGGTTGGCGGTGGACCGGAATCTCGTGGCTCCGGACAGCGATGCGCGCAAGGCGGCCGAGAGCCTGCTAGCGCAGGAGAAGGGGTGGGCCCCCTCGCCTGGCGGAATCGAGGCCTACTACAAGCAGCATGAGGGCGATTTCGAGCGCCCCGAGCGGGTCCATCTCTTCCAGATTCTCACCAGCGACCGTGCGGTTGCGGAAAAGGCCCGCAAGGAGATTCTCGCCGGCAGCAAGTTCGAGGACGTGGCGAAGCGGATCTCGCGCGATCCGAGCGCGCCCTATGGCGGCGACCAGGGCGTCCTGTCGAGGAGCGACCTTCCCGCCGCCTTCGCTACCGTGATCTTCGCCCTGAAAGTGGGTGAGGTGAGCGCCGTCGTTCCCGCCGAGTACGGCTTCCACCTGTTTGAGGTCAGCAAGAGATGGCCGGCGGGGCGTGAGCCCATGAGCGAGGCTGCTCCGGAGATCGCGGCGCTTCTGCGCGGGCAGGAGAGCAAGAAGGCCCTGGCGAGGCTGTTCAGCGAGGCGGAACACCGGTACAATGTCCAGGTGTTTCGCAAGAACCTACCGTTTACCTACCGCGGCAGCTTTTGAGTAAGAGAGACAGGAAGGGTCGATGAATCGTAAGCTGATTGCTCTATTTGTCCTCTTGAGCCTCGCCGCGCTCCCGCTCTTTGCGAGCGTCGATGTCGACCGGATCGTCCTGCGCGTGAATGATCGGATCGCGACGCTGCTCGACTATCAGCAGCGCAAGGCGGACCGGCTCGCGGCCCTGCGCCGGGCCCCGAACTTGAGCGATGAGCAGCGAGAAAAGCTCACGGAGGACACGCCGGTTGCCACCATGCGCGACATCTATCAGGAGCTGCTCCTCCTTTCCCGCGCAGACCAGATGGACATCCACGCCAATCAGACGCAGATCGACCAGGCGGTAGAGGAAACACGGAAGAACTTCGGCATAACCAATGACCAGCAATTCCGCGCCGCGCTCGCCCAGAGCGGAATGACCGAAGCCCAGTTCCGCAAACAGGTGGCGCGTAACCTGGTGATTCACGAGGTCGTAGCGCGCGAGGTCGGATCGAAGATCAAGGTGACGCCGCAAGAGGTTCGCGGCTACTATGACGCGCATCACGCTGAGTTCACCGAACCCGCCGAGATGCATCTGCGCGAGGTCGTCGTTCTCGGCGGCGACGGCATGACCCCGGAGCAGCAGGAAAAGATCGCGACCGATATCCGCAATCGCCTGGTGCAGGGGCGGGCGATGGATGCGGCGATCGCGGACTACGAGAAGGCGGGGGAGACCAGCAAGGCAATCGACCTCGGTTGGGTCAAGCCCGGTGATCTCGACCCGGCGATCGCCGAGGCGGTCAAGGACCTGAAGGCTGGTGAGATCAGCCAGCCGGTCAAGGGCCGTGGGGGTTTGCACATCGTCCAAATGCTTGAACGCAAGGACGAGAAGCTCAAGCCGTTCAAGGAGGTGCAGGCGCGGATCGAGATGTTGGAGAGGAACCGGCTTGCGAGCAACGCGTTGGATGTCTACCTCAGAAAGCTCGCGGCCGAGTCCTATATCTATTCCGATCCTCCCGCCGAAGCGGCGGGATACCGCACCAACGCTTTTGAGGATTCCTCTCAAGAGCATGCCTCGGCGCTCAAGGAAACCGCCGCGACCGCGGCTCCCAGCACCGTCAAATCGGATCGCTCAAAGCCGGCGTCGACACCAACACCGCCACCCGCGGCGAAACCGATTCCGCCGGTCCCCCAGAAACCCAGCGACGCCCCGCCTCCCGTCCACTAAGGGCTAGAGAAGGGCGGCATTCGCGGCCCTGAGGCTGGCGTCCATCGCGTAGCGCTCAATGGTGGACAAAAGTGGACAAAAATGGATTCAAATGCTACAGTTCGGCCTTAGGAATCCCGTAAGGAGCGGGTCGGACCATGTTTCGAGGCAGCGCGGCGACGAAGATCGACGAGAAGGGGCGTCTGAAAGTCCCGACGGAGTTCCGGCGACTCCTCGCTGAGCGCTACGGTCCGGAAGTCTTCTTGACCTCGGTGTTGGGGACCTCGGTGCTGCTCTATCCGCTGTCCGTCTGGGAAGAGATCGAAAACCGGCTCGCGGCCATGCCGTCAACGGATCGCGTGAAGCAGCGCTTCCTCGAACGGGTGAACTACTACGGCCAGCAAGCCAAAGTCGACGGACAGGGAAGGGTCCTGGTCCCTCAGATCCTGCGTGAGAGCTCTGAGATGAACGGGGAGGTCGTGGTCAACGGCCGCCTCGACCATCTCGAAGTGTGGAACCACGAGCGGCTCCTGCAGCGCTTTGACGATGAGCCGTTTACCAATGATGACTTCCGCTACCTGAGCGAGCACGACATTTGATGATGACGCGCCGTCGCAGCTGGTTGAAGGTTCCTTGAATCGTTGGAGACTCGGCACCTCCCCGTCCTCGCGGCACGAGTGATCGAGTACCTCGATCCACGGCGCGGGGGAGTGTTCGTGGACGCCACACTCGGCCTCGGTGGACACGCGGAGGCGTTGCTCGAGGCAGCACCGAGCGCAACGCTCGTCGGGATCGACCGCGACCCGGAGGCTCGGGCGATCGCGGCCGAGCGTTTGGCGCGCTTTGGCGATCGCGTGGCGATCGTGGCCGGGAACTTTTCCGAGCTGGGCGCGATCCTTGCGGCGCGGGGCCAGCAAAGGGTCGCTGGGATTCTGGTCGATTTGGGGGTCTCTTCCCTCCAACTCGACCGCCCAGAAAGGGGCTTCAGCTTTCGACTGGAGGGACCGCTCGATATGCGAATGAACCCAGAGGGAATAACCGCGGCGGATGTGGTGAACGGATACTCGGAGGAGCAGTTGGAGAGGATCTTCAGAGAGTACGGAGAGGAGCGGCAGGCCCGCAGAGTCGCGCGATCGATCGTCGCCGCTAGACGGAATGCTCCGATCGTCACGACCGGTGAGTTGCGCCGGGTCATCCGCGCCGCCAAGGGCGGGCGATCGCGGCGTGAGGGTCGTGTCGACCCCGCGACGCGCGTCTTTCAGGCCTTGCGCATCGAGGTCAATCAGGAGCTCGCCGGCCTCGAACAGCTTCTCGACCAAGCGGTGACTCTTCTCGACCAGGATGGGCGTCTGGTCGTCATCTCCTATCACAGCCTCGAGGATCGCCTGGTCAAGCACACTTTGCGCAATCTGGCGCGCGGAGAGGTTGATCCGGTGACCGGCAGGACACGTTCCGAGACCCGCGCCATCGAGCTTCTGACCGGCAAGCCGGTGAGGCCGGGCCAGGACGAGATCGAGGCCAATCCACGCGCCCGCTCGGCGCGCTTGCGGGCGGCCCGGAGACTGTGAGACGTGCCCAGCGCTTATGCCATCCGCCGTCGGGTCGACAATGCCTACCTAGTACGAGAGCGTGATCGCCGCCGGCTGCGCGAGCTGCTCTGGGTGGTGGTCCTTCTTCTCCCCCTGGCGGCGGGGCTCCTGGCGAACATCTGGATTCACGTCCAGGTCTACCGGGCCGGCTATCGCATTCATCAGCTCGAGCGCCAATCGGAAGATCTCACCCGCAGCGAGCGCCAGCTGCAGCTCGAGGCTGCGTACATGGCGAGCCCGCAGCGGATCGAGCAACGCGCCACGAGCGAGCTCGGAATGCGGCCACCCGACGCCCGCCAGATCGTTTTCCTACCGGGGCTGCGATGAAAGGACGAGCGCTTGTCGTGCTCGTCGCGATCGCGCTTTGGATGGGGTTGATCGTCGCCCGTCTCTATCAGCTGCAGGTGGTCGACCACGGCGCTTATTTGAAGCGCGCCGACCGCCAGCAACAGCGCATCGTCGAGATCGAGCCTCCGCGCGGCACCATCTACGATGCAGCCGGACGCACCTTGGCGGTGTCGGTTGGCGTCGACTCAGCCTATGCGGTTCCCAGCCAGGTAAAAGACCCGCGTCGCACCGCGCGTCGATTGACCGCCATCGTTGGGGGCAGCGCGACCGCGCTGGCCCGGCGGCTGAAGCTCGATCGGGAGTTCGTCTGGGTGGCGCGCAAGCTCGACCCTCCCCAGACCGCCGCGGTTCGAGCCATGGACCTTCCCGGCATCTACTTCCTGCGCGAGAGCAAGCGCTACTACCCGATGCGAGACTCGGCCGCCCAGGTGCTGGGCTACGTGGGTACGGACGATCAAGGTCTGGCTGGACTCGAGCTCGTCTATAACCGTGCCCTGAGCGGCCGGTCCGTCGATCGAACGGTTCTGCGCGACGCGCGCAGCGGCACCGTGGTCGATCCGCAGCTCTCGAGCGTCGAGGCGCAGCCGGGCGCCGACCTCAGGCTGACGATCGACGCCTCAATTCAGCACATGGCCGAACGCGAGCTCGAGGCCACCGTCGAGCGCTATCGAGCGCGTTCCGCGACCGCCGTGGTCGTCGATCCTAACGATGGCGCCATTCTCGCGATGGCTAGCGTCCCCGGATTCGATGCCAACCGGTTCAGCGAGTATCCGCCTTCCGCCTGGCGCGACCGGGCGATCATGGACGCCTACGAGCCGGGCTCGACCTTCAAGATGGTCACCGCGGCGGCGGCGCTCGGCGCCAATCTCTTCGATCCCAGCGATCGCATCAACTGTGAGATGGGCGGAATCACCCTGGCGAGCGTGAGGATCAAGGACCACGAGCCGTTCGGGATGCTGACCTTTCGTCAGGTGATCGCGAAGTCGAGCAACGTCGGAGCGATCAAGATCGGCTTGACCGTCGGCGCGCAGCGTCTCTTCGACGAGGTCTCGGCGTTCGGGTTTGGCGCTCCGACCGGAGTCGATCTACCGGGGGAGAGTCCGGGGATCGTCCACCCCTTGCGCGAATGGAAACCGCTGACCGTGGCCTATATCTCCTTCGGTCAGTCGATCTCGGTGACTCCCCTGCAGCTCACCATGGCGTACGCCGCCGTCGCCAACGGCGGCCTGCTTTATCGACCCTATGTGGTCGCCGAAGAAGGGCGCGACGGAGATTGGATGAAACGGGAGCCGCGCGAGCCGGTGCGGCGGGTGATCGATGCGGCGACGGCTCGCTCTCTCGAGCGGCTCCTCGAAGCGGTCGTCGAGGAGGGAACGGGCACGCGGGCGGCCATCCCCGGTTATCGGGTCGCGGGCAAGACGGGAACGGCGCAAAAAGCGGTAGCGGGCGAGGGATACTCGCCCACCAAGTTCGTCGCGAGCTTCGTGGGATTTGCTCCCGCCCGCCATCCTCGCATCGTCTGCCTGGTCACCGTCGACGAGCCCCATGGTTCGATCTACGGCGGAACCGTGGCGGCGCCGGCCTTTCGCAACATCGTCGAGCAAGCGCTCCTCTACCTCGGAGTGCCGCCGGAAATGGACCGCGCTCCTCAGGAGCCGGTGCGGCTCGCGGCGCTGCGGTCTTCCTCCCCGGCAACGGAGACCGCTCCAGGAACCGCTTCGCATCCTGTCCCGGCCGGCGACCTCCCGGACTTCTCGGGACTGAGCGCGCGCCAGGCGGTCGTTCGGTCGAGCTCTCTAGGGCTCAAGGTCGATCTGGTGGGCGACGGTTTCGTGACCCGCCAGTCTCCCATCGCCGGGACGCCGCTCCAATCGATCGACGGCCGGCTTCGACTGTGGCTCGGAAGCCGACGCGAGGGGGCCTCCTGATGCGGCTCAGAGACCTCCTGCGTGGCCTCGCGGTCGAGGGGAACGCCGACCTCGAGATCGAGGTCAGGGGTCTGGCGCACGACTCGCGCCGCGTTGGACCTGGAGACCTGTTCGTCGGATGGCAGGGCGCGCGCTATGACGGCCGCGACTTCCTTGCGATGGCGGCGGAGCGGGGAGCGGTCGCGGCGTTGGTGACCGCGCCGGCTCCGGAAGGTGCGCCACTGCCTTGCTTGACGGCGAGCGATCCCCACGCGCTGCTTGCACCGCTTGCCGCTCGCCTCTATGAGCATCCTGACCGCGAGCTTGTGATGGTGGGAGTGACAGGGACCAACGGCAAGTCGACGGTCTCGACGCTCGCGGCGGACATCCTCGACCACGCCGGGCATCCGGCGGGAATCATTGGGACGCTGGGATACAGCTTCGCCGAGCTCGAGCTCGAGAGCGGCCGGACGACGCCGGAAGCGAGCGAGCTTTTCGCCATCCTGCGGTCGATGCGGGCGGCGGGTGCCGAAGCCGTGGCCATGGAGGTCTCTTCGCACTCGCTGGCCTTAGGCAGGGTCGCGGAAGCGAGATTCGATGTCGCCGTCTTTACCAATCTGACGCGGGATCACCTCGATTTTCATCACGACTTGGAAAACTACTTTCTCAGCAAGCGTCGCCTGTTCAAGCAGCTCAAGCCACGCGCCAGGGGAGTGATTGGGGTCGACGATCCCTACGGCCGGCGGTTGCGGCAGGAGTGGCCGGCTTCGGTGACCTTCTCCGCCGAGCTGGACAGCTTGGCCGATGTTCGGCCGCTCGAGGTCGCCCTTGACCTCGAGGGAATTCGCGGTTCGCTGGTGACCCCACGGGGAGTGCTGGACTTCGAATCCCGGCTCCTCGGGCGCTACAACCTCGAGAATCTTCTCGCCGCGGTGGGAGTGGGCGAAGCCCTCCATTTGCCGCACGAAGCGATCGCCAGCGCTTTCGCCGATCGCCAGCCCCTGGCTGGCCGGCTGCAACCGGTCGACCGGGGTCAGGATTTTCCGGTTCTCATCGACTACGCGCACACCGACGCGGCGCTACGGGCCGCGCTCACTTCGCTACGCCAGCTCTCGACCCGCAAGATCGCCCTGGTCTTCGGTTGTGGCGGCGACCGCGACCGGGGGAAGCGGCCTCTGATGGGCAAGGTGGCCGGAGAGCTCGCCGATCTTCCGATCCTGACCTCGGACAATCCGCGCGGCGAGGATCCGGCGGAGATCATCTCCGAGGTCGAGGAAGGGTTGAAGCGCTCGGGAAACCGGAGCTATCGGGTGGTACCGGATCGGCGCGAAGCAATCCGGCGAGCGATCGCGGTCGCGGGACCGGAATGGGCGGTTCTGGTCGCCGGCAAGGGGCACGAGACGGTGCAGATCGTGAAGGGCGAGGAGATTCCCTTCTCCGACGCCGAGGAGACGGCACAGGCATTGGAGGAGAAGCTTGGTTCACGGACGGTTGGATGAGGCGACGAACATGATGAGCGGCGAGTTGAGGGCCGGAGAGCCGGCCGGGCTCTGGAACGGGGCCGCCATCGACTCGCGTCGGATTCGCGGCGGCGAGCTGTTCTTCGCCCTGCGGGGGACGCGTACGGACGGTCACCGCTTCGTCGCTGACGCGATCCGGGGAGGCGCCGCGGCCGTCGTGGTGGATCAGGCGATCGAGCCCAGCCCGGGCGCTGGGGTCATACGCGTCGAGGAGACGCTCGCGGCGCTCCACGCCCTGACCCGCAAGCTCAGGGACCGCGCCGCGCGAAGGTTGCTCGCCATCACCGGTTCGATGGGGAAGACGACGACCAAGGAGTTGACCGCCGCGGTGCTCGCCGAGCGCTTCTCGGTGATCAAGAGCCCGGGGAACCTCAACAACCTCTATGGTTTTCCGCTCGCGCTGCTCAACGCCGGCGAGGACAACGACTGGATGGTTGCTGAGATGGGGATGTCGACCCCCGGCGAGCTGCGGCAGCTGAGCGTCATGGCGAGACCGGACGTCGCGCTCTTCACCAACGTGCGGCCCGTTCATCTGGAGTTCTTCGCTAGCGTGGAGGAGATCGCGGAAGCGAAGGCGGAGCTCCTCGTCGGCGTCCAGGCCGATGGGCTGGTCGTCGCCAACGCGGACGACCCGGCGGTGCTGCGAATCGCGGGACGCTTCCCGGGACGGGTCATCCGCTACGGTCTAGCCACGGAGGCGGACGTCCGGGCGGAGGCGATCACGGTACCGGGAGATCGGACCGGCACCGATTTCGAGCTGGTGAGCGAGCAGGGCCGTCAGGCGATCCATCTGCCACTACACGGGCGCTACAACGTGCATAACGCTCTCGCCGCCGCTGCAGCTGGCCTCGCGTTTGGAGTCTCGCCTGGCGACGTGGCGCATGCCCTCGCTCACGTTTCGCCCGCCGAGGGCCGTGGGATCGTTCATCATCTCGGCGGCGGCGCAGTGCTCATCGACGACTCGTACAACTCGAACCCGGAGGCGGTGCGGCGCGCTCTCGAGGCCGCCGCGGAGTTGCCGGGCCGCCGGCATTGGGCGGTTCTGGGAGACATGCTGGAGCTCGGACCCCGTTGGCCGGTGTTCCATCGCGTGGCCGGGCGGGTGGCGAAGGATCTCGGATTCGCACCGCTGTTTGCGGTCGGAGAGCTGGCAAAGGAGCTCGCCGGTGGCGCCAACGCGGCCTCCACCCGCTGGTTCGCCGACGCCGAGAGCGCCATCGAACCGGTGCTCGCCGAGGTGCGTCCGGGTGACGTCGTGCTGATCAAGGGCTCGCGGGGCGTGGGGCTCGATTGCCTGGTCCAGGCTCTGCTCGAAGCGCGGGGAGAAGAGTGATGCTCTACCACTTTCTCTACCCTCTGCACGAGCACCTGGCCGTCTTCAACGTCTTTCGCTACATCACCTTCCGAGCCGCCGGCGCGGTGGTGACGGCGCTCCTCATCTCGCTCTTTCTCGGTCCCTGGTTCATCCGCACTCTGCGCCGTCTCTCCGTCGGTCAGAACATTCGCGAGGTCGGGCCCGCGAGCCATCAGGTCAAGGCGGGGACGCCGACCATGGGCGGTCTGCTCATTCTCGTGGCGCTCCTCGTTCCGACCGTCTTGTGGGCCAATCTCGACAACCGGTTCGTCTGGGTGGCCCTGATCGTGACCCTGACCTTCGGCGCGATCGGCTTTGGCGATGACTTCATCAAGCTGCGCCGCCATCGCAACCTCGGGTTGACGGCGCGCGCCAAGTTCCTGTTACAGGTCCTGGCTGGCGCCTTGGCCGCGCTTGCCCTTCTCATGCCTCTCGGAAGCTCCGTGTTCGAGCCGACTCTCGCCTTTCCTTTCTTCAAGCAGCTGGTGATCAACGTGGGCGTTCTCTACATTCCTTTCGTCGCCCTCGTTCTCGTCGCCTCATCGAATGCCGTCAATCTTACCGACGGACTTGACGGGCTGGCCATCGGAGCGACCCTTATCGCCGCCGCCACCTACGCGGTCTTCACCTACGTAGCAGGCAACGCGGTCGTTGCCCGCTACTTGCAGGTGCCCTATGTGGCGGGGGTGGGAGAGGTGGCGATCTTTTGCGGCGCCCTGGTGGGAGCAAGCCTCGGCTTCCTCTGGTTCAACGCCCATCCGGCCGAGATCTTCATGGGCGACGTTGGCTCCCTGTCGATCGGTGCCGCCATCGGCATCGTGGCGGTGCTGGCCAAGCAGGAGATCCTCTTGCTTCTGGTCGGAGGTCTCTTCGTTCTCGAAGCCCTGTCCGTGATTCTTCAAGTCGCTTCCTTCAAGCTGACCGGGCGGCGCGTCTTCCGCATGGCCCCTCTCCACCATCACTTCGAGCTCAGCGGTTGGAGCGAGCCCAAGATCATTGTCCGTTTCTGGATCTTGGCCGTTCTCTTTGCACTGCTGAGCCTGTCGACCCTCAAACTGCGATGAGCGAGCTCCTCGATCTCGGACGGTGGAAAAAGGCCGTGGTTTACGGCTTCGGGGCTTCCGGCCGCGCCGCGACGCGCCTTCTTTTGGCGCGCTCGATAGCGGTGGTGGTGGTGGATCGGCGCGAGGCCTCGGCGCTGGACCCGGGGGAATTCGAGGGGGATTCGCGCGTCACGTGGCTCCTGGGGAACGAGCCCGAGGCATTGCCTGCCGCTGTCGATGGGGTCGTGCTCAGTCCGGGAGTTCCTGGAGATCGGCCGCTTCTACTCGATGCTCGAAGCCGGGATCTGCCGGTGATCGCCGAGGTCGAGCTTGCCTACGCCTTCGCCCGGGGACCCGTCGTGGCAATCACCGGGAGCAACGGCAAGAGCACGACGACGGCGATGACCGGGGCGATACTGGAGGCCGCCGGGATGCCGGTGGCGGTATGTGGAAACATCGGTGTGCCCATGAGCGAGCGGGTCATGGCGCGGCCCGAGAGCACCTTCGTCGTCGAGCTTTCGAGTTTTCAGCTCGAAACGATCGTCTCCTTCCACCCACACGCCGCGGCGCTTCTCAACGTGGCTCTCGACCATCTCGACCGCTATCCGGGAATCGACGAGTATCTCGCCGCCAAGCGGCGGATCTTTCTCCGTCAAGGCGAAGGCGATATTGCCGTGCTCAACGCCGACGATCCCCTGGCGAGCGCGACCAGGACCTCGGGCCGGCAGCGCTTCTTCTCGCTCGACGGAGCTCCGGTCGACGGTTGTTGGTTGGAGGGCGACGAGGTGGTGGAGCGTGCGCCGGGCTTGCCGGACCGTCGCTTGTTCAAAGCCCAGGACGTTCCGGTGCCGGGCCGACACAATCTCGAGAACGCCATGGCGGCGGCGCTTCTGGCTCTTGCCGCGGGGGCGCCGGCCTCGATCATCGCGCCCGGTCTGTCCGGCTTCCGGGGCCTGCCTCACCGCCTCCAGAAGGTCGCCGAGGTGGACGGCGTCGCCTGGTTCGACGACTCCAAGGGGACGAATCCCGCGGCGACGATCAAGTCGTTGAGCGGTTTTCCGCCGTCGTCGGTACATCTGATCCTGGGCGGCCGCAACAAGGGGCTCTCCTTCGCCGAGCTGATTCCGGCGGTGGAGCGCTCGGTGCGGTGTGTCTATCTCATCGGCGAGGCGAGCGGCGAGCTCGAGGCCACGCTCGGTGGGCGAGTCCCGCTCGAGCGCGCCGCGACCATGGAGAAGGCGGTGGAGGCGGCAGCCGAGAGCGCCCGTCAGGGCGAGTCCGTGCTGCTCTCCCCGGCATGCGCGAGCTTCGACCAGTATCGGGATTTCAATCAGCGTGGTGATCACTTTCAGCAGCTGGTCCGAGACCTTTCCGAGGTGCGGCATGGCTAAGAAGCTCGCCTTCGACAAGGTTCTCTTCACCACGATCTGCGTGCTGACCGTGCTCGGGCTTGCCATGGTCTACTCGGCGAGCTCGGCGCTGGCGCACGAGAACATTTACGGCTTCAACGGGTTCTTCATCAAGCAGACGGGCGCCGCCGTCCTCGGTTTCTTCGCGATGTTCATCGTCATGCACATCGACTACCGTCATTTGGAGAACCGGGCGGTGGTCTACGGCGGGGTTCTGGGAGTGACCGCTCTTCTCCTGATCGTGCTGTTTCTTCCCGCCCTCAACAGCACCAGACGATGGATCTTCATCGGTGGAGTCTCGGTTCAACCGTCCGAGCTGGCAAAGCTCGCGCTCATTCCCCTGGTTGCCTACGCGATCGAGCGGTACTGGGAGTCCGGGCGCAACGAGAAGGTCTTGATACCGGCGGTGCTGGCGGTGCTGCTATGCGCTGGCCTCGTGGTCGAGGAGCCGGATCTCGGGACCGCGGTGCTTCTGGTCGGAGCGACCGTGTTCTTGCTCTTCCTGGCGGGCTTGCGCTGGCGGTACTTCTTGGGCTTTCTCCTCCTGATGGTGCCGGTGGGGTTCTACCTGGCCTTCTCTGCTCCCTATCGGCGACAACGTCTTCTCGCCTTTCTCGATCCTCAACGCGACCCTCTGGGGTCGGGCTTCCAGGCACTGCAGTCTCTCATCGCCGTGGGCTCGGGTGGGGTGCTGGGAAGGGGACCGGGGCAGAGCATCCAGAAGCTCTTCTTCTTGCCCCAGCCCAACTCGGACTTCATCTATTCCATTCTCGCCGAAGAGCTGGGCTTGATCGGGGCGCTCGGGGTCGTGGCCCTCTTCGCCTTGCTCCTGTGGCGGGGCTTCCGGGCGGGATTCGTGGCGCCCGACCGGTTCGGTCGCTATCTCGCGTGGGGATTCACTGGAGTGATCGTGCTGCAGGCGCTCATCAACGTGAGCGTGGCGCTAGCCCTGCTGCCGACCAAGGGAATCCCTCTCCCCTTCATCTCCTATGGCGGCTCGTCGCTGTTCGTAACGTTGGTCGCATGCGGCGTGCTCCTCAATGTGTCTCAGCACGGATGAGTTACCGATGCCGACCCCGCCCACAGCACAGGCTCTTCTCGCCGGAGGAGGCACCGGAGGGCATGTCTATCCGGCGCTCGCCATTGCGGACGAGCTCGCCCATAGGGGGTGGCGCGTGAGCTTCATCGGGCGAGACGCGAGCTTCGAGCAACGGGTCGTCGAGCGCTGTGGCATCGAGTTCTTCTCTTACGACGCCCGGCCGATCGTCGGCCGAGGCGTGGCCAAACGCGCTGTCGCCGTCGTTGCGCTCATGCGCGCGCTCGCGCGCTCGCGCCGTATCCTCTCGGACCTTGGTGCGGACGTGGTTCTGGGAACCGGGGGTTACGTTTCGGCCGCGGCGGTGGTGGCGGCATGGACGTTGCGCATTCCCGCCATGTTGCTCGAACCGAACGCACATCCGGGGAGCGCCAACCGCTGGCTCTCTTACTTCGCGCGTGAAGCCGCCACCGCCTTCCCGCGGGCGGCAAGCGAGCTGCATTGCCTGGCGCAGAGCACGGGGGTTCCGGTGCGCCCCGGCTTTTTCGCGACGCCGCGAGCCCTCCCCGCCGGGCCGCCCAGACTGCTCGTGCTGGGTGGAAGCCAAGGAGCTCGGCAGCTCAACGAGCTCGTGCCCGCAGCGCTGGAGCGGGCGGCACCCAGCCTCGCTGGAGCCTTTGTCCTGCATCAGGCGGGCGAGAAAGGCGTGGAGACGGCTCGCCAAGCGTATGCGCAGCGCGACCTACCCGGGATCGAGGTGGAGGTCGTCGCGTTCATCGAGGATGTGGCGGAGGCGATGGCCACGAGTCAGCTCATCGTCAGTCGCGCCGGCGCTCTCACCATTGCCGAGATCGCGGCGGCCGCCCGCCCCGCGGTACTCGTTCCCCTCGCCATCGCTGGAGCGCATCAGGTCGACAACGCACGCGAGCTCGAGGCGGTTGGGGGAGGACGATGCCTCGAGCCAGAGGAGCAATCGGCGGAAGCGCTTGCCGCGGAGCTCGGATCTCTGCTCGCGGACCGGGCTCGCTTGGAATCGATGGCGGCGAACGCCGCGCGTCTGGCGCGTCCCGATGCGGCTGCGCGCATCGCCGACCGTCTGGACTCACTGGCGAGGAGGGTGGCGTGACCTTCGACCCCTTCGTCAATCTCAGCCGCGTGCACTTCATCGGTATCGGTGGGGCGGGCATGAGCGGAATCGCCGAGGTCCTGGCGAGCTACGATCTCGAGGTCAGCGGCTGCGACAAGAGCGGTAGCGAGAATACCGAGCGCTTGGCAACGCTCGGAGTCGAGATCTCGATCGGTCACTCGCCGGCCCATCTCGAGAGTGTTGATCTCGTCGTCATCTCCTCGGCGATCGGCGGGGACAACCCCGAGGTCGCGGCGGCTCGCGAGCGCGGCATCACCGTCGTCCGGCGCGCGGAGATGCTCGCCGAGCTGATGCGTCTCAAATATGGGATCGCGGTCGCCGGCACTCACGGCAAGACCACCACCACCTCGTTGATCGGCACCTTGCTAACGCGGGCCGGGCTCGATCCGACCGTGATCGTCGGCGGCAGGCTGCGAGTTTCAGGAACCGGCGCCCGCCTCGGCCACAGCGAGTATCTGGTCGCGGAGGCGGACGAATTCGATCGCAGCTTCCTGCGCTTGCAGCCGGTCGTTGCCGTGATCACTTCGATCGATCGCGATCATCTCGATACCTACCGCGATCTCGAGGACATCGAATCCGCGTTCGTCACCTTCGCGAGCAAGGTACCGTTTTTCGGCGAGGTCGTGGTCTGTCTCGATGATCCTCGCATCCAGGCTGTTCTCCCCCGCCTGGCGGACCGCCGGGTCGTCACCTACGGTCTCACCGCCCAAGCGGACCTGGTTGCCACGGATCTCGTTAGCCGCCCCGAAGGGAGCCAGTTCGCGGTGCGACGGGGCAGCGGTGAGCCTCTGGGAACGATCCAGGTGCCCATGCCGGGCGTGCACAACGTGCAAAACGCCCTGGCGGCCACGGCGGTGGGGCTCGCGGTGGGTCTCGACTTCGCGACCATTCGGGCGGCGCTGGCAGAGTTCGGGGGCGTTCATCGCCGCTTCGAGAGGTTGGGTATCTGGCGCGGCGCGACGGTGGTGGACGACTACGCGCATCACCCGCGAGAGGTCGCGGCAACCCTCGAGGCCGCACGCCAGGCCTTCCCCGGCGGTGCCGTGCACGTCATCTTCCAGCCCCACCTGTTCTCGCGAACGCGCGATCTGGCGGACGAGTTCGGGCGGTCACTGCTCGCGGCGGACCGCGCCTTCGTTACCGAGATCTACCCGTCGCGCGAACGACCGATTGCCGGGGTAAGCGGCGAGCTGGTGGTGGAAGCCGCGCGCCGCAGCGGACATCGCCAGGTGCGATACGTCGCCGATTGGGGTGAGCTCGAGCCTCTCCTCGCGCCCGGCATCTCCAGCGGCGACGTCGTCCTCACCCTGGGTGCGGGCGATATCTACCGCTTTGCTCGGCGTCTAGCGGATGAGGGCAAGGAGGAGGCAGCGGGATGAGCTCTCGACCGCGCGAGGCCCGTGTTCTCCCCTTTCGCCGGCGCCGCTTCGCGGTTCGTCACAAGCGCCCGAGTCTCTTGCGTGCGCTATTCAAGCCCTTCCTTGGCGCCCTGCTTCTGGTCGGGCTCCCGGTCGGAGCGGCGGCCTGGATGCTGACCTCTCCGCGTTTCACCGTGCAGCGTTTGACCGTCCAGGGCAATGCCCGGGTGTCGAGCGGCGAGGTCGAGAAGGCGCTTGCCTCGCTCAAGGGCAAGCCGTTGCTGCTGCTCGACCTCGACGATGTCCGGCGGCAGCTCGAGCGGGTTCCCGAGATCGAGCGCTGGACCGCCGAGATCGACCTCGACAAGCGTTTGCCGGACGGCTTAGCGGTGAGCGTGGTCGAGCGTAAGCCGGCCGCCTTGCTGCGCGCGAGCGGTGGTCTCTTCTACGTGGACGCCAAGGGCGCGGTGATCGCTCCCTTCGAACCGCGGAGCCCGAGCGCCAATCTCGTCGTGGTCGAGGCCCGGGACCCCGACGCGCGACATGTGGCCGCCGCCATCAAGGTAGCGGACGCCTTCGAGGAAGCAGTGCCCGATTGGGGCTCCAAGCTCTCGCAGGTGGTGGCGCTCGGCGATGACGACTTCCGTCTCTATACGGCGGCGCTGCCGTTCCCCTTGCTCGTGGCGAGCGTCGGGCTCGGGTCGGCGGTTCGCCGTCTTCAAACGGATCTACCGACGATCTTGCGCCACTTCCCGAAGCCGGGAGTGGTGGATCTCCGTTTTGCTCAAAGGATCGTATTGCAACCGGCGGCGCTGCCGCCCAAATTGGAGGACCAAGGCGAATGGCCAAACCGGAGGAGTACTTCGTAGCGATCGACATCGGTTCGTCGAAGGTGGGCGTGCTGATCGGTCACCGGGACGAGCACGACGACATGGAGGTCGTCGGACGTGGCCTGGCGCCTCACCGTGGGGCGCGGAAAGGCCACGTGGTCAACGTCGAGGCGACCGTGGAAGCGGTGAAGCAAGCCTGCGAGGAGGCTGAGGTGATGGCGGGCGTGGAGATTTCGCGCGCCTATGTCGGTCTCGCCGGGCCCGATGCTCGCGGGGTGAACTCGCGCGGCATGGTTTCGGTGGCGCGCAAGACACACGAGGTCACCCGCGATGACATCGACCGGGTGCTCATGGCTGCGCAATCAGCGGCACTTCCCTCGGATCGAGAGATCCTGCACGCCGTCCCGCAAGAGTTCGTTCTCGACGAGCAGGGCGGAATCGTCGATCCCCTGGGAATGCTGGGTAGTCGCCTCGAGGTCGGGGTGCATCTCGTGACCTCGCAGTCGACGCGCACCAAGACGCTGTTGACCTGCGTCAACCGGGCGGGAGTCGAGGTGGCCGAGCTGGTCTTCGAGCCGCTGGCAACCGCTGAGTCGGTCTTGAGCCGTGACGAGCGAGAGCTCGGCGTTCTGGTTCTCGACGTCGGCGCCGGTACCACGAGCTTCGCGTTGTTCAGCGACGGCGAGATTCATCACAGCGGAGTCCTTCCCATCGGCGCCGGCCACTTCACCAACGATCTCGCCATGGTCCTGCGTACGCCGTTCGCGGAAGCGGAGCGCATCAAGGTCAAGCAAGGGTGCTGCGTTCCTTCGATGATCGGCGATGACGAAGGGATCTCGGTGCCGACCGTGGCTGGGGGCGCGGCGCGCGTGGTTCCTCGGCGCGAGCTCTGCGAGATCTTGGCGCCACGGGCGGAGGAGCTGCTCGAGCTCGTCCGTCAGGACCTTGCCAAGAGCGGGCTGGAAGGGGAGCTGCGCGGAGGAGTGGTGCTTACCGGCGGCGGAGCCCAGCTCGACGGTCTCTTGGAGATGGCGGAACAGGTCTTCGACAGCGCCGTCCGCTACGGGCTTCCGCAGGGGCTCGGCGGTCTGGTCGACGTGATCCATTCACCGATCTGGGCGACGGCTTCCGGTCTGCTGCTCTACGCCCGGAGGATCGAGGAGCAGGACCGGCGCACGTCGAAACGGAGCGGCTTCAGCATGCGATCCATGGTCGGAAATTTGAAGGGGATGTTCACCGATCTACTTTAGGAGCAATTTACCGGCGCTTTCCCACGCCGGAGACGGAAAGGGGTAACGATGATACTTTTCGATGACCAAGAACCACAGAGCGGTCTGCCCGTCACTCTCGACGAAGCCGAAATGGTGCCGGCGAAGATCAAGGTGATCGGGGTCGGTGGTGGAGGCGGCAATGCGGTCAATCGGATGATTGACGCGAAGCTCAAAGGCATTGAGTTCATCGCTGCCAACACCGATCTGCAGGCGCTGAGGAAATGCCGGGCGCCGGTGAAGCTGCAACTCGGCCCCAATCTCACCCGCGGGCTGGGAGCCGGAGGCGATCCCGAGATCGGGCGCAAGGCCGCGCTCGAGGATACCGAGCGCGTGCTCGAGCTCCTCGACGGCGCCGACATGGTCTTCGTCACGGCCGGCGCGGGCGGTGGCACGGGCACGGGCGCCGCTCCGATTATCGCGTCGCTCGCCGCCGAGATCGGGGCGCTCACCGTGGCGGTGGTGACCAAGCCGTTCTCGTTCGAGGGCCGGCGGCGCTTTCAGCTCGCCGAGCGCGGCGTCGGCGAGCTCCGCGGGTCCGTCGATACGCTGATCACGATTCCCAATGAGCGTCTCCTGAGCTTCGTCGACCGCGGTACGTCGTTGGCCGAGGCGTTCGGTATCGCGGACGACGTGCTGCGCCAGGCGGTACAGGGAATCAGCGACCTGATCACGGTGCCCGGCGAGGTGAACGTCGACTTCGCCGACGTCAAGTCGATCATGACCGGCATGGGCATGGCGCTCATGGGCACCGGAGTCGCGAAGGGGGAGAACCGGGCGCTCGAAGCGGCGCAGCGCGCCATCTCGTCTCCGCTTCTCGAGGAGACCTCGATCGAGGGGGCCAAAGGGGTCTTGATCAACATCTCGGGCGGTCGCGACCTGACGCTTTTCGAGGTGGCGGAGGCGGCGAAGATCATCGCCGATGCCGTCGATCCCGACGCCAACATCATTTCCGGCATGGTGCTCGACAGTCAGATGGAAGACGAGATGAAGGTGACGGTGATCGCCACCGGGTTCAAGTACGCCGAGAAGGCGGAAGTGAGAGCGGAGGCGAGAGACGAGGGATTCCTCCGCGCTCAGGCACCGGAGCCGGTGCGCCCGGTTCGGGAAACGGTGGAGCGCGCGGCGGCGGTCGCCGAACCGGAACCCGCGGCCGAGTCCTCTCCCGCCGACGTTCCGTTCTATCGCAAGGTGATCGCGCAGAGCCGCGGCGAGGATCCGGGCGGGTTCGGACCGAACTGGTCGAACGTCGATGACTTCGACATTCCGACCGTGCTTCGCAAGCAGATGGACTGAGGCGAAAGAAGAGCTTGGTCGGGGGCCGCGGCAACAAGAGGGAGGGGGCGGACGTCGGTACCGCTCGCCAATCGCTCACAGGCCTTGCTTCCCGCCAGCGCGAGGCGCGATTCTGGGTCTTGGCCGCCGTCGCCTGGGTCATCCTCCTCTACGGGACGCTCGGGATCGTCCGGCCGCTCACCACCTGGCTGCGTGATCACGATCTCCTTCGCCTCTTTCTCGTCTGTGTCGTCGCCGCCGTCGCGGCGCTCGACGTCTTCTCCGGCCTCTTGATCGTGGTTTCGTGCTGGCTGGTCGAGAGCGGCCGAAACCGTGACCAGCGCAATCAGCGGGCCACCATGTAGATCGCGATCGCGAGGAGGAGAACGGCGAAGGCTTGCTGCAGGCGCTTCTTGGGTAGCCGGTCGGCGATCGCGATGCCCGCGATCCCGCCTGCGAGGCCGGTGATGCCCATCAGAATCGCGAGGCGGAG
This sequence comes from Thermoanaerobaculia bacterium, assembly GCA_046704885.1. Classification (GTDB taxonomy): domain Bacteria; phylum Acidobacteriota; class Thermoanaerobaculia; order Multivoradales; family JBJKRB01; genus JBJKRB01. The sequence continues at coordinate 3,315 of JBJKRB010000111.1, read as the reverse complement.
GGTGGCCTGGCCGGAAGCGGCGTATTGAGCGCCGACCAGGAGAGCGAAGGCGGCGATCGGCGCGAGCGCAGCGGCGGCCGCCTCGGCGAGCTCGAGACCACCGACGATCATCAGAGCGGGGACGATCAGAAATCCTCCCCCGATGGCAAAGAACCCGGCAACGCCTCCGACCAGAAATGCAACCGGCGCGAGCAGCGCGAGGCGCCGGGCTGGCATCGGTGCGAGAAGCCGGAAGGTCCGCCGCTCTCGCGGGGCCGAAGGTCGGGTGCTCAGGTAGAACATCCATCCCGAAACTCCGAAGACCAGGAAGCCGAGAAGGAAGATGAGCCGTTGACCCGGGAACATGAGCCCCAGACGGCCACCCAGGTAAATGCCGAGGAGGCCGGGCGCGGTGAAGACGAGGCCAGGAATGAGCGGCAGGCGGCGCCGCCAGACGCGAACTCCGAGCAGGGCGATGGCGGCAAAGCTCACCCCCAAGGCGTTGGTGCCGAGAATCCGATGAGGACCGAGGGTCGTGAGATAGAGAAGGAACGGAAGACCGACGATGGTCCCTCCGGCTCCCAGCAGGCCGAGAACGAAGCCGGCGGCGAGGCCGGCGAGGAGGGCACCGCTCATCGCCTTCGGTGCCCCAGTCGCGACATGATTTGGGACCCTACGGTTAGCGCGCGACGTGCCGGGCGAAGGACGTGTGGGGCTAGGTCGCGCATGGTAAAAGGCCGGGTCATCGCCCGGCCTTTTTCTCGCCGTCGCCGGCGAGTTTCACTCCAGAGGTCTTGCTCGAGTCTTTAGGACTCAGGTCCCGCCTGGCGTCTAGCCGAGGCTCGGGATTCGGGTGGCCGACCCACCGGAGTGGTCGGAGTCACCCTCGGGGAGATCCAGCGCGCGGCCCGACCCCCCTCGAGGGTCTTCGTTGCCGGGTGGTGTCTCCATCAGACCTCCTTTCGTTGACAGATTCACTCTAGGCCCGTGCAGACGACCCTGTCAAATCGGCTCCTGGGAAGGCAAGAGAATCAGGGGGTGCGCTGGTGCGCGTTCTCCCCGGCTGCGCTCTACTGGGGTGAGCGCGGCGCGGGAGCGATCGCGGCGACGCCCTCGCGGGTGGAGTAGACGAGGTCATCGATGGCGAACTGCCAGTAGCGGCGGGTGCGGAGGACCACGCGATCGACGTCGCGGTAGTCGGCGTCGAGCCACACCGGACCGAGCGCGGAGAGCACGAGGTTGTCGGAAGCGACCAGCCGCTTGCCGCGAAAGGCCTCGGCGTGCAACGTCTCGCCCTCGGCTTCTGGCAACCCGGCGCCAACATAGGCGCCATAGAAGTCGAAGCCTCCCGGGCGGGAGATGGTAACCGGGTAGCCCGAGCAGCTGTAGCCGACGTAACGCCCGGAGGCGAGAGTGTTGACGTAGCCTTCGCCGGCGGTGATCACGTCGATGGCGTTGAGGTAGTCCCAGTCGAGCCCCGCCTCACCCGAGGGAATCCTGGCGATGGGCAGCGGCGTCACGGACTCGAAGTCAAACCGCCGCAGCTGACCGGCGGGCGGCGGACTGGTCTCGCCGAGCACTAGACCGGCGACGTAGACCGGAGCGTCTCGTACGCTGACCTCGCGACGTAATGTTGCCGCTCCGCTGGGGCCGCTCACCATGAGTTGCCAGGTCCCCGGGCTCACTGGAATCTCGAATCGGCCATCCGATTGGACGCGAGCCGAGACGTGCTGCCCCTGCGGGCCGTTCGCCACGATCTCTGCCGCGGCTGTCGCAACCAGAGAGCCGTCGGGACCTCGTACGGTGCAACGGCCCGCCAACGTGAGGCTTGGCGCCAGCCCGACCGGTGCCGGTGGGACCTTCGCCACGAGGTCGGCCGGTGCGCCGTGAAGGATCTCGAGGTGCACTCGCTGGACCGCGTTGGCCGTGGTCACCCGCCAACCCGGTGGCACCAGGGCTCGGAAGGTGTAATCGCCGGGCCGGCGGATCACCGCGTCCGATTGGCGCAGCGACGTCTCGAAGTTGGCGAACCCGGTCAGGTTGGTTCGCACCAGGGAACGTTTACCGTCCGGCCCCGTCACTTGAAAGGCGATCCACGCCATCGGCCGGTCGCCGAGATCGAGCCGTCCGTCGCGATTGAGGTCGCGGAAGGCGTAGCCGGAGAGATGAATGCCGCCGCCGTAGGGGGCGTTCCAGTCGGTCCGAGGGCGGTAGGAACCCCGGTCGACGTGCGCTTGGTGCCAGCTCCACCAGCGCCAAGCGTCACCCGCGATCAGTAAGATACCGAGCAGGAGGAGCAGCGCCGCCAACCGATGGCTTCGCCAGCGCCCCAGCGCCGTCATCGCCCGCGCTACTTCCTAGGGCGACGCTTCGACAGCAACCAGGCTCCTCCAATTGAGAGGACCCCAGCCAGGCTCGCCAGGCCCGCGCCGTCTAGCGTGGGGATAGCGATCCGGGGTGAGTTGCTGGAGGTCTGTGCGAGCGCCGCCACGGGGGCCAGGAGCCAGCTCAGAGCCACGAGCGTTGTTACACTCTTGATTACCGACGCCATGCGTTTCATGGGTACCCCTCTTTCTCGAAGAATCCAGTCGCTCTCCGCGCGGGGTTTTCTCCCCCAGTTGCGCGGAGGCGTCTGCCAGACACCGGAAACCTTCTCTAATACTGAGCGAGAGTTTACCTGCGGCGCCAGGCCCGGTCAACTCGAGCATCGAGACCTGCATTTGCTCTACGAAGCGATCTCTGCGCTCGCGCTCTGTTTGGCCAACCGTTCCTCGCGGTACTGGCGAGCCTTCTCGGCCAAGCCCTCCTCGACCGCGGTCGAAACCTCGAGGCCACGCTCGCGCGCGAAGTCGCGCAGTTGCTGCGTGATCTCCATCGAGCAGAACTTGGGGCCGCACATCGAGCAGAAGTGCGCGACCTTGGCGGGCTCCTGGGGGAGAGTCGCGTCGTGGTAGGCGCGCGCCGTCTCGGGATCGAGCGCCAGGCCGAACTGGTCGTCCCAGCGGAACTCGAAGCGGGCCTTGGAGAGAGCGTCATCCCACTCGCGAGCCCCTGGGTGCCCCTTGGCGACGTCGGCCGCGTGGGCCGCGATGCGGTAGGCGATCAGGCCCTGCTTGACGTCCTCCTTGTCGGGCAGGCCGAGGTGCTCCTTGGGGGTCACGTAGCACAGCATCGCGGTCCCGAACCAGCCGATCATGGCGGCGCCGATTGCCGAGGTGATGTGGTCGTAGCCGGGAGCGATGTCGGTGACCAGGGGACCCAGGGTGTAGAACGGGGCCTCGTGGCAGAGCTCCATCTCGCGGTCGACGTTCTCCTTGATGAGGTTCATCGGGATAT